>NZ_CP043568.1:5317835-5630649 GCF_014076415.1 Comamonas testosteroni
AGGCAACTGCGAGCCGTAATGCGTCTGCCCCTGCGCATCCACCCATTTGTAGACTGGCTGTGCCATCAGGGCACCGGCCCAGACCAGTCCCAGCGTGGCGATGAACACGCGGACTCTTGCTGCTGACATTGCGTCTTTCTCCCTCACTCGGTATGGGTCTGCCATGCGCAGAACCGATATTTGTAAAGAAGTGTAACCAATAATCAGGGATATAAAAACAGGAGCTGCCTGCGCTTTTTCACCTTTGATTTCATACATAAAACAGTTTGAAATCGATGAGTGAAAGGCGCTGACAGCTCCTGATTCAAAAGCTCATGTCGCTCGTGAAGCGCTCAGCCTCAGAACTTCATGTTCGCCGTGATCCAGAAGGTACGCCCGGCCTGGGTCACACCGGACACCGAGGAGCCGCCCTGGAAATAGCTGTTCACCCAGGTCGGCGTGCCGTTGATGCTCACCTGCTGGTACTTGCGGAAATCCTTGTCGAACAGATTGAAGATGCTGGCGTTGATGCTCAGGCTCTTGTTGACCTGATAGCTGCCGCCCAGATGGAACAGCGCATAGCCCTTGATATCGCCCACGGCATCGAACACGGCCTTGTTGGCGGAGCTCAGATTGTCGTAGGAGCCGCTGAAGCGCGGGCTCTTGCTGCGGTACTCGCCGCGTGCCCACAGGCGCCACTGGCCGGTCGGCGTCCAGTCCAGCTGGGCGCTGGCTATGTGCTTGGCGGTGTTCGCCAGCTGGCCGTTCTTGCGGCCTCCCTCGATCACCTCGCTGTTGGTCCAGGTGTAGCCGGCCTTGACGGCCCAGTCCTTGGCCAGCTGGACGCGGCTGCTCAGCTCCAGACCCCAGGTCTTGGCCTTGTCCACGTTGATGGAGTAATCGGCCGTGGGGTTGAAGGCGCAGCTGGAGATGGCCGAAGTCAGGCAGGAGCCGCCAGAGGCGATCTTGTCCTTGACATCGTTGTGGAAGAAGGTGGCCGCGCTGGTCCAGCCTGCCTTGTTGTCGAACAGGGCCGACAGCTCCACATTGGTGCTGGTCTCGGGCTTGAGGTTGGGGTTGCCGATATTGATGGTCTGGCCCTGGCCGCTAATGCCGCTGACACCGTCGATCAGCTGATTCAGGCGCGGAGCCTTGAAGCCCTGGCTCACGCCGCCCTTGAAGGTCCAGTTCGTCGTCGCATCCCAGACCAGATAGGCCCGCGGGCTGAACTGGCCGCCAAAGGCGTCATGGTGGTCATAGCGGCCGCCCAGCGTGGCGGTCAGGCCCTGACGCAGGCGCCACTCGTCTTCCACGAACAGCGCCCACATGGTCTGCTTGTGGCTTTGCGGCAGCAGGCCGTCCTTGAGCTTGGCATCCCAGAACTGGCCGCCCACGGTCAGCATATGGGCATCGCCCACGGGCGCCACCAGCTTGCTGTCCAGCACCAGATTGGTGGTCTTCAACTCGCGATCGGCGCCAGCACGCGGGTCGCCCTTGGGCACCGAAGCGCCGGGAATGGTGCGGCCAATGGTCTCGGTTTCGGTGTGCATCAGGCTGCTTTCCAGCGTGCCGAAGCCCAGACGGCCGGTATGACCGATGCTGATCTGATCGCGGTTGAAGCGCAGGGCGTCGCGGTAGCCGGGCAGCTTGCTGGGGTCGGTGATGACCGCATCACGGCTGCCCAGACGGCCATCTTCGTTGTTGTACCAGGTGCGGCCCTGATCCACATCCAGCCAGATGTCGTGATAGCGGTTGGGCGTCAGCGTCAGCTTGACACCCAGGCTGTGCTGGCGGCTTTGAGCCGGCGCGGGGTTGCGTGCCTGTGCGGGCTGGGCGGCGCCAGGGGCCAGCACCCAGTCGGAAGCATCGCGGTTGAAGGTGCTGCCGCGCACGGCCAGGCCCAGCACGTCCTGCTTGATGGGGCCGTTGATGTAGAAGCTGCTCTTGTACTGATTGCCCCATTCGCTGTCTTGCGGAATGCCGGCGCCCACGCTGACTTCGCCGCCCCACTCCTTGCTGACCTTGCGCGTGATGATGTTGATCACGCCGCCCATGGCGTCCGAGCCATAGAGCGTGGACATGGGGCCGCGAATGACTTCAATACGCTCGATGGCCGACATGGGCGGCATGAAGCTGGTCAGTGCGGCGCCGAAGCCGTTGGGCGTGACGTCGCCCGCCACGTTCTGGCGGCGCCCGTCGATCAGGATCAGCGTGTAGTCGCTGGGCATGCCGCGAATGCTGATATCGAGACCGCCGGTCTTGCCGGTGCCGCCCATCACATCAATGCCTTCCACGCCCTGCAGGGCTTCGGCCAGATCGCGGAAGTTCTTGGTCTCAAGCTCCTGGCGCGTCACGACGGAGATGGAGGCCGGGGCATTTTTCAGCTCCTGCTCGAAGCCGGAGGCCGAGACCACCACCTCCTCCATGGTGGACTCCCTGGCTTGGGCAAAAGCATTGCCCGCACATGCGGCGGCAGCGGCCAGGGCCAGTAGACGGGGTTGCCAGCGAATATGGCGGGCGCGGCTGAAAGCTGCGTTGGACATGATGACTCCTCGGCCTGCCTCGGGCAGGTCGTTCACAGATACGGGTAGGAAGCGGCGGCCCGGTGGGCCTTCTGGACAGCTGGCAGGCAGCTAAAGGGAGACAAAGCCGAGGTTGTATGTGACGTTATGGGCTCTGACGGTTGCAATTATGTACTTTTGTAAACGCAAACCAATCTCATTCGCCATCTGTTTGTAGGTTATTTGCCTACATGAGACTTTGCGTGCTATTTCACGCGCGCCTCGGCGCGGGTCTTGTTTGAGCACTTGAAGCATTCAATAAAAAAGCGCTCTGCACCTTTCAGGCAGAGCGCTTTTCACTATCATCAAATGAGCAATCAGCTCATCAAGACACCCGCCTATGGCAAGTCCTTCATGGTCTCGGGATCATTGGCCGGGCGCGGGCCTATGGTGCCCAGTCGGCTTTTGAGCGACTGTGGCTGGCCGGTGATCAGCGCCGCATAGTTGGTGGTGTTGGAGAGCACCTTCTTCACATAGTCGCGGGTCTCGCTGAAGGGTACGTTTTCGGCCCAGATGGCGGCATCCAGCGTGGGGCCGTTGCGCCAGTTGCGCGGGCGGCCCGGGCCGGCGTTGTAACCCGCGGCAGCCAGCGCCATCGAACCCTCGAAGTCGTCCAGCGCCAGCTTGAGATAGGAGGTGCCGATGGTGATATTGGTGTCGCGGTCGTTGATCATGTCGGGGGTGAAGCCCGTCATGCCGATCTTTCTGGCCGTCCAGCGCGCCGTGGCCGGCATCACCTGCATCAGCCCCGAAGCGCCCACGCCCGAGCGGGCATCCATGATGAAGCGGCTCTCCTGACGGATCAGGCCATAGACATAGGCCGGGTCCAGCCCGATATTGCGCGACTTGGCCAGCACCGTATCGTGATAGGGCATGGGAAAGCGCTGCTTCCAGTCGGCAAAGGTCTTGGTGCGCTCGCTGGTGTTGATGCAGCGATCCCAGACCTGGCGCTCGCAGGCCAGATCGGCGGCCGCATACAGTTCGCGATCTTCCATGCCGCCGGGCTGGTGCAGATTGGTGGAATAGTTCCACTCGCGCACGCCTTCGCTGCGCAGTCCCATGCCGATGGCATACAGGCTGCGGCTCAGGCCTGGGTTGCTGCGCGCCGCCGCCTTTTCCTGCGCCGTCAACGGCGCGGGCGCGGGCGGCACGGTGATGCGCTGCCCGATTTCCTCCAGCGCCAGCTGCTCGTAAAAGCTGTGGCTGCCGGCCGTGTCCTCCAGCAGCTGGCGGGCTTCGGCTTTTTCCTCGGCATTGGGGCGGCCCGCCAGCATGGCTTTGGCTTTCCAGTAGGACCAGGTCGGGTCGGTGCGCTCCGGCCCCATGGCGTCGATGGCTCGGCGCACGGCCTTCCAGTCGCCGGCGCGCAACGCGGCACGGGCCTTCCAGCCCAGCAGGTCGTCGCTCAGGTCCTCGTTGCGGCGCACCTTGCCGAAATAGCTATTGGCATCGGGCGAGAGCTTGAAGGCAGCCTGCTTGCCGGCCACGGCCCAGGCCCAGTTGCGCTCCTCGCCGTTGAGCTGGGCACCCCAGCCACCGTCGATCTGCGTGGCTGCCGCATCGGGGTCGCTGGCCGCCATGCGGATCAGCGCCAGCAGGGCCAGCTCCTTGCGCTCGCGGCCGCGCGCCTTGCTCTGGCCTGACAGGTATTTGGCGGGCGAGGCAAACACCTGCGCCACCTGGTCGGCGGCCTCGGGGGCGACTATGGCGACCGCATCACGGGCAGCCTTCTGGCGATTGTTTTCGGTGGCCACACGGGCACGGCGCCAGACATCGGCGTCGGTGATCAGCTTGTTCGCATACAGCTGGCCGGCGGCCGTGGTGCAGCCGTCATCGGCATCCTTCTGTGCCAGCCACAGATCGCGTACCTGCTGGCCCACATTGGGCGCGCCCCGGCCTTGCAAGGCATCGGCCAGCAAGGCGTAGCAGGTGACGGACCTGTCGTCGCGCATGCGGAACCTGGGATAGACCTGGCTGAAGGTGTTCCAGTCGCGCTGCTTGCCCAGCAGCAGCAGCCAGTCGTTGCGCAGGCGGTCTTCCTGGTAGGTACCGGCATAGCGGTTCAGAAAGCCCTGGATTTCATCGGGCGATGCGCTCTCCAGCCGGTTCTTGAGTTCCCAGTAAGCGGCCCAAGGTTCGAGAGGGTGGCCGGCAGCCTGGGGCAGGAGCTGGGTCAGCGCCGTCTGATTGCGGCTGCGGAATGCTTTTTGCATATCCAGCAACACGGCGTCGCCCGGGTTTTGTGCCTGCGCAAACGGAGCAGCTACAGTCAACAGGGAAGCCGCACAAAGCGGTGTCAAAATCTTCAGCCAGTGCATGGAGGAAATTATCCGATGGACAAAGCAGCGTTACGCCGCAAGTTGATTGAACTGCGCCTCAACCTTCCAGATCGCCTGCAACGCGCCGATGCGCTGCAGCAGGTGATGCGCTTTTGGCTGATGGAGCGGCCCGATACCGTGATTGGTGCCTACTGGCCCATCAAGGGTGAATTCGATCCGCTGCCAGCCCTGCATCGCTGGAAGGAAGATGGCGAGCTACAGGGTACTCCACAAAGGCGCAGAATCGGGCTGCCGGTGATAGACAAACAGCGCAAGACGCTGAGTTTTCACGCCTGGTACCCCGGTTGCCCGATGGAGGAGGACGCCTATGGCATTCCCAAGCCCAAGGATACCGAACTGCTGGTGCCCACGCTGCTGTTTGTCCCCTGCGTAGGCTACGCGGCCGGCGGCTACCGCCTCGGCTATGGCGGCGGCTTCTATGACCGCACGCTGGCCGAGCTGAGCCCGCGCCCCTTCACCGTGGGTCTGGGCTACACCAATGGCTATGTCGATGACTTCCAGCCCGAGGCCCATGACCTGCCGCTGGACGCCATCCTCAACGACAACGGCGTGGTCTGGCCTGTCTAACCCTTGAATCGCTTTGATCGCTTTGCCATGAGTCGTCCCCGCAAGAACATTCCCCAGCGCCGCTACCGCCAGCGCCCGCCACTGACCGTGATGCAGCTGCCGCTCACGCACCCCGAGGTGCTGCGGCTGCAAGCACATATGCGCCGCCATGGCGCGCTCGGCCTGACACCGCGCCAGCACGATGCCATCTGGGACTTTCTGTTCGAGCGCCCGGAAAGCCAGGCCTGGCTCAGCCAGATGACGGCACAGATCCAGGCCGGACAGATCGCCACGCGCCCCAGCGCCTGAGTCGGGCCGACATCGTGAATGCTCCTCATTGAGGAGCGTTTACCGCTTTCATTCAAAGGACTTCATAGCTTTTTCAGCCTGAAGTCCTTTTTGATAAAGCACAAGCAGCTATCGATTTCAGGACGCCGACTGGCTGGCGCGCCAGTTCCGCCAGCCCGATGCACGCAGCTCGCAGGCCGGGCAGCTGCCGCAGCCATAGCCCCAGTCGTGCAGCACATCACGCGTGCCCTGGTAGCAGGTGTGGGTCTCGGTGCGAATCAGCTCCACCAGCTCGCTGCCGCCCAGATCATGGGCCAGCTGCCAGGTCTGGGCCTTGTCCAGCCACATCAGCGGCGTATCGATGCGCAGCCGGCGCTCCAGGCCCAGGTTCAGCGCCAGCTGCTGGGCCTTCATGGTGTCGTCGCGACAATCGGGATAGCCCGAGTAATCGGTCTCGCAGACTCCGGTGACGATCACCGTCAGGCCGCGCCGATAGGCCAGCGCGCCGGCCAGCGTCAGAAACAGCAGATTGCGGCCCGGCACAAAGGTGTTGGGCAGGCCGTCGGCCTGCATGGCAAAAGCCACATCCTCGGTCAGGGACGAGCCGCCGATCTGCTTGAGCACGTCGAGCGACAGCACATGGTCCTCGCCCAGACGCGGCGCCCACTGGGGAAAGCGCTGAGCCAGCTGCTCGCGCACGCCGGCGCGCACCTGCATCTCCACGCTGTGGCGCTGGCCGTAGTCAAAGCCCAGCGTCTCCACACGCTCGAACATGGCCAGGGCCTGGGCCAGGCAGGTGGTCGAGTCCTGGCCGCCCGAGAACAGCACCAGCGCGCCCTTGTGGTGACCGGCCCCGGCCACCTGAGCGGCCGGGCTTGCAGAAGAAATCGAAGTATTTGCCATAGTGCTGCAATTACATCATCCGCCGCGCCGCCCAGGCGTGACTGGGGAATCAAAACACACAGACCGCCAGGCCCAAGCTTGATAAGCTGCTCGGCAAATCACACAGGAGTCCGCCATGAAGCTCTATATCGGCAACAAGAATTACTCGTCCTGGTCCATGCGCCCCTGGGTGCTGATGCGCCAAAGCGGCATCAGCTTCGAAGAGCTCACACTGCGCTTTGACAGCTTTGCGCCCGACTCCAGCTTCAAGCTGCAGGCGCTGGCACTCGCACCCACCGGCAAGGTGCCACTGCTGGTCGATGAGGGACTGATCATCTGGGACAGCCTGGCCATCTGCGAATACCTGGCCGAGCGTTTTCCGGAAAAGCATCTATGGCCGCAGACCGTGGCCCAGCGCGCCCGCGCACGCAGTCTGGTGGCGCAGATGCACAGCGGCTTCGGTGCGCTGCGCAGCCTCTGCCCCATGAATATCGAAGCCCAGCTGCAGGAGACGGGCGCCCGGCTCTGGGCCGAGCATGCCGATCTGCGCAGCGATGTCCAGCAGCTCGAAGAACTCTGGACCCCGCTGCTGAGTATCGCCAGCGGCCCCATGCTGTTCGGCCAGTTCAGCATTGCCGACGCCTTTTTTGCGCCGGTCTGCATGCGCATCAACAGCTACGGCCTGCCGACCTCGGCCCCGGTACGCGCCTATATACAGCGCATCACCCAGCTGCCCGCCACCCAGGAATGGATTCAGGCGGCTCTGGCCGAGCAGGACTTTCTGCAGTTCGAAGAGCCTTATCGCCAGCAGCGCTGAGTCCGTAATCCCGCAATCGCGGTATCTGCACGCCGGCTCGCAGCCACTACCATTGCAGCATGAGTGAATTCAAGGTTTTCAAGGTAGGCGGCGCAGTGCGCGATGCATTGCTGGGCCTGCCCGTCAACGATACGGACTGGGTGGTGGTCGGCGCCACGCCGGAGCAGATGAGCGCGCGCGGCTTCGTGCCCGTGGGGCGCGACTTTCCGGTGTTTCTGCACCCCCAGACCCATGAGGAATATGCGCTGGCGCGCACCGAGCGCAAGAACGGCATGGGCTATCGCGGCTTTGTGGTCCACACCGCCGCCGATGTGACGCTGGAAGAAGACCTGGCGCGGCGTGATCTCACCATCAACTCCATCGCCGCTCCCGCAGACTGGACAGGCAACGGCGACCTCAAAGACCTGGTGGATCCCTACCACGGCCAGCAGGATCTCAAGGATCGCGTACTGCGCCATGTGACCGATGCCTTCCGCGAAGACCCGGTACGCATTCTGCGTCTGGCCCGCTTTGCGGCGCGCTTCACCGATTTCTCCGTTGCGCCCGAGACCATGGAGCTCATGCGCGAGATGGTGGCGGCCGGCGAGGTCGATGCCCTGGTGCCCGAGCGCGTGTGGCAGGAAATCAGCCGCGGCCTGTTGGAGCCACAGCCCTCGCGCATGTTCGACATGCTTCGCGAATGCGGAGCTCTGGCCCGGCTGCTGCCCGAACTCGACAAGCTCTGGGGCGTGCCCCAGCGCGCCGAATACCACCCCGAGATCGACTGCGGCATACATGCCATGATGGTGCTGGACATGTCGGCCCGCTTGCAGGCACCGCTGTCCGTGCGTTTTGCCTGCCTCTGCCATGACTTCGGCAAGGGCAGCACGCCGGCCGATGTGCTGCCCCGCCATATCGGCCACGAACAGCGCAGCGCCCGCCTGCTGCTGCAGGTCTGCGAGCGCTGGCGCGTGCCCAACGACTGCAAGGAGCTGGCCGAGGTCGTGGCGCGCGAGCATGGCAACATCCACCGCAGCCACGAACTCAATGCCGCCGCCCTGCTGCGCCTGCTCGAGCGCTGCGATGCCATACGCAAGCCCCAGCGCTTCGAGGAAGCACTGCAGGCCTGCGAATGCGACGCGCGCGGACGCCAGGGCTTTGAAGAGGCTGCCTATCCGCAGCGCCAGCGCCTGGGCAATGCCCTGAAGGCGGCGCTTGCCGTGGAAACCGGTCCGGTCGCCCAGGCCGCAGCGCAGCGCGGCCTCAAGGGCAAGGCCATTGGCGACGCAGTGAGCAAGGCGCGCGAGCAGGCGATTGCCGCCTATCTGGAAAGTGGTACCTAGCAGTCCGCGCACCGAGGTGCTAGGACGTGTTGAGATTTAACGTGAATTGATCACAGCCGATGCCAGCGTGATGACAGCAGCGAAGCTGCTGTCTGTCTTGTCGCTGCGCATTGCAATGCGCTTGAACTCCTTGAGCTTGCAAAAGAAGTTCTCGATCAAGTGCCGCCACTTGTAGACCTCTATATCAATCTGCAAGGGCGCTCGACGATTGGCCTTTTGTGCAATCACCACTTGGCAACCCTGTGCCAGCAAGTGTTGCTTCAGCCAGTCTGCGTCAAACGCTTTGTCGGCCAGCAATGTCCGCAGGTCTATGCCTTCGAGCAGCTGTTCTACACCTTGAAGATCATGCCGTTGGCCTGGCAGCAACACAAATCGGATCAAGTTTCCAAGGGCATCCGTCAGCGCCAATATCTTGGTGGTCAAACCACCTCGACTGCGACCTATGGCCTGGCTCGCAGACCCCCTTTTGCACCCTGTCCATGCCTGTGCACTCGCACAATCGTTGCATCCACCATCACGTATTCCATGTCCGGTTGATCGCTGACCGCGTCAAACAGCTTTTGAAAGACATCAGCTTTGACCCAGTCGCGAAACCGTTTGAAGACGGTGTTCCACTTGCCAAATTCAGGCGGCAGATCTCGCCAAGGGCTACCTGTACGCGCAACCCAAAGCACTGCTTCCAAGAACAGTCGATTGTTGGAGCCACTGCGTCCTCGATCCCCAATCTTCCCTAAACACAATGGGCTCATACGAGCCCATTGTTCATCTGTCAAAACGTATCGCATCACAGCGCGATTGTGACGCCACCCCGGAAGGTAAAAATCAAATCTCAACAGACCCTAGCGACAGGGATGGGCGCGGCTTGAGTTAAGTCAAAGAAGGTAAGCTGCAGCCATTGCACAGTACGAGATGGCCGCGACGGTTCGCTCCGCCAGGGCCATGCAGCGGGTCACGAAACCGGCTGCAACACCCATGCCATACCGGCATGGTTCTTTGACAGGCAAGTGTCCGGCCTACAGGTCTGGGCCTTGCCTTCTACTTCAAGGAGGTGCTCTGATGTCCTTACCCCAGACCATGAAAGCCGCCGTGGTGCGTTCCTTCGGGAAGCCGCTCACGATTGAAGAAATGCCGGTGCCCCGACCGACAGACGATCAGATCCTGGTCAAGATCGCTGCTTCCGGCGTCTGCCATACCGATCTGCATGCGGCCGAAGGCGACTGGCCCGTCAAGCCTCATCCGCCCTTCATTCCCGGCCATGAGGGCGTGGGCCATGTGGCTGCGGTGGGCAAGAACGTCAAGCATGTCAAGGAAGGTGATCGCGTGGGCGTGCCCTGGCTGCACAGCGCCTGCGGCTTCTGCCGCCACTGCATAGGCGGCTGGGAAACCTTGTGCGAATCTCAGACCAATACCGGCTATTCGGTCAACGGCGGCTTTGCCGATTACGCACTGGCCGACCCCAACTATGTGGGCCATCTGCCGTCGAATGTGGGTTTTGTCGATATCGCTCCCGTGCTCTGCGCCGGGGTCACGGTGTACAAGGGCCTGAAAGTCACCGACGCCAAGCCCGGCGACTGGGTGGTGATTTCGGGCATCGGCGGTCTGGGCCATATGGCCGTGCAATATGCCAAGGCCATGGGCTTCAACGTCGCGGCCGTCGACATCGATGACAGCAAGCTCGCTCTGGCACGTCAGCTGGGCGCCACCGTCACCGTCAACGCCATGAATACCGACCCGGCGGCCTATCTGCAAAGAGAGATCGAAGGTGCCCATGGCGTGCTGGTCACCGCCGTGTCCCCCAAGGCTTTCGAGCAGGCGCTGGGCATGGTGCGCCGCGGGGGCACGATTTCGCTCAACGGCCTGCCGCCCGGCGACTTTCCGCTGCCGATCTTCTCCATGGTGCTCAAGGGCATCACGGTACGCGGCTCCATCGTCGGCACGCGCCTGGACCTGCAGGAGTCGCTGGACTTTGCTGCTCAGGGCAAGGTCAAGGCCACCGTATCCACCGACAAGCTGGAAAACATCAACGACATCTTTGCCCGCATGCACGAAGGCAAGATCGAAGGCCGCGTGGTGCTGGACATCGCCGCCTGAGAGTCCGACCGGCCCCTAGCCGGGGCCGGCTCCCGCGAAACCGCCGCTCAGATCACCGAACGCACCCAGCGCACGATCTCCGAGGCCGGCAGGGCCCCGGAGATGCGGGCCAGTTCCCGGCCTTCCTTGAAGATCACCATGGTCGGAATGCTGCGTATGCCCAGCGGTGCTGCGGCCTGTGGATAAGCCTCGGTATCGAGCTTGGCCAGCTGCGCCTGCCCCGCCAGTTGCTGGGCCGCCTGGGCAAAGGCCGGAGCCATCATGCGGCAGGGGCCGCACCAGGGAGCCCAGAAATCCACGACCACGGGCAACTGGCTGCGCCCGGTGTGCCGGGCAAAGCTGTCGTTGTCCAGGGCCACGGGCTCGCCCGTCACCAGCGCCTGATGGCAGTTGCCGCAATCGGGCTGATTGCCCAGCTGGTCGCTGGCGATGCGATTGGTGGTGTGGCAATGAGGGCAGACGTAGTGCAGGGATTCGGACACAGGGGCAACCTTTCTTTGGCAATGCCTGACGGTGCCAGCAGGCACTGCTCGGGCTCAGGTCGTATGTGCAGCCAAAGCCTGCAGATTCAAGTCGGCCCGCCTCAAAACGTGTTTACGTTCTCAGAGCTTCACAAAGCGGGCAATCAGCGCCGCCACCACGCTGAGCAGCACGGTGCTGGCCACGGGCAGAAAGAATTCCTTGCCGAACAGCCTAAAGCGGAAGTCGCCGGGCAGACGCCCCAGCCCTATGCGCTGCAGCCAGCCGTGCAGCCCGTTGACGAGCAACAGGGCCAGAAAAATGACGATCAACCAGCGAATCATGGTGCGAAGTGTACGAGCTGCAGGCTCGCAGCGTGGCGCCTGGCCTGCTCAACGGCGTCACAGCGCGGACATAAAGCCGACCTAAATTGCAACAGTCCGAACGGGAACGGCTTCAAAAACAACATGCAGAGATGCACGCCCGTTTTTCAGCCCCTTTACGACTAAAGACGCATTTCATGCAAAACCCATCCCGGCTTTCCCTGGCACCCACTGTTGCGCTGGCTCTGGCCTTGAGTGCATGCAGCACATCGCCCACTACGACGGCAAACAGCAGCAAGATCGACAACAGCGCACTGGCGAGCACCCAGTTCCGCCAGCATCAGACCACCTATGGGCTGGTGTACCGGCTGCCGGCTGACGCCATGGCCATCATGGACAGCCAGGTCACCCCGGTGGTCAGCGAGCAGTTGCACAAGCTCAAGCTCACGCAAGAAGCCAATACCTTCAATCTGCCCCATATCACCGTAGTGCACATCCACAGTGCAGATCCCGGGACTCCGCAGAAAATGCTGATGGCCCTGCCCGCATTGCCTCCCGTGCTCAAGGACGTGCAGCTCAAGACCTTCTACACCACGGAAGCGGCCAAGGGAGCTGGCAAGCCCTGGTGGCTGGATCTGGGTGTGGTCAAGTCGGGGGCGGCCTATACGTCCATGATGGATTTCAATACCCGCGCCACCACGGCCATGGCTCCGCTGCGAGACGGTCCGCTGCCGCGCGTCACCGGCCCGGTCTATGCCAGGATGAGCGATTCCGCCAAGACCATGGTGCAGACCGCAGGCGTGAGCGGCATCAATCAGCTGCAGAACGACAAGCTGGTCAGCAGCCACAATCCGCACAACACCCTGGTTTATAGCGAAACGCCTTTCACCCCCGAAATCGAACGCGCCATGAACGACACCACCTCTCGTCTCAATCGCGTTTTGCCTGCAGGCTTCACCACCACGCTCGATACGCTGTCTGTGGTGGAGTTGAGCTTTTCCGGCAATGTGCTGCGCGAGATCTATCGCATCAACCTGTCCGACGGCAAAGCCTATGACGTGCGCAACGGCAGCCCGGTCAGCCGCTGATCGCAAAACACAAAGGTTTCAAGCCTCCAGCCCAGAAAAAATAAGCGCCAGTAGCTATCAATTTGATAAAAACTGGCGCACTCCAAGCCAGAGACAACAAGCAAGCGCCGCCGCGCAGCGAGGTTCTCGTCCCCCTTGGGGGAAGCGGCGCAGCCGCTCAGGGGGTTACAACCGATATGTGCGGTCGCCCTGCACAAAGCCCAGCGGCGTCCAGGGCTCCACGCCCTTGGACAGGGCAACGACCTTGAACAGCTCACCCATCTCGTGCTCCATGACCAGCTTGGAGGCCATGGAGCGGGCCTTGATGCCGGCAGCATCGAGCCTGGGCGCAAGTCCGCAGTTGATGAGAAAGTGCGCCTGGTTGGTATAGCCCAGCACGTCGAAGCCCGCATCCTGGGCCGCCACGGCCGTGCCCGTGAAATTGACGTGTGCCGTGATGTCCTTGAGGCCGACCAGCACCAGCGGATCGTTGTCCACCTGATGCTGGTAATGGCAGACCAGGGTCCCCATATGGCGCTGCTCGTGGTAGTACTCGCTCTCGCCGAAGCCGTAATCGATGAAGAAGGCGGCACCGCGAACCAGACGCTCGCCCAGGGTGTGGATAAATGCCTCGCCCTGGCGGTGGATTTCGGTCAGGAAATCATGCGGGCCGCCGATATCCACAGGCGGGCGCAGTTCGGTGGGACGGTCCTCCCAGGCAAAGGCCGCTTCATCGCCGTCACCGCCAAGCACCACGCCGCGCTCATGCCATTGGCCCCTGGTGCGCTGCAACAGCTGCACCGGCATCGCATCCAGCACCTCGTTGCCGATGATCACGCCTTCCATGGCCTCGGGCAGTGCATCCACCCAGCGCACCAGATGCTCGTACCTGGCCAGCGCCAGTTTCTGGCGCGCGCGCAGCGTGCCCGATAGATCGACGATGGTGTAGCGCTCGGGCAACGCGCCCTGAGCCGCCAGCTCATCAAGGATCTGCAGCGCCAGCGCGCCCGTGCCGGCGCCGAACTCCCAGATCTCGCGGGTATTCGTTTTTTGTAGCGCTTCCCGCAACTGGGACGCCACCAGTTGGCCAAAAATAGGTGAAATTTCAGGCGCCGTCACAAAGTCACTGCCCGACTCCGGCATGGCGCCGAACTTGGCCGTTTCGTTGGCGTAATAGCCCAGGCCCGGCGCATAGAGCGCCAGCTCCATGAAGCGGTCGAAAGGCAGCCAGCCGCCCACGGCAGCAATCTCCTTGGCAATGCGGGATTGCAAGGCGCTCGTTAAACTTGAGGGTTCTGTCGTCACAACCCGCATTTTCCACGAATGTCCTCACCCGCCCAACCACGCACAGTATTGGTGACCGGTTCCGCCCGTCGCCTTGGTCGTGACATGGCCCTGGCCCTGGCCCGCGCGGGCTGGCAAGTGGCTGTGCACTATCGCGATTCCCACGAGCAAGCCATGCAGACCGTGGCTTCCTGCGCGCAGTTGTCGGGTGACAGCGCGGCTTTTGACGCGGACTTCTTTGACGAGGACTCGGTGCGCTCGCTGGTGCCGCGTGTGGTGGAGCGCTTTGGCCGCATCGACGCCGTGGTCAATAACGCCTCGCTGTTCGAACATGACGATGCCCAGAGCTTCAGCTATGTGGCGCTGGAAGCGCATCTGCGCAGCAACACGGGCGCGCCCATATTGCTGTCCCAGGCTCTGCACGCCCATGTGCAGGAGCGCGTGGCGGCAGGCGAAGAGTCCGCCCAGGGCGTCGTGGTCAATGTGCTGGACCAGAAGCTCTGGAACCAGAACCCCGATTTCCTGAGCTACACCCTCTCCAAGGCGGCTCTGGAAGCCGCCAACACCATGCTGGCCCTGGCGCTGGCTCCGCGCGTGCGCGTGGTGGGAGTGGCGCCGGGCCTGACGCTGACCAGCCATATGCTGAGCCAGGAAAAATTCGAGGCCCTGCACGCCATGAGCCCGCTGGGACGCTCCTCCTCGCCCGAGGACATTGCCGCCGCCGTGTGCTTTGCACTGGAAAACCGATCCATGACGGGCACCACCATGCTGGTGGACGGCGGCCAACATTTACAGCGCTTCGAGCGCGATTTTTCGATGATGTGAGCCCACCGAGGCCGCACCCTTTTCCATGACTTCCACTTCCGGACAACAGATTCTCACGCTCACCGGCCTGCGCTTTGATGCCAGCCTGGGGATTCTTGCGCATGAGAAACAAGAGCCTCAGCCGATCCAGGTCGACGCCGAACTCAACCTCGGCCCCCAGCCCCTGGCTCCGCGCGATGACGACATCCTCCATGTGCTGGACTACCGCAAGGTGCGCCAGATCATCATCGACGAATGCACCTCCGAGCATGTGAACCTGCTCGAGAGCCTGATCGGCAAGCTGGCCCAGCGCCTGCTGCAGCTGCCCGGCGTGCGCGGCGTGCGTGTGAAAATTGCGAAGCTGGAAATTTTTGACGACTGCGAAGTAGCCATTCGCATCGAAACCGGACAATGGTGAACCCCATGAATGCAGTAAACGACAACCCCTGGATTGCCGAAGAGGCAGAAGCCGCCGATGCTGCGGCCGCAGAGAACGCCAACGGCGACGAAGCCGCCAAGCCCGGCAAGATCAAGATCGAACGCGAACAGATCAAGCTCGAGAAGCGCCTGTGCCGCGAAGTGGGCAAGGCCATCCTCGACTACAACATGATCGAGGAAGGCGACAAGGTCATGGTCTGCATGTCCGGCGGCAAGGACAGCTACACCCTGCTCGACATTCTGCGCAAGCTGCAAAAGCGTGCACCCGTGAAGTTCGACATCGTGGCCGTGAACCTGGACCAGAAGCAGCCCGGCTTCCCCGAGCACGTGCTGCCCGAGTACTTCCAGAGCATCGGTGTGGACTACCACATCGAGAACCAGGACACCTACAGCGTCGTCAAGCGCGTCGTGCCCGAAGGCAAGACCACCTGTGGTCTGTGCTCGCGCCTGCGCCGCGCCATCTTGTACAAGGTGGCCGACCAGCTGGGCTGCACCAAGGTGGCCCTGGGCCATCACCGCGACGACATCGTGCAGACCATGATGCTCAATATGTTCTACGGCGGCCGCATGAAGGGCATGCCGCCCAAGCTGGTCAGCGACGACGGCAAGCATGTGGTGATCCGTCCCCTGTGCTATGTGCCCGAGAAGGACACGACGCGCTGGGCCCAGTACCAGAACTTCCCCATCATTCCCTGCAACCTCTGCGGCAGCCAGGACGGCCTGCAGCGCGTGGCCGTGGGCAATATGCTGCGCGAGTGGGACAAGAAGTTCCCCGGCCGCATAGAGAGCATGTTCCGCGCCATGGGCAATATCGTGACCACGCACATGATGGACCCCCAGCTGCACGACTTCAGGAACGCCAAGGCCACGGGCATTGCCGATCCCAACGGCGACATGGCCTTTGACCATGAAGAGCTGCCAACCATGGCAGCCCTGCCCGGCGGAGTACAAGTGGTACAACTGTCCTGAGCGGACTTTTGAACTAAAACCGGACCCTGCTGTCCAATCAAAGGCCCATTCCATGGGCCTTTGTCGTTTTCAGAGAAATCATCATGAACCTGCGCAAAACCTCCTTACGCTGGATCGGCCTTGTGGCCCTGACTGCGACGGCACTGCTGGCCGGCTGCAGCACGGTGCGCGAGGTCAACAGCACGGTGCAGAGCTTTTCCGCACTGAACACCATCCCCGTGCCAGCCACCTACCGGCTGGAGACCCTGCCCTCGCAGCAAGGCCAGCTGAACTTCGCGGCCGTGGAAGCCCAGGCCCAGCATGCGCTGGCCCGCGTCGGCCTGACGCGCGATGATTCGCGCGCCAGCCTGGTGGTGCAGATCAGCGCCCTGGCCCGCTATGCGCGCGACTGGGCCAGCTGGCCCTATTACGACCCCTACTGGGGCCCGCGCTGGGGCTGGGGCATGAGCTACGGCCGCGGTTTCGGCTGGGGCTTTGGCGGCAGCATGATGTTCAACGAACCGCCGCTGGAGTATTACCGCGCCGTGAGCATCGTCATGCGCGACATCAAGACCCAGCAGATCGTCTACGAAACCTCGGCCCAGCGCCAGGATGTGTGGACCGACGACCCGGCCATCTTCGGCATTTTGTTTGATGCGGCGCTGACGGGCTTCCCCAAGCCGCCGCAGGGCCCGCGCAATGTGCGCACCGTCATCCAGCCACCGGCAGCTCAGCCGGCCAGCGGCACGCCTGCAGCACCCGCGCAGCCCGCCACACCGGCCACACCGGCCACGCCAGCCACCCCGGCCAACGCGGCACCGGCACGTTGATTTGCAATCTTCAACAGTTGCCGGGCCTGCCGCGTGCTAACGTGCTGCTCGGCTTTAACCGGGGCCTCCTGCCTGGGCCCTCGCCATGAAAAGGATGACTGTCATGAAGAAACTTGCTCTCTCCACCCTGCTTTGCGCCACAGTGGCCGCGGGCTCCTTCAGCGCCCATGCCAGCGGCCTCGGCGATGCCTTGCGCGGCCAGTTGGGCGGCGGCGCGGCCGAGAGCAACTCCAGCGCCTCGGGCCTGGGCGGCATGCTCGGCGGCTCCGGAGGCTCTTCGGCACTGTCGGCCCTGGGCCTGGGCAACCTGAGCTCCGGAACGGCCAGCAATGCCGCAGGCGTCCTCACCTACTGCATGAAGAACAACTACCTGAACGCCGACAAGGCCGCCCAGGTCAAAAACCAGTTGCTGGGCAAGCTGGGCCTGGGCCAGAAGGAAGAGCCCAAGGACCAGGGCTACCAGAATGGTCTGATGGGCATGGTCACGGGCGCCGACGGCAAGAGCTTCAGCCTGGACAAGGTCAAGAGCAACCTCAAGGAAAAGGCCTGCGACTTTGTGCTGGACAATGCCAAGTCACTGATCTGACACCAAGACATGGCAGCTGGCGCTTGAAGCGCAAGCGCTGCAATGACCAAAGGCCTGCGACCGTGGTTGCAGGCCTTTTTTCTGGTTCATCGCGCATTACCGGGGAAGGCTGCGCGAATCTTCAGAAAGAAATAGTCCTGATCGCGGTAGCCATAGGCCCGGCGCTTGATGACCTTGATGGTGTTGTTGATGCCCTCGACAACACTTGTGTTCAACGGATGCCGGCATCGGGCGATGATCCCGTGCAGGTAGCTTTGCAAGCGCTGAGCAAAGGTGCTCAGTGCTGTAATACCGCTTTGGCGCGCTTGCTCACACCAGTGCTGCCAGGCGCGATGCGCCCAAGCCGGACGACGGTAAAACCACAGCTGTTTTAGCTCATCGCGCAAGACGTATACCGCCATTAATGGCTCATTGGCCGCCAGCAGCTCCTTGAGCTGCACTGCTTGTTGAGCCCGCAGCTTGTTGCGATTGCGCAGTAGCAACCAGCGGCTGGACTTGAGCACCTTGCGCGCCAAGGGCTGTTGGCGCAGCAAGTTGGCCTGATCGACACGCACTCGGTCGATAACCTCCCGGCCATACTTGGCCACGACATGGAACAGGTCATAGACGATCTCGGCGTTGGGGCAGTTGGCCTGGACCTCCAGCTCGTAGGCAGTAGTCATGTCGATAGCAACCGCGCGAATGCGCTGGGCAACGCCAACGGGCAACTGCTCGAAGAACTGGCGGGCCGTCTCGCGTGAGCGCCCTTGCCCCACCCACAGCACCTGCCGGCTGATGGGGTCGACGACGACTGTGGCGTAGCGATGGCCCTTGTGCAACGCAAACTCGTCCATTGCCAAGTACTCGATCCGCTCCCATTGCGGCTGCGCGGTAGTGGCCAGCAATAAGGTCTTGTCGATGGACTTGACCGTGTGCCACCCAAGATCGAAGAAGGCCGCGACTGCCTTGATGCTGCTGCTGCGAAGCAACTGGCTGCACGCCTGTGCCAGACGGTCTGTGACGCGCTGGTAGCGACCGAGCCAGCTGAGTTTCTCCAGGCGCGGGCCACCACAGCTATCGCACCACAGACGCCGACGCGGCACATGCAGCACCACCTTGTACTCGAACAGTGCCAGATCGCGCACGCGCCGTGTCGTGGTCTCATGGACTTGGCTGCACTGCGCACCGCAGCGTTCGCAATGCATGATGCTGGCCTGCGGCTTCAGATAGATCGACACGGTGCGGCTATCGCCCTGGGGCCACTGCACACGTTCAACCTCGTAGCCCTCCCAGCCGCCAAGAGCCTGCAATAACTTCGAGTCCAGCATTTGATTTGTTCTCCGATGTCAGCTTCGCAGCCGTCAGATTACAAAATGAACGGGCTCATCTCCACGGAATTCCTCGATGAACCTTTTTTCTTGGCGCGCACTCCTGCTGCGCCGTGAATTGCGCACAAGAAGCGAAGTAAAACACGGAGCGCCGGTTCATGCGACAGAGCCATATTGCGCCATGACTCGCTTTATCTGTTGCGCCACGTGCTCTTGCCGCTCCTTGTTCATGCGCGATTTGATGGATGCCACACTGACTCCGCCAATGATGTTTCCCATGGAGTCATGTAACGCGACGCCTACGCCAATCACGCCTGAAACCGCATAGTTGCCGATCACTGCATAACCGTCTGCGCGGGCCTGTGCCACCATCGCCTTCAGCGCCGGCATCGAGAGATCACGGTAATAAGGCAGACGCTCTCTGTTGGTGCGTATCAGGGCATCCGAATCTCGTACGGGCATGGCCGCCAACATGGCCAAGCCGCCAGCGCCGACACCAATCGGCTGCCGATGGCCAACGCTTACAGCCAGGGCCTGGATCGGGTAGGTCCCAACGGCGCGACCAATGCATAGCGTATCGAATCCGCTTTGCACGACAAGAAACGTCGCATCGCCAGTGGTCCGCGCGATCTCCTCAATCAATGGGCCGTATGTGTGCTGCACCGGCATCTCATTGCTTGAGGCTGCGACGAGTTGCTGACAGTACTGGCCGAGCACATAGCGCTTTCCGACTTCGCCTTGCGTGATCAGGCCTTCACGCATCAGACAGGCCATCAACCTATGTACCGTGGGCAGCTCCAAGTCAGAAAGCTCCGCAAGGTCCGTCAGACGCAGTCCCGATGGGTGATGTGCGGCCACCAGCTTGAGTAGCCCCAAGCCTCTTTCCAAAGTTTGTGTTCCGTGTGCCATTTTTCCAATATGTGGAAACTTAGTACTAAATATGGATCTGATCCTATTCTTTGTCCAGAGATAAGTTTTTTGCAAATGGACTTTTTTATTCCATATATTGGAATTTAAGAGTGCCGAAATCTCGGAGACATTCGATGGACGTATTCATTGCTGGTATTTCTCATACGCCGCTGGGCCGGCATCTTGACAGGTCTGTCAAGGCACTCACGCACGAGGCCGTTGCTGGAGCTCTATTGGATGCAGGCCTGCCTCAAGGGGAAGTTGAAGCGGCATGGTTTTCCAATGTGCGGCAAGGACAGATGGAGGCTCAAAACTCCATTCGAGGTCAGTGTGCCTTGACCGCCATGGGGTTCAGCGGCATTCCCATCTTCAATACAGAGAACGCATGTGCCAGCGGCAGTTCCGGCCTCTTTCAAGCCTACGCAGCCATCAAGGCAGGCCTATTTGATGTTGCACTCGTCGTAGGCACAGAAAAGATGTTCTACCCGGAAAAGCGGCAAGCCATGATGCAAGCATTTTTCGGTGGCACCGACATTCATGAAATGCAGAGCACTTGGCAGGGACTTCTGCAAATCGGCGAAGGCGTTGGGCCGGCCCGCGTGGACGGGGGGGACTGGAAGCAGCAAAGCTTCTTTATGGACGTGTATGCATCACTCGCACGCATGCACATGAAAATGTATGGAACCACGCAGGAACATATTGCGCACGCAGCCGCCAAGAACCACACCCATTCGGCACTCAATCCGCTGGCCCAGTACCGTGCACCGATGAACGTCCAGGAGGTGCTTGGTACTCCACTCATCGCCTGGCCTCTCACGCGTGCCATGTGCGCACCAATCTCTGACGGCGCTGCAGCCGCAGTGGTGTGCAGCGAGCGAGCGCTGTCCAGAGTGAACCGGATACGTGCGATCCGAGTACGTGGCATGGGGGTGTCAAGCACCGTGCATCGCGCACCCGAAGCACTTGAATCCCACTGCGTGTCCCTGGCTGCCGATCGTGCCTATGCCGCAGCAGGTATTAGCGCAAAGGATATCGATGTCGTTGAAGTGCACGATGCTTCGAGCTTTGCGGAGGTTTTGCAGATAGAAAACCTCGGGCTCTGTGCTCGCGGTGAAGGAGGGTTTTACACCGTCAGCGGAGCAACCACCCTGGGTGGCGAGTGCCCCGTCAATGTCTCTGGCGGCCTTGTGTCGAAAGGGCATCCCATCGCGGCTACAGGCATCATCCAGTTGCACGAACTGGTTACCCAGTTGCGTGGCGAAGCAGGGGAGCGTCAAGTACAAGGCGCGCGTATCGCAGTCGCAGAGAACGGAGGTGGCTTCATCCGGGTTGAAGATGCTGCAGCCGTGGTCACCGTACTGGACAAGGCTTGAAAAGGCGAAGGCATATGACTCCAATCGACTTTTTTCACGCAGCAGCCTTGCGTTATCCAGATGCGCCAGCAGCCTCAGAACTCAGCGCCGATGGTCAAGCTACGGAACATGTCACATTTCGGGAGCTTGCTCAACGGGTGAACTCTGTCGCGGCGGCTTTTCAGCGCCTTTCCGGCAGCAAACGCCCCAGAGTGGCAATCGCATGCCGAAACAGCATGGCCATGCTGGAGAGCATTCTTGCAATTTATCAGTGTCGCGGTGTGCTGATTCCCTTGACGCCCAAGAACCCCGAGGCCGAACTGCGCCAGCAGATTACGGTGGCATGCCCGGATCTCATCGTGCTGGACCAGTCGGCTGAAATCCTGCGCACCGCTCAGTCTGTGCCGGTGATGTTCATCGGCCAAAGAAAGTCTGATGCGGATTTCGATGTTCATGCACAAATCGCTCAGACGACAGATTCCGTGCCAGAGATTCAGGAGGCAGATAGCGAGGATATCTTCGCCATCAAATTCACAGGCGGATCCTCCGGTCGTCCCAAGGCCGTTCTGCAATCTGCGCGCTGCATCAACACGATGGTTGTGTCACTGCGCCAAGTCTACAAACTACGGAAGTCGGAGCGCTTCCTGCTAAGTCCTCCCATGACGCATGGAGCTGGCACCTTTGTTCTTCCTGTGCTGGCTGCAGGTGGTTGTCTGCTGATCATGGATGGTGCAAAGGCAGGACAACTGCTCGATGCCATGTCTCTACATGATGTCAGCGGCACTTGGGTACCACCCACCTTGCTCTACCAAATGCTGGACGAGCAGGCGATTCGGCCGCGAACGCTTCAAAGTCTCAGGAACCTGCTGTACGGAGGAGCCGGCGCGACCCTCGAGCGCCTGCAGCAGGCACGGGAACTTCTGGGGCCCGTGGTCGGCGTGACCTATGGCCTGACCGAAGCGCCTGTGATCATTGCAGGCATGCCTGGCGACGATGGCGCCTTGAACGAGAACCTTGGCAGCGCCGGCAAGGCTGGCCCGCTGACCAGATTGGCGGTCATGCGGCAAGACGGCAGCCTTTGTGCTGCACACGAGCTCGGAGAAGTTGTTGCTCGTGGTGATTTGCTCATGAGCGGCTACATGGATATGCCGGATGAAACCAGCCAAGTGCTTTCAGGCGGGTGGCTAAGGACCGGCGATATCGGATATCTCGATCAACGCGGCTATCTGTTCATCAAAGGGCGCTCCAAGGACGTGATCATCAGCGGCGGATTCAATGTCTATCCATCTGATGTAGAGGATGTGTTGGCACGCCATGACGACGTGGCTGAAAGCGTCGTCTTTGGAATTCCCGATGCGCATTGGGGTGAACGTGTCGAGGCCGTCGTTGAACTCAAACAAGGGCGCACCAGCAGCAATGACGCGCTGCGCACCCATGTACGTGAGGCACTGGGGGCTGTGCGTACTCCCAAGACCATTCACATCATTGACCAGTTGCCCAGAAGCTCATTGGGCAAGGTGCAAAAGCGCCAGCTCCGGGATGAGCTCATTCAGAAATTCCGCTCGGCTTAAGGCCACTTCACACTAAATCACTGGAGGATGACGATATGAAAAAGCGCACATTGATCCGCATGGCGCTGGCAAGCGCCGCTACAGGAATGGTTGCGCTAGGTTTCAGTGCACACGCGGACACCTACCCAAGCAAGCCCATCAAATTCGTGGTTGGGTTCCCGCCTGGGGGTTCCACAGATCTTGTGACGCGCATTGTTGCCGCACAGATGTCTGAAGAGCTGAAGCGGCCCGTCATTGTCGAGAACAAACCTGGCGCCGGCGGCAACATCGCCTCTCAGTTCATCGCGAATGCGCCTGCGGACGGCTACACCATTTATCTAGGCACCTTGGCTACCCATGGCATCAATCCGGTGTTGCAGAAGAACCTGCCTTTCGATCACATCAAAGATTTCACCATGATCACCCAGTTGGGCTACTACACCAACCTGGTACTGGTGAACCCATCCACGCCGGTGAAGACTCTTGGCGACTGGATAAGCCATGCCAAGAAAGCGCAACACGCGATGAATTTTGGCTCGCCAGGTGCCGGCACTTCACCGCACCTTACCGGGGAGTACTTCAAAATTCTGACCGGCGTGAATCTGACACATGTGCCATACAAGGGCAGCGGCCCTGCGCTCACCGACCTGGTGGGAGGGCAGATCGATGTGATGTTCGACAATCTGCCTTCGGCGCTGGGGCTGGTGAAGGCAGGAAAGCTCCGTGCTCTGGCCATCACTTCTCGCGAGAGGGTTCCGCAACTGCCAGATGTGCCTACCGCAGCCGAATCCGGACTACCGGACATGGTCGTGGATGCCTGGGTTGGCGTGATGGCGCCAGCCCATTTGCCCCGCCCTATCCTGGATAAGCTGCACAGCGCCATTGCCAAAAGCGTTGCCAATCCCCAGGTTCGCGAAAAGCTGGAGGAAAGAGGTGTGACCATCCGGACTTCTCGACCCGAAGAATTTCTGGCCTACGTGAAGTCGGAGAACGCAAAGTGGGCCAACGTCGTGAAAATTTCAGGTGCCGTAGCGAACTAATTCACAAGCCAGGGCCGAGCAAGCGGGGGACGTGCCTGATCCCGAGTTTGATTGCTCACGCCCAGAAATGGAAGATTCACGCGCGTTTCCAAGGAGCAACTAGAAAACCCCCAGGTTTCCCCCTGTGCAAAGCATGCTACTGCCGACATAGGCAATGGCATGCTTTGTTTGCAAGACAATGACTGCCTTACAAGACAACCTACGCTGAACGAGCCTAGACATGCACGCCACGCGCATCATTGCCATCCGGCACGGAGAGACGACCTGGAACGTCGATGGACGCATCCAGGGGCATCTGGATATTCCCTTGAACGACACCGGCCTGTGGCAGGCCGAGCAGGCAGCCCAGGCGCTGGCCGACGAGAGCATTGCCGCCATCTACAGCAGCGACCTGCAGCGTGCCCATGTCACGGCGCAGGCGATTGCCCAGAGATCCGGTGCCCCGCTGCACACCACCACCGGCCTGCGCGAGCGCTGCTTCGGCGATTTCCAGGGCCGCACCTTCAAGGATGTGGAAGCCACCCAGCCCGAGGACGCCCAGCTCTGGCGCACGCGCAACCCGGCCTATGCCCCGCCCGGCGGTGGCGACTCGCTGCAGGCCTTGCGCGAACGCATCTTTGCCACCGTGGACGGGATTGCGCGCCAGCATGAGGGCGAGCAGATCGTGCTGGTCGCCCATGGCGGTGTGATGGACGTGCTCTACCGCCTGGCCACGCGCCAGGACTTCCAGACGCCCCGCACCTGGGAGCTGAGCAACTGCGCCATCAATCGCCTGCTCTGGACGCCTGACGGCCTGTCTTTGGTAGGCTGGGCAGATACCGCACACCTTCAGCAAGGCAGCCGAGATGAAGCACATTCCTGAGCATTTGCAGACCCTGGTCGGCCAGGCCGTCAAACGCATAGACACACCCGCCCTGGTCATAGACCTGGACGCCATGGACCGCAATATCGAGCGCATGGCCCGCTTTGCCCAGCAGCATGGCGTGCTCTGGCGCCCGCATGCCAAGCTGCACAAAAGCGCTCATATCGCCCATCTGCTCGAGCATGCCGGCGCCTGCGGCCACTGCGTGCAGAAAGTCAGCGAGGCCGAGGCACTGGCTCAGGGCGGCATCACCAATATCTTCATCAGCAACGAAGTCATTGGCCTGACCAAGCTGGCGCGCGTGGCGGCTCTGGCCAAGGCACTGAATGCACAGGGCGGCCGGCTGGCCCTGGCCGTGGATTGCGAGGAAGGCATCGCCCGGCTGGCGCGGGCCCTGCAGGATGCGCAGGCAGGCGATGCGGCCATGGATGTGCTGGTGGAAATCAATGTCGGCCAGAACCGCTGCGGCGCAGAGCCCGGCGAAGCCGCCCTGGTGCTGGCACAGGCTATTGCGGCCCAGCCCACGCTGCGCTTTGCGGGTCTGCAGGCCTACCATGGCGGCGCCCAGCATCTGCGCAGCGCCGAGGAGCGCAGGGCAGCCATTGACCAGGTGCTCAAGCTCGTCAACCGCACGCGCCATGAGTTCGACCGCGCCGGCCTGGCCATACCGCTGATCACGGGTGCCGGCACGGGCACCATGGTCAACGAGGCCGCCAGCGGCATCTATGGAGAAATACAGCCCGGCTCCTTCCTCTTCATGGATGCAGACTACGCGGCCAACCAGCGCGACGCGGCCCAGCCCCTGTTCGAGCATGCGCTCTACGTCAAGACCCAGGTCATGTCGCTCAGCAGCGGGCATGCCGTCTGCGACGCCGGCCACAAGGCCCATGCCATAGACTCAGGCCTGCCCAGGCTGCATGCGCTGCCGCCTGAAAACGCGCTGCGCTTTGCCAACGGCGGCGACGAGCATGGCGTGCTGCACCCCGATGCCGATGCCGGCAACCACAGCGGCTGGCTGCCCGCGCTGGGCGAGACGCTGTGGCTGATTCCCGGCCACTGCGACCCCACGGTCAATCTGCACGACCATCTGATCGGCGTGCGCGGCGGACGGCTCAAGGGCGTGGTCGAACGCATCTTCACCGTGGACGGGCGCGGTGCGCTGACCTGATTCGCTCCTGCTCCGGGCCTTGATTGCTATATAAACAAGAGCTTACAACGCATTTCATAAAATGATTTCAAGGCATAAACAGCCTGAAACTCATATATGAAATTCGCCAGCAGCTCTCTTTTTATGAGCCTTCAGGCCACCATCCGTCGGCACGGCGCTCCATGCGCGGGCAGTCGTAGGCCGCGACCACGGGGATGGCGCTGCCATCGGCACGCACCAATTTCTGCTGCCACTGCATGCCCTGGCGCATGGCCACGGCGATGGCGGCCACTTCGGCGCCGCAGCGCTCCAGCAGCTTGAGACCGGACACCATGGTTGTGCCCGAACTCACGGCATCGTCGACCACCAGCACGCGCTTGCCAGTGATCAGACTCAGCTGATTGGGGTCGATATAGAGCAGCTTGCCCTTGCCCGGCGTGGTGATGGAGCTGACGGGCTCGGAGAGCTCGTCGCGGTACCAGTATTTGCGCGAATAGCCCAGCGGCACATAGCGGCGGTGACCCAGGTGGCGCGCCACCAGCGGCGCGAAGGCCAGGCCCAGCGTGGGCAGGCCTATGATCACATCGAAATCATGCGCCCCCGCGCCTTGCGCCATATGCAGCGCCAGCTGCTCCACCACCTCCAACGAGGCCTGATTGGCAATCAGAGAGGCCACGCAGCGGTCCGGTGCCGAGCCATCGGCTGTCGGCATGCCGCGCAGCGGCAGCAGCAGATAGCGGCCGTCGGGCAGTCTGGCCGGGTAGCTCTTCGCATAGGGCGGCAGCGGCGACTGGGGCAGCTCGGCCTCGGTGACGATGGCTTGCCAGTAGTCGGTCGTGGCGTCGAAGCCGGGCAGGTTCTGGCCGCAAAGATCGACCACGGATGCAATTTCACTCATACAAAACTCAGTCGCGGCGCAGATAGCTCTCGGCCAGCTTGACCCAGAACGAGGCCGTGACGGGCAGCAGGTTGTCGTTGAAGTCATAGGCAGCGTTGTGCACCATGCAGCCGCCCTCGCCCATGCCGTTGCCGACGATGAAATAGTTGCCGGGAACCTGGTTGAGCATGATGGCGAAGTCGTCGCTGGCCTGCAGCGGCTGCAGATCGGGAATCAGCCATTGCTCACCCGGAAATTCGCGTGCCACACCGACTGCGAAATCGGTCGCGTTCTTGTCGTTCATGACGGGCGGATAGCGCCATTTGTAGTCCACCTCGGCCGTGGCGCGGTGCACGGCGGCCTGGGCATGTGCCATGGCCGTGATGCGCTCGCGCAGCTGCTGGCGCACCTCGGGGCAACGCGCACGAATGGTCACGCGCAGCTCGCAGGTTTCCGGAATCACATTGGGCGCATCGCCCGCATGGATGGCACCGATGGTGACCACGGCCATGTCGTTGGGGTCGATCTCGCGCGAACGAATGGTCTGCAGCGCCAGCACCAGATGCGAGGCCACGACGATGGGGTCCACGGCCACGTGGGGCATGGCGCCATGGCCGCCCTTGCCGCGGATGGTGATGATGGCCGTGTCCGAGCTGGAATACATCACGCCCGAGCGGAAGCCGAACTGCCCGGCCGGGTAGCCGGGTTCGTTGTGAAACGCGTAGAGCGCATCGCAGGGAAACAGCTCGAACAGGCCCTGCTCCACCATCTTCTGCGCACCGCCATGACCTTCCTCGGCGGGCTGAAAGATCAGATTGAGCGTGCCCTGGAGCTGGTTCTTGTGCCCGGCCAGCACCCTGGCTGCGGCCAGCAAGGTGGCTGTGTGACCATCGTGGCCGCAGGCATGCATCTTGCCGTCGTGACGGCTGGCATAGGGCAGGCCCGTGGCTTCACGGATAGGCAGTGCATCCATGTCGGCGCGCAGGCCCAGGCGCTTGCCATCCAGGTGATCGCCGCAGCGCAGCGTCCCCACCACGCCGGTGTCGCCCAGGCCGCGATGGACCTCGTAGCCCCATTCGGCCAGCCTGGCGGCCACGATATCGCCGGTGCGGTGCTCTTCGTAGGCCAGCTCGGGATGGGCGTGCAGATCATGGCGCAGGGCCAGCATCTCGGCCGCCACGGCCGCCACTTCGGGCAGCACGGGCGGGTGGATCTCGGCATGCACCGGGTTCAGAGGCGCGACCATGGCTTATTCCGCCTGGATGTTGGCCGACTTCACGATCTGGGCATAGCCGGCTTTTTCCTTCTTCAGGAACTGGACGAAGCTGGCCTGGGTGCCGGAGCCGGGCGTGGCGCCACCGTCTTCCAGGCGCTTGCGCACATCGGGCATCTTGAGCACGGCATCGAGCTCGGTGGCCAGGCGCGTGACCACGGCCTGAGGCGTCTTGGCGGGCACGAACAGCCCCGTCCAGGTGTTGAGGTCAAAGCCCTTGAGTTCGGCCGTCTCGCCAAAGGTGGGCACAGCGTGGATGGCATCGATGCGCCTGGCCGATGTCACACCCAGACCTTCGAGCTTTTTCTGCTGGATCATGGGCACGGCACTCACAGTGGTGAGCATGCCCACATCGACCTGGCCGCCCATCACGTCGCTGGTGATCTGGGCGCCGCCGCGGTAGGGCACATGCACCAGCTTGATCTTGGCGCGCTCCTGCAGCATTTCCATGGCCAGATGCAGCATGGTGCCCACGCCCGAAGTGGCGTAGGTCAGCGATCCGGGCTTGGAACGCGCCAGTGCAATCAGCTCGTTCAGATTGTGCGCCGGCAGGCCGGGACGGGCCACGGCGACCACCGGGGCGATGGTGGTCAGCCCCACGGGGGTCAGATCCTTTTCGGCGTCGTACTTGACGGCGGAATTCACCAGCTGGGCAATGCTGATGGGGCCGTCAAAGCCCATGAGCAAGGTGTAGCCGTCGGCCGGCGCCTTGACGGCCTTGCTCACCCCGAGCACACCGCCGGCGCCAGGCACGTTGTCCACCACGATGGACTGGTGCAGGCGCTCGCCCAGCTTCTGGCCGATCAGGCGTGCCGTGGTGTCCACATTGCCACCGGCGCTGAACGGCACGATCAGCGTGATGGGCTTGGTGGCAGGCCAGGCATCGGCGGCGGCAAGAACGGGAGCGGAAAAACCGGCCGCAGCCATCAGGGCGGCGGTCGCGACAAGAGAGCGGCGTGGTATGGACATGTACAGGCAGCAGTGGGTCACGGGCACCTCGCCGCAACATGCGGACGGCGGAGTGCCCGTGCAGGCCGGCGGGTCAAGACAGCTTGCCGACCGGGGATATGCGCGAAATTATCGGTTCGCTTCTCGCGAAATGTCATAAATAAAACTACTTAGCAATCGATGCTTACCCCTGAAAACCTCTGATCCACGATCTCAAAGCATTGCCTGTCGGGCCATCAAGGCACCGGCGGTCTCGGCTACCAGGGCCGCCACCGCCTTGCCTGCCAGAGTGAAAGGACGCTGACTGCTGGTAGCCAGCACCACATGCTGACGAAACACCCGCTCCGCCAGCGCAATGGCTGCGAGGCTGCCACAGGCCAGCTCCTCGCTGACGGCATGGCGCGGCAGCAGCGTGGCGCAGTCGTGCCGAGCCAGCATGCTCTTGAGGATCACCGATGAGCTCCCCTCCAGGATCACGTTCAGGTGCAGCCCCTGCCGGCCTGTCTGCTCATCGAGCAGGTTGCGGATGGCGTTGGGAGGCACCGGCAGCACCAGCGGCAGGCGCTCGAGCGTCTGCAGGGCCAAGCTGACCGGCAGGGCCGTATCCGCCGGCGCCAGCATGCGCTGCAGCACACGCTGGCGGCCCACCACGCAGATCTGCGCATCGGCCAGCTTGCGGTAGCTGTTGCTGCCTCTGGCCCGGTAGCGGTTCAGGATCGCCATGTCGATGCGGCCCTGGCTCAGCGCCACCTCCATGTCTCCGCTATAGCCCTCTATGACGCGCAGCCGGATCTCGGGAAAGCGCTGCGCCACCTCGCCATACAGTGCCGCGGCCATGAAGCCGGCCACACCCGGCACCAGGCCCAGCGTAACCAGGCCGCTGGGCACACCGTTCAGCTCCTTGCCCAGGCGCACCAGCGCCTCGGCCTCGGACAGCAAAGCCGAAACGCGCGGCAGCATCTGCTCGGCCAGTGCCGTGGGCTTGACGCCGCGTCCGGTGCGATAGAAAAGCGCGCCGCCCAGTGCGCGCTCCAGTTCGGCGATCTGCCGGCTCACGGCCGACTGCGCCAGTCCACGCTCGACGGCCGCGCGTGTCAGGCTGCCGCCCTGGATCGCAGCGGCCAGCGTCCTCAGCGACTTCAGTGTCAGCAACTCCAGGGCTTCGGTGGCGTGGGTCATGGCAGCTTCTGCATCCATCTGAAAACGAGATATCTGATTCTCATATTTCTGGTTGGCTCGCGGCTAGCTGTTTCCTACATTGACCTGCAGGAGACATGCACACCATGAACGGACCTCTCACCGGACTGCGCGTCCTGGACATCGCCACCATCATTGCCGCGCCCTCGGCCGCGGCCCTCCTTGCCGACTACGGCGCCAGCGTCGTCAAGGCCGAGCTGCCCGGCGCAGGCGACGGCATGCGCGACTTCCCACCGCACAAGGACGGCAAGCCTCTGTGGTGGAAAGTGACCAACCGCGGCAAACGCCTGGTCACGCTCGACCTGCGCAAGCCCGAGGGCGCCGCGCTGCTGCTGCGCATGCTGCCCCAGTTCGATGTGCTGATCGAGAACTTCCGCCCCGGCACGCTGGACCGCTGGGGCCTGAGCAAAGAGGCCTTGTGGCAGGCCCAGCCCAGCCTGGTGATACTGCGCACCACGGGCTTCGGCCAGAGCGGCCCCTACCGCGACCGGCCGGGCTTTGCACGCTTGTTCGAGGCCATGGGCGGCCTGACCTACATCAGCGGCGAAGCCCAGGGAGCGCCCATGCACTCCGGCTACCCACTGGCCGACAACGTCGGCGGACTGTTCGGTGCGGTAGGCGTGCTGGCTGCGCTGTGGCGCCGCGCCCGCAACCCGCAGGCCCCGGGCGAGGAAATCGATCTGTCGCTGACCGAGGCCACACTCAAGCTGCTCGAGTTCCTGCCCATCCAGCACGAGCAGCTGGGCACCGTGTATCAGCGTTCGGGCAATGCCAACCAGTACTCTGCACCGGCTGCGGTCTACCGCACTGCCGACGGGCAATGGGTATCACTGTCGGGCAGCACCAATGCCATGTTTGCCAACAACTGCCGCGCCATAGGCCGGCCCGAGCTGATAGACGAGCCATGCTTCGCCAACAACCGCGGCCGCGTGCAGCATGCCCAGGAGCTGAACGGCATCTTCGCGGCCTGGTGCGCAGCACATCCGCTGGCGGCGGTGCTGGCCGCCTTCGAAGCGGCGCAGGGCACCATCGCCCCGGTCTACGGCATCGACCAGATCGAGGCCGACCCGCACATGCGCGCTCGCCAGGCCCTTTGCGACGTGCCCGACCGGGACTTCGGCAGCGTGCGCATGGCCAATGTGGTGCCGCGGTTCGCCCGATCGCCCGGCCGCATCCGCCACGCCGGCGGTTCACTGGGGCAGGACAACGAAGCGTTCTACCAGGGCGAGCTGGCAATGCCTGCCGCCGAACTGGCCCGCCTGCGCGAGGCAGGCGTCATCTGAGGCGAATCTGAAACAAAGGAGACCCCATGTCGATTCCCGAATCCCACCACCCGCTTGTGCGCCTGTCGCCCGATGAAGCCGCACTGCTTGAGCGCGTGAAAACTCTGGTGGCCGAGCGCATCGGCCCGGACGCCGAGCGCGTGGCCCAGCAGGACGTCTTCGCCTGGGATACCTTCCGGCTGCTATGTCGCGAAGGCATCGTCGCCACCGCGTTCCCGCGCACGCACGGCGGCAGCGAGGCGTCGATGATGCTGCGCGTGCGCATCATCGAGGAAGTGGCGTCCGTGTGTTCGACAGCCGCTTCGCTGGTCACAGGCACCGACCTGTCATCGCGCCCCATCGTGGCCGGCGGCAGCGAGGCGCTGCGCAGCGCGCTGATCCCCGACCTGGCCAGCGGCGCACGCCAGTCGGCCTTCGCACTGACCGAGCCCGGCGCAGGCAGCGACGTGGCGCGGCTGGGAGCGCACTATGCACCGGCGCCGCAGGGCGGCTGGACGCTCAATGGCCAGAAGAAGTTCATCACGCGCGCCAACGTGGCCGACATGTTCGTGGTGGTGGCGCGCCAGGCGGACGGTCCCGGCGGCGGCCGCGGACTGAGCGCCTTCGTCGTACCGCGCGACACGCCCGGCATCACGGTATCGCCGGTGATTCCCAAGCTGGGCTGGTACGGCGTGCCGATCGCGCTGGTCAGCTTCGACGACGTGCACATCGCGCCGGAGCACCTGCTCGGCAAGGAAGGCGAAGGCATGGCGCTGGCTCAGGACACCTTGCTGCGCGCACGCATCGGCCACGCTGCGATCGCGCTGGGCCGCGCCGCAGGTGCGCTGCAGATTGCCGCCCAGTACGCCAACCAGCGCCAGGTCTTCGGGCAGCCGGTGGGTGCGCACCAGGGCATCCAGTGGATGGTGGCCGAGATGGCGGCCCAGATCGAGGCCGCACGCTGTCTGGTCTACAGCACCGCGCAGCGCTACGACGCAGGCGATGCCGACGTGGCCATCCATGCATCGATCGCCAAGCTGCATGCCACCGACCTGTGCATGCGCATCGTGGTCGACTGCCTGCAACTGCTGGGCGGCAACGGCTACCTCAAGGCCTTCCCGCTCGAGCGCTTCCTGCGCGACGCCAAGATGAACCAGATCGGCGAAGGTACCAGCGAGATTCACAAGACGCTGATCGGCCGCCATGTGCTGCGGCGCGCCGCCGCGCTGCCGCAGCACCCTTGCCTGGACATGGAGCCGGAGCTGTGGACATGAGCAATGCACTGACCAACGACCTCTGCCGGCGGCTGGGCATACGCCTGCCCATCTTTGGTCTGGCCCACCGCATCGAAGTGGCCGCCGCGATCTCACGGGCCGGCGGGCTGGGCGTCTATGCCGCCGCGCGTGACGGCCCGCACGAGCTGCAGAAAAAGCTGCGCCAGCTGCGCGAACTGTGCCCCGACCACCCGGTGGGCGTGGACCTGCTGCTGCCCACCGGCCTGCCCGAACACGACGACCGCGCAGCCGTGGCTGCCGCGCTGCCCCAGGTGCACAGGGATTTCGTGCAGGGCCTGTTCAGGCAATACGACGTGCCGCCCGCCACCGAAGGCAACTTCTTCTCGCAGTACGTACGCTCGCAGAGCCTGTTCGAGGAGCAGGTGGACGCCATTGCGGGCAGCGATATCGAGGTCTTTGCCGCCGGCGTCGGCACGCCGGTGGAGGCGCTGGCACGCATCAAGGCCCGCGGCCTGCACACCATCGCCCTGGTCGGCAGCGTGCGCCATGCGCAAAAGGCGATCGCAGCCGGGGCCGACATCCTGGTGGCCCAGGGCTATGACGCGGGCGGCCACACGGGGCCCATCGGCACCTTCACGCTGGTACCGCAGATCGTGGCGGCAGCCGAGGGCCGGCCAGTCATCGCGGCCGGCGGCATCGGCACCGGGGCGCAGGTGGCGGCCTCGCTGGCCCTGGGCGCGCAAGGTGCCTGGCTGGGCACGCTATGGCTGGGCACGCGCGAGCACGAAATGCCGCAGGCGCTGGCGAAGAAGCTGATCAAGGCCGACAGCGAAGACACGGTGATCACCCGCGCCCACAGCGGCAAGCCCTGCCGCGTGCTGCGCAGCGCGTTCAGCGACGCCTGGGCACAGCCCGGCGCACCCGAGCCACTGTCCATGCCCTACCAGCAGGCTCTCACCGGCGATCTGCTGGCGGCGGTGGAACAGCACCAGATCGGGCCGCTGATGTACGAGGCTGCGGGGCAGAGCGTGCACTGGCTGCGCGGAATCGAGCCCGTGGCCGCCGTGATGGACCGCCTGGTGACCGAGACACGCCAGGCCCTGCAATCAATGGCGGGTTACATCGCCTAGAACCGGAGAGACGAGCATGGACCGTCGGCAATTCCACCTTCACCTTCACCTGTTGCTGGCCGGTCTGGTGCCCGGCATGTCCCGCGCCGGCACCTCGCCAAGCCATGACGGCTACCCCGATCGACCGATCCGCATCGTGGTGCCCTATCCCGCAGGCGGCGTCGTCGACGTGGTGCTGCGCGCCGTCTGCGACCCGCTTTCCAGCGCACTGCCGCAGCGCATCGTGGTCGACAACCGCCCGGGCGCCGACGGGCGCATCGGCATCGATGCGGTGGCCAGGGCCCCGGCCGACGGCTATACGCTGCTGGCGGCGTCCCCGATCCTGACGACAGCCGAGCACCTGATGCCCGACAGCCGGCTGCGCAGCAGGGATTTCGTCGGCATCTGCGGCATCGCCTCCGCGCCGACGGTGTTCGTGGTGCACGACACGGTGCCCGCCAGGACGCTGAAGGAGTTCGTTGCGCTGGCGGCCCTCAGACCGGGCGAGTTCAACGCAGCCAACCCCGGCACCGGCAGCTCTATCCACCTGGCGCAGGAACTGTTCTTCGAGCGCACCGGCATCCGCTTGACCAACGTGAGCTACAAGGGCCAGCCGCCGGCGCTGCTGGACCTGGGCTCCGGCCTGCTGCAGTTCGCGCTGATCTCGCAGAACCTGGTGCTGCCGCTGATCCAGTCCGGCAAGGTACGGGCTCTGGCTGTCAACGCCGCAGCGCGCACGCGCTCGCTGCCCGAGGTACCCACCATCGCACAGGCCGGCTATCCCGATATCCTGGTGCAGTCCTGGTACGGCATTGGCGCACCGGCGAAGACGCCCGTGCCGGTGGTCGAGTGGCTGAGCCAGCAGTTCCAGCGCGCGCTGGCGACGCCCGAAGTGCGCGCGCGGCTGGCTGCCACCGATGCGGAAATCCTGGCGCTGGATGCGGCACGCTTCACCGAGCTTATCGCCGTGGAGACCAGGCGCTGGGGCGCGTTGATCCACAAGCGCGGCATACGGTTGTGAGCGCCCGCGCCAAGAGCCGCAACTAGGGAAGATGCGAGGCGCCGCGCGCCGCGCCCTGCCCACAATCGATGACCATGCTCTCCCCCAGCCAAGTCATCGTTGTGGCCACGCCGGTCTTTTTTGCATTGATTGCCGTGGAATGGGCCGTCAGCCTCAGGCGCGGGCGCAATGCCTATGCGCTGGCCGATGCCATCAGCTCGCTGAACCTGGGCGTCCTGAGCCAGACCAGCGCCGTCTTCACCAAGCTGCTGACGCTGGGCATCTACACCGTCGTGGCCAGCCATGTGGCGCTGATCGAGGCCGATGCCTTCTGGCTCAGCCTGCCGGGCTGGCTGCTGGCCCTGCTGTTCTACGACCTCTGCTACTACTGGCTGCACCGCATGGGTCATGAAGTGGGCGTGCTCTGGGCCGCCCACGCCGTGCACCACCAAAGCCAGGCCTACAACCTCTCCACCGCGCTGCGCCAGACCAGCTCCGGCGCGCTGCTGGGCTGGATCTTCTATCTGCCCATGGCCCTGGCCGGCGTGCCGCCGCTGGTGTTTGCCGTGGTCGGGCTGATCGACCTGCTCTACCAGTTCTGGGTGCATACCGAGCAGGTCAGGAAGCTGGGCTGGTTCGACCGCTGGTTCTGCGCGCCCAGCAATCACCGCGTGCACCATGCCGTCAACGAGCGCTATCTGGACCGGAACTACGGCGGTATTCTCATCGTCTGGGACCGGCTCTTTGGCACTTACAAGACCGAGGACGACGAGGAGCCCTGCGTTTACGGCACGCGCGGCCTGCTCAAGAGCTGGGACCCGCTGTGGGCCAACTTCAGCGTCTACCGCCAGCTGGCGCATGACAGCTGGCACGCACGCAGCTGGATGGACAAGGTCCGCGTCTGGTTCAAGCCGCCGGGCTGGCGGCCAGCCGATGTGGCGCAGCGCTTTCCCAGGCCCGTCTTCGATCTGGACGAGCACCGCATCATCTATTCGCCTCCCATGGGCACTGGGCTGCGCTGGTTTGCCGGCCTGCAGTTCGCGGCGCTGGTTGCAGGCACTTCGGTCTTTCTCTGGCATGCCGACCAGTCGCCGCTGGCCACCAATCTGATCTGGTTCGGCGTGCTGCTCACCGGGCAATGGGCTCTGGGCGCTGCCATGCAGGGACGCATCAGTCTGTGGCTGGCGCTGATGCTGCAAAGCGGCGCACTGGCCACGGCCACGGCGGCGCTCGGTCTGCAGCCATGGCATTGGCTGTTCAAGCCCGCCACCATGGTTTTTGCTCTCATATGCATAGCATCTTGCGCAAGACATGCCTTGCACACAATGCAAAACCTGCCTCAAATACATGTTCAAGTGCTGCTGGCTGCTATTGTTTTTTCCATGGCTGGCGATGTCTTCCTGATGCTGGACGGACAGCTGCAAACCGGTCTGTTCATTCCCGGCCTGATCAGCTTTCTGCTGGCCCATGTCTGCTATGTCGCGCTGTTCAGGTTTGATGTGACCTGGTTTGCCGATCGCCGCGCACTGCTGCTCGTGGCTGCGATCGGCGCCACCATGTATGTCTTTCTCTGGACCCATGGCCTGCCCGCCGCCCTGCGCCTGCCCGTGGCCGCCTATGTCGGCGTCATCGCCCTGATGGCGGCGCAGGCCTGGGGACGCTATCGTCAACTGCGCAGCCGCGCCGCACTGCTGACCGCCCTGGGCGCCAGCTTTTTCATGCTCAGCGACTCCATACTGGCCATCAACCGTTTTGTGCAGCCGCTGCCCTGGTCCTCGGTGAGCGTGCTCGGCAGCTATTACGCCGCACAGGCCCTGATCGTCTGGGGCTGTGTGCGCCAATGGGCCGAGCCTGCAACCCGCCAGACCCCGACGCAATTGCAACTGAAAGCCACCTAGGGTTGACCCTGAACCCGGTCTGGACCGATAATCGGCAGATCGCAATTTCAGGAGTCCCCACGTGGACAGTGCCAGTTCAACCAGTGATTTATCGCACGCCGCAATGGCTGCGAAGCTGGCCGACTGACAGACTCCCCCGGATCGGGAGTCGTCATCGACCGCCCCGCATCCCTTGCCCCTCGCAACTTGCTGTTTGGCTTCCCGACGTTCGGGGCGGCCTGCCGTGCGTAGCACGGGTAGAGCCCTCAAGCTCGCAAGCTCTGCTCATCACTGAGTTTTCGCGTCGCCATCCGCTCCGGCCTCCCGTCGGTTCATGGCCGCGCCAAAACGTTTGTGCCGCGCTGCCGCCTGGCCCGCTCCCTCAACCAATGAGGAGAAAGCCATGAGCAACCGCCTGACCCGCTCTCTGCACCAGCTGCGCCCTCTGCTGCTGCGCGCCCGCGCCACGCCCCGTCCGGCAGCGTCTGCCGCACCGGCAGCCTTGCCGCAAGCGCTGGAACGGACGCTGGAACTCGATGCACTGACCAGTTGGCCCACGCATCGCATCCGCAGCTTTCTGAGCAGCCGCATCGTGCGCTGATCCGACCCATCGCGGACCGGCTCCAACCCGCATTTCATTCACTTTTAACCAAGGAACACGTATGGATCCCGACCCTAGCCGATCTTGCAGCGCGCCCCGTGCGGCGCACTGTCAAGCCATTGGCCTGCGTGTGAGCTTGATGGCTACACGCAGGGACTGGAACCCCGTCCCGGGGCTGGACGCCTGATGCAGTAGCAGCGGCGGGCAGCTCCCGGGCCACCCCAAGGAGTATGCCCATGCAACGCCTCGCCTGGCTGCGCGTGCTGCAACGCAGCCGCCCCGCCCCCCGCTTCAATGACTCTACCCGCCACCATGGCCTGACCCATGCCGTGATCTCGGCACTGACAGAGCGCCGCACCGACGTGCTGCGCCACCTGGTCGACCGCCATGCCGCGCCCATCATGGCCCGCGCCATGGCCAATCTCAGCATCCGCCAGCGCGCCGATGCCCTGTCGCTGCTGACCCAGGAGCAGCGCAGCCGCATCGACAACCAGTTGCGCGCCAGCCAGGCACAGCGGCCCTGGAAACGATTCGGCACCTCCGGCAAGACGCTGCACTGACAGGAGGCCGTGATGCAGACTCTCAAGAACCTGTTCCGGGCCTTTTTGCGCAGCCACCGCCTGGCCGGCCTCTTCGGGCGCCGGCCGATGCCCGCTGGCGGCCCCTCCACCGCCGTCACCGTGCCACCGGCACAGGTACAGGCCCTGCAATCCGCCGCCTGCAGCCCCGTGTCTGGGCTGCTGCAGCAGCTGGACACATCGAGCCGGGGCCTGAGCCCCGAGCAGGCCCGGCAGCGCCAGCTGCGCCATGGGCCCAACGAGGTAGCGCATGAAAAGCCCCTGCCCGCATGGCAGCACCTGTGGCATTGCTACCGCAACCCCTTCAATCTGCTGCTGACGCTGCTGGCCGTGGTCTCCTATGTCACCGAGGACGAGAAAGCCACCATCGTCATCGCCAGCATGGTGCTGCTGTCCACGCTGCTGCGCTTTGTCCAGGAGGGCCGCTCCCGGCGTGCGGCCGCGCGTCTGCAGGCCCTGGTGAGCAACCGCGTCACCGTGCGCCGCAAGACCGATGCATCGGCCGCAGACTTTCGCGACAGCGGCGGAGGCCATGACACCTCGCTGTCCGAGCTGCCCATGCGCGAACTGGTTCCCGGAGACATCGTGGCCCTGTCGGCCGGCGACATGATCCCGGCCGACTGCCGCCTGCTGTCCGCCAAGGACCTGTTCGTGAGCCAGGCAGCCATGACCGGCGAATCGCTGCCCGTGGAAAAGGATGCGCGCACCTTGGCTGCCCTGCAGGCGGGCCAGTTGCTGGAAGCCGGCAACCTGCTCTTCATGGGCACCAATGTAGTCTCGGGCACGGCCATGGCCGTGGTCGTTGCCACGGGCAACCAGACCTATTTCGGCACGCTGGCAGCGCGCATCACCCACCAGGACCGCACGGCCACGGCCTTCGAACAGGGCGTGAACAGCGTCAGCTGGCTGCTGATCCGCTTCGCGGCCGTGATGGTGCCCGTGGTGCTGTTCATCAACGGCTACACCAAGGGCGACTGGGGCGAGGCCTTTTTATTCGCGCTGTCGGTGGCCGTGGGCCTGACGCCCGAGATGCTGCCGATGATCGTCACCTCCACGCTGGCCAAGGGCGCCGTGGTGCTGTCGCGCCAGAAGGTAATGGTCAAGCGCCTGGACGCGATTCAGAACTTTGGCGCCATGGATGTGCTGTGCACCGACAAGACCGGCACGCTGACGCAGGACCGCATCGCGCTGGAGCGCCATACTGACGTGCAAGGCCGTCCCAGCGACGAGGTGCTGCAGTTCGCCTACCTCAACAGCTACTACCAGACCGGGCTCAAGAACCTGCTGGACCGTGCCGTGCTCGAGCATGTGGAGCTGCACACGCGGCTGCATGTCAACGAGGACTACCGCAAGGTCGACGAAATCCCCTTCGACTTCCAGCGCCGGCGCATGTCCGTGGTGGTAGCCGAGCGCGACCACCACCACGAGCTGATCTGCAAGGGCGCGGTCGAGGAAATCCTGCAGGCCTGCACGCATATCCGGGACAGCGGGCCAGACAGCGAGACCGTGCAGGCCCTCACGCCCGAGCGCCGCGAGCAGGTGCGCGCCGTCACCGAAGGCCTGAACAGCGAGGGGCTGCGCGTGGTGGCCGTGGCCATGAAGGAAGTGCCGCCCGACAAGAATACCTACGGCATCGCCGACGAGTCCGGACTGACCCTGATCGGCTATGTGGCCTTTCTCGACCCGCCCAAGGAATCCACCCAGGCCGCCATTGCTGCGCTGCTGCAGCATGGTGTGACAGTCAAGGTGCTGACGGGCGACAACGAGCTGGTGGCACGCAAGGTCTGCCGCGACGTGGGCCTGCAGGTGGACGAGGCGATTGTCGGCAACGACATCGAAGCCATGGACGAGGAGAAGCTGCGCCGCACGGTGGAGTCACACCTGCTGTTCGCCCGCCTGACGCCGCTGCACAAGGAGCGCATCGTACGAGCACTGCGAGCCAACGGCCATGTCACGGGCTTTATGGGCGACGGCATCAACGACGCGCCCGCGCTACGCGCCGCCGATATCGGCATCAGCGTCGACAGCGGTGTGGACATCGCCCGCGAAGCGGCCGACATCATCCTGCTGGAGAAAAACCTGATGGTGCTGGAGCAGGGCGTGCTCGAAGGACGCCGCACTTTCAGCAATATGCTCAAGTACATCCGCATGACGGCCAGCTCCAACTTCGGCAATGTGTTCTCGGTGCTGATCGCCTCGGCCTTCATCCCGTTCCTGCCCATGCTGCCCATGCAGCTGCTGATGCAGAACCTGCTCTACGACCTGTCGCAGATCGCCATTCCCTTCGACAACGTGGATGAGGAAATGGTGGCCAGGCCGCTGCGCTGGGACCCTCAGGACCTGGGCCGTTTCATGCTTTTCTTCGGCCCCATCAGTTCGCTGTTCGACGTGCTCACCTTCGCGCTGATGTGGTTCGTCTTCCACGCCAGCACGGCCGCAGAGCAAAGCCTGTTCCAATCGGGCTGGTTCGTGGTGGGACTGCTGACGCAGACGCTGATCGTGCACATGATCCGCACGCCCAGGATTCCCTTTGTGCAAAGCCGTGCCTCCTGGCCCTTGCTGGCCGCCACGGCGGCCATCATGGCCACTGGCATCTTCCTGCCCATGGGCCCGCTGGCGGAGAATTTCAAGCTGCAGGCCCTGCCGCTCGGCTATTTCCCCTGGCTCATCGTCATATTGCTGGCCTATGCTGTGCTGACCACGCTGCTCAAGCGCGTCTATATCCGCAAGTACGGCTGGTGAGCTCCGAGCCGCTTCGCATCTGCCCCGCAGGGGGATGCAGCAGCCCGGGCCGCATGTTTCATGAACCCAGGCATTGATCAACCGGCAATAACAATCACAACTTCATGCAATCCCTACAGAACTTCAATCTGCTCGCCACGCTGAACACGGTGCTGTGTCTTCTCGTGGCCTTTGTCTGCGGCAGCATCATCGGCCTTGAGCGCCAGATACGCCAGCGCACGGCTGGCCTGCGCACCAATACCCTGGTGGCCGTGGGCGCTGCCGTGTTCGTCGACCTGGCCATGCGCGTCTCGGGAGCGGACGGCGCCACGCGCGTCATCTCCTATGTGGTTTCGGGCGTGGGCTTTCTGGGCGCGGGCGCCATCATGAAGGAGGGCGCCAACATCACGGGGCTGAACACCGCCGCCACGCTATGGGGCTCGGCCGCCGTGGGCGCCTGCGCGGGCGCGGGCCTGCTGCCCGAGGCCGGCCTTGCCACCTTGTTCGTGCTGGCCAGCAACACCTTGCTGCGCCCCGTGGTCAACTACATCAACCGCCATCCCGTGGCCGAGCATGCCAGCGAGGCCACCTACTATGTCTATGTGATCTGCGGCCAGCAAGCCCAGGCCGATGTGCGCGAAGGCATGCAGGAGCTGCTGGAAGCGGCCAACTACCCGGTGCGCACGGTGGAAAAGCACGAGATCCCACCGCACAATACCGAAATCGAGGCCGAGCTGTTCGCCACGGCCGTGCATGCCGAGGAGCTGGACCAGGTGGTCACGCAGATCGAAGCCTTGCCCGGCGTGCTGCAGGCCTTCTGGAACGCCGGACCGCAGAATAATTGACCCCCTGAGCCGCTACGCGGCTTCCCGCTGCACCTCGCCCCCAAGGGGGACGACGCCCTCGCCTCGTGGCGGCCCCGCCTGGGCGGCCCCGCCACGAGGCGGCTCTTGCTCGGCGTCTCTGGCATTGGCCGTGCCAGTTCTTGGCCACGCCGGTTTTAGCGGCAGCGCTTACGTGGCCGAATCGTCTGCGGGGACCTGCAAGCCCAGATGGCGGTAGGCTGCCTGCGTGGCCATGCGCCCGCGCGGCGTGCGCTGCAAAAAGCCTTGCTGGATCAGATAGGGCTCGATCACATCCTCGATGGTGCCCGATTCCTCGCCGATACTCGCGGCGATATTGTCCAGGCCTACCGGGCCGCCGTCGAAGCGATGCACCACGGCCTCGAGCAGCTTGCGGTCCATGATGTCAAAGCCCTGGGGGTCCACATCGAGCATGGCCAGCGCCTTGTCGGCAATCTCGCGCGTGATGCGGCCGTCGCCCTTGACGTCGGCATAGTCGCGCACGCGGCGCAGCAGGCGGTTGGCGATACGCGGCGTGCCGCGCGAGCGGCGCGCAATCTCGAAGCAGCCTTCCTCGTCAATCGGCGCATTGAGCAGGCCTGCGCTGCGCTTGACGATGCGCGAGAGCTCCTCGGAGGTGTAGAACTCCAGCCGCGCCACGATGCCGAAGCGATCGCGCAGCGGGTTGGTGAGCATGCCGGCGCGCGTGGTCGCGCCCACCAGCGTGAAGGGCTGCAGGTCAAGCTTGATGGAGCGTGCGGCCGGGCCTTCGCCGATCATGATGTCGATCTGATAGTCCTCCAGCGCCGGGTAGAGGATTTCCTCTACCACCGGGCTCAGGCGGTGAATTTCGTCGATGAACAGCACATCGTTGGGCTCGAGATTGGTGAGCAGCGCCGCCAGATCCTTGGGTTTTTCCAGCACCGGGCCGCTGGTCTGGCGCAGGTTCACGCCCAGCTCCGCCGCGATGATGTGGGACAGCGTGGTCTTGCCCAGGCCCGGCGGGCCGAACAGCAGCACATGATCAAGGGCCTCGCTGCGCTTCTTGGCGGCGCCAATAAAGATCTCGAGCTGCTCGCGCGCCTTGGCCTGGCCCACATATTCGTCGAGCTGCTTGGGACGCAGGGCGCGCTCCAGCGCCTCTTCGCCCTGGGACGAATGCCCGGCCGAGACCATGCGCGGCGCAACCGCCTCGGGGTCGGCGGCCGCGCTTCTGGGCTTGCGTGCAGGTGCGGGGCTGGCCGCAAATTCGTCCACATGAATCGTCATGGCGGCAATTGTGCCCCAAGCCAGGTCGGAGCACTGATTAAAAATACAGGGTCGAACAAAATCCCACAGTTGCAGCGCCCACATTGATGGCCGGCCCCGGGCTTTGCGCACAATGGCGGCAAAGACCTCAGGAGCTTTTTCATGCGTATTCACACCCTGGCCTGCACGGCCGCCCTGCTTTGCCTGTCCGTCTCGGCCCAGGCCGCGCTCAAGCCCGGCGATGCGGCCCCGAGCTTCAAGACGCCCGCCGCCGTGGCCGGCAAGGCCTTTGACTTCGATATGGCCGAGGCGCTCAAGAAAGGGCCGGTGGTGCTGTATTTCTTCCCCAAGGCCTTCACCCAGGGCTGCACGCTGGAAGCCCATGCCTTTGCCGAAGCCACGCCCCAGTTCGCTGCCATGAAAGCCACGGTGGTGGGCATGTCGCATGACGATATCGACACCCTCAAGCGCTTTTCCACCGAGGCCTGCCGCGACCAGTTTGCCGTGGCATCGGACCCGAAGGCCGTCACCATCAAGGCCTATGACGCGGGAGCTGCCGCCAACCCGGCCCGGGCCGACCGCATCTCCTATGTGGTGGGCCAGGACGGCAAGGTGAAGTTCGCCCTTGTCAGCAGCGACCCGCTGGCCCATGTGGAGCAGACCAAGGCAGCCGTCAAGCAGCTGCATGGGAAGTAAGCCGGCCCTCGATCACTGTGCCAGCCAGTTCCCGATCTGGCTGCTGAAGGTCCGGTCGAAGCGGCTGTAGACGTCGGAGCCGCCGCTGACCGTACACGAGCTGCTGCCGCCTGACAACGTGCCCACGACGCGTCCGCCCGCAAACATGGCCGAGCCGCTGCTGCCGCCTTCGGTCACGCCCTTGCTCCAGCCAACGTTCACAAAATCGCTCTGGGCATTGCCTGGGCTGCAGGTGATGCTGCCGGCGCTCAAGCTGCAGTTTCGGTAGCTCTGCACCTGGCCTTCGCTGTATTTGAGCAAGTCTCCCTGCGGGTGATGCAGGCCGTATATGGCCGTCCCCGTCACCGCCGTTCCTCTCGCATCCCAGCCGGCCAGCGTCGCACCGGCGGGCGCTGCGTCATTGAGCCGCATCAGCGTGGCATCGTGCGCCGCCGTCGCATACAGCAAGGTGGCACCGCGCTGCAGCGCCGTGGTCTGGGCAGTGGGCTCGAAGCTGTTGCAGCTGGCCGAGCGGAAGAACCAGTCCGTGCGCAGCGAGGTGGCCGATGCCTGGGTCGAGATGCAGTGATTGGCCGACAGGAAATACGGCGTTAAATCGCGCCGCGTGTTGTTCAGCAGAGTGCCCGTGCAGTAGTAATAGCGATTGTCGGAGCCCACATAGGTCATGCGCGCCACGGCATTGCGCTCGGTGGCGTACTGATCGGCGCAGCTGGCATCGAGCTCGCAACCCGCGGCATCGCCCACATTTCTGGGCACGAGGCTGTCGCGCAGCTCCAGCTCAGCGGGCAGGGCCAGGTTGACATAGGCATGGGTGAGCGTGGGAATGGCAATGCGCAGCTGCGATGTCGACAATCCTGCAGGCAGTCCAATCTCCAGCGTGACCTCATCGGCTCCCAGATCGGGGGTCCACCAGATGCCGGCCGCCCGGGTGTCGCCGTCGGCGCGGCGGTTGCGCGCAATGGCCTCATTGATGGCCTGGCCCGTGGTCTCGAACCCGGTCTTGCTGCGATCCTTGCGGTACAGCCTGAGTTCGGCGGCGTCGGGCATGGCATCGACCACCAGGCCCAGCCGCAGGCCATGGGCGCCGGCCGAGGTGATGCTGATCGCCGCCACCTGCCCTCCCTCCGGGGTCTGGGACCAGTGCAGCGCGCGCGCCATATCGCCTGTGGACTGCAGCGAAGACAGCTCGCGCGGCGCCCCGATCTGCATGGGCAGGCCGGGCATGGGCATGACCGGCGAAGGTGCGTCACTCCACTGCGGCAATGCCAGGCTGACGGCCTTGGGCCGCACCGCCACGGATGCCACCGCCACGCCCTTGGTCGCCGCCGCAGCCTGGGCAGCAGGTACGACCAGTGAATCCAGCACATTGGCCGTGGGCGGACCCGAAGGGGGACTGACCTCTGGCGAGCCGCCAATGATCGCACCATTGCCGCCTCCGCTCCCTCCGCCAGGGCCGGGCCCGGGGTCCGGAGCACTGCCTCCCCCTCCACCGCCTCCGCAAGCGGTCATCAGCACCACCAGCATCAAGCTGGCGCATCGAGAGGGAATGCGCCTACCCTGTGTCCACCCATGCATAACGTGTTCTCCAAGACCGGCACAGGGCCAGCGATGCTATTTGGTCAAAGCCTTGAGCGCGAGCTTAATGCCCTCGCTCACCCCTACGTCGGTTGGGAGTTTCTTGAGGGCTGCCGAGGCTTCCTTGTCCGAGTAGCCCAGCGCCATCAGTGCCTGCAGGATATCGTTCTGGTCGTTGTTGTTGGCAAACAGCGACTGCGCACCGGTATCCGCGCCGATCTTGCCCTTGAGCTCCAGCAGCAGGCGCTCGGCGGTCTTCTTGCCGATGCCGGGCACCTTGACCAATCGCCCTGCTTGCTGCTGCGATACCGCGTCCGCGAGATCATCGATGCTCATGCCGCTGAGCACGGCCAGTGCCATGCGTGGTCCTATGCCGGTGATCTTGATGAGTTCGCGGAAAGTCTGACGTTCGCGGGCCGTTGCGAAGCCGAACAGCAGCTGGGCGTCTTCCCGCACCACAAAATGGGTCAGCAAGGCTACCTTGGCACCATTGGCGGGCAGGTTGTAGAAGGTGCTCATGGGCACCTGGACCTCATAGCCCACGCCGGCGCAGTCCACCAGGACTTCGGGCGGGTTTTTTTCCAGCAGCGTTCCAGTCAATTTGCCTATCATTGAAATCCTTTGCCGCACCGTGCGGCGATTCTTTTGAGAAATTATCCGCGTGATCCTGCGCCATACCTTCACACCCCACAACAATACGCGCCTGACCCATCTCTGCGGCCCGGCAGATGCGCATCTGCGCACCATCGAGATCGCGCTGGGCGTCAAGATCGCTCACCGTCACGAGCAGTTCAAGATCGACGGCCCCAAGGCCAAGGCCAATGAAGCACTGGAGCTGCTTCAGGCTCTCTATGAGATCGCCGACTATGTGATTGCCGAGGATACGCTGCAGCTCATGCTGGCCGGCGATGTCGAGATGCTGGAAGCCGACCTGACGGCTCCGCAATTGACTACGCGCCGCGCCGATCTGCGCGCCCGCACGCCCAATCAGGCGCTGTATCTGGAAAATATCGCCAATCACGACATCAGCTTCGGCATCGGCCCGGCCGGCACGGGAAAGACCTATCTGGCCGTGGCCTGCGCCGTGGACGCGCTGGAGCGCAGCGCCGTGCAGCGCATCGTGCTGACCCGACCCGCCGTGGAAGCCGGCGAACGCCTGGGCTTTCTGCCCGGCGACCTGACGCAGAAGGTGGACCCCTATCTGCGCCCGCTGTACGACGCGCTCTACGATCTGATGGGTTACGAGAAGGTGCAGAAGGCCTTCGAGCGCAATGCGCTGGAGATCGCACCGCTGGCCTTCATGCGCGGACGCACGTTGAACAACGCCTTCGTGATCCTGGATGAGGCGCAGAACACCACACCCGAGCAGATGAAGATGTTTCTGACCCGCATCGGCTTTGGCGCCAAGGCCGTGGTCACGGGCGACGTGAGCCAGGTCGACCTGCCCAAGGGAGCGCCCAGCGGACTTGTCGATGCCGAGCGCGTGCTCAGGCGCGTCAAGGGCATCTCCATCAACCACTTCACCAGCGCCGACGTGGTGCGCCACCCGCTGGTGGCGCGCATTGTGGACGCCTATGACGCACGCGGCCGCGTGTCCGAAGGCACTTCGGCCCCCAAGCACCGCAGCAGCCCTCGCACGGCACGTCCGCTGCCAACAGCAGACGAGCTTTAATCAAAATTAATAGCTACTAGCGCTTACTATATAAGGGCTAAAAGCCAAAATGACCTTGAATCAACTGCAACTATCGCTGCAATTCGGCCCCAGCGCCGAGGCCGCCGCCCACCGCGAACTGCTGAGCCGCAGCCGCGTCACGCGCTGGATCCGCCATGCGCTGGCCGTGGATGCCGAGATCACGGTGCGCATCGTCGATGCCGAGGAAGGCCGCAAGCTCAACCGCGAGTACCGCCAGAAGGACTACGCGACCAATGTGCTGACCTTCGACTATCAGCAGGAGCCGACCGTGATGGCCGATCTGGTGCTCTGCGCCCCCGTAGTGGAGCGCGAGGCACAGGAGCAGAACAAGAGCCTGGAAGAGCATTACGCCCATCTGCTGGTGCATGGCACGCTGCATGCCCAGGGCTGGGATCACGAGACCAGCGAGGAAGACGCGGAAGAGATGGAGGCTTACGAGACCGACATCATGAAGGAGATGGGTTACGAAGACCCTTACGCCAAGTAAGTCACGACAACTCCGGCCATGATCATCCCCCACTGGAGCCGCCCCCTGGCCTGGCTGCTGGCCTGGGCCCTGGTAGCCATTGCGGGCGCAGGCTGGCTCGTGCATGCGCGGTTGCTGGCCTTGGAGGATGCATTCGTGACGGATGCGCGCATCGTGCACCGGCTGCTGAGCCAGCGCGCCGTGCAACACGATGCGGTGATGGCCATGCTGCCCCTGCTGCAGCCACCTGCGGAAGACCAAAGTGCCAAGGTAGCCCTGCCGCTGCCGCGCCTGCCTGCTGCCTATCCGCAGATCATCGAGGTACTGCGCCGCCTGCCGGACAGCAGTTGGCCGGCTGACTGGCCCCATGACCTGGGTGCCGCGCTGGATATGGCCGAGGCGCGCTCGCTGCAAAGCGGCCATGCCGAACTGGCCCGGGCCGACCTGCCCAGAGGCCGGGTATGGCTGGCGCTTGCCGGCCCAGCCGCCGACCACGCCCTGCTGCTGGATCTGCATGCCACCATTCCCTGGGACGAGTGGCCCATGGATGCCCAGACCAGTCCAGTGCGCGTGCGGCTTCAGTATCAGGGACAGGTCTTTACCGTGCAGGCCGGGCGGCAACTGGAGCGCGGCTGGCATTACGACTTTCACAAGCTGCTGGCCTCGCAGAGCCAGCCTTTCGATGTGATGCTGGAGCGCGACGTGGGCTGGAGCGAGCTGCCCTGGGCCATCATGCTGGCCTGGGCGGCGGCCAGCGCTGCAGCAATGGCCGCGCTGCGCACCCTGCGGCGCCAGCGCGTGGCCACACGCCGGGCAGAAGAGCTGTTGCGTCTGGGCCAGGTCGCCCGCCTCAACCAGCTCGGCGAACTGGCCGCGGGTATGGCACATGAACTCAACCAGCCGCTGACCGCGCTGCTGGCCAATACCCAGGCGGCGCAGCGCCTGCTGGGCGATGAGGAGCCAGATCTGGGCATGGCGCGCCATGCCATGAATCAGGCCGTGGCCCAGGCAAGGCGCGCCAGTGCCGTCGTGGGACGCCTGCGCCGCGTGGTCGAGCGGCCCGATCTGTCAGGTCAGGTCCAGACTCTGCCCCTTCCCACCGCCGTGCATGATGCACTGCACCTGCTAGAGCCCGAACTGCGCCGCCGCAGCATTGCCGTGCAGGTGGATGCTCCCGCAGACCTGCCAGCCGTGCGCGCCGAGCCTGTGGCCTTGCAACAGATCATCCACAACTTGGTGATGAATGCGCTGCAAGCCATGGAGCAGACCGAGCCCGGCCAGCGCCGCTTGCGCCTCACGCTGAGCCCCCAGGGCGCGCGAGTCCTGCTGAGCGTGCGCGACACCGGCCCCGGCGTCGCGCCCGAGGCGCGAGCGCGCTTGTTCACGCCGTTCTACACCACACGCTCCGGGGGCCTGGGATTGGGCCTGTCGCTGTCGGAAAGCCTGGCGCAGGCGATGGGAGGCGAGCTCACGCTGGCGTCCCCCTCTCCTTCGCCAGCCGACTGGCCTGGAGCCGAATTCCATCTGCTGCTCCCGCTGGCCCACCAGCCTTGAACGCGCCATGACCTCTTCCCTCTCGCCCTTGATTCACCTTGTGGACGACGATGCCGCCGTGCGCGACAGCCTGGCTCTGCTCATAGGTACGGTAGGCCTGCGCGTCCAGACCTGGGCCGATCCGCATGCCTTTCTCGCCGAATTCGACCGCAGCGACGTGGGCGCCATCGTGCTCGACGTGCGCATGCCTGGCACCAGCGGGCTGGCAGTGCTGGACAGGCTGGTGGCACAAGGGGTGGATCAGCCTGTGATCATGCTCACGGGCCATGGAACCGTGGAGATGTGCCGCCGCGCCTTCAAGGCCGGGGCTGCGGAATTCCTTGAGAAGCCGGTCGATGACGAGCTGCTCATCGAGGCGCTGCAAGCCTCCGTGCGCCAGCATGTGCGCTCGCGCGATCGCCACCAGGCCGACCGGCAGGCGCGCGAGCGTTATGCACAGCTCTCGAGCCGCGAATGCGAGGTGCTGGGACTGATCGTGGAGGGCCTCACCAACAAGGAGATCGGCCGCGCGCTGTCGCTCTCGCCGCGCACGGTGGAGACCCACCGCGCCAACCTGTTCGCCAAGCTGGAGACCGACTCGCTGGCCATGCTCATCCGGCGCTACGCGGCCCTGGTCGAGGACGCCGCTCCGTAGTTCTACGGAGGTAGGCGCGTAGCCTGCCGCATGGACGCCCGGGTGGCGTTTTTCTACAGTTGCGTTCATACCCATCCACCCGGAAAAACGCATGAAGCACACTCTGACACTTGCCGCCCTGACTCTGGCCACCCTGACCGCCGGCACCGCCAGCGCCCAGGCCGTGCGCACGGAAAAGACTATGTCGCTGGAGCTGGCCAACCAGATCGCCGCCCAGTCCGTCGCGGCCTGCACCGCCAACAGCTATGCCGTGACCGCCACCGTGGTCGATCGCGCCGGCGGCGTGCGCGCCGTGCAGCGTGCCGACAATGCCGGCCCGCACACCGTGGAAGCCAGCCGCGAAAAGGCCTTCACCTCGGCATCGGCCAAGGCGCCAACGCTTGCCATCATGGAAAACTCCCAGAAGAACGCCGGTGCAGCCAACCTCAAGGACATCCCCGGCTTCCTGCTGCTGGGCGGCGGCGTGCCCGTGAAAGTGGGCAATGAGGTGATCGGTGCCGTGGGCGTGGCCGGTGCACCCGGCGGCCATCTGGACGACCAATGCGCACAGGCAGCCCTGGCCAAGGTGCAGGACCTGCTGAAGTAATCGGATCTAGGATTTTTCGTGAAATTTCAACGTATTGTCCCCCTGCTGATCCTGACTGCCGCTGGCAGCGCTTTTGCCGACGATAGCTACTACGGAGCCCTGCGAATCAATTCCGCACGCTATCAAGCCCACGACATGGACTCCAGCGCCCGCCCCGGCCTGGGCCAGTTCGTGCCTGGCGACGAGGCGAATACCGCAACAGGAGGCTCCCTGGCCCTTGGTTATCAGCTCCCGTCGAACTGGCGCGTGGAAGCCGAGTACACCCTGCCCAAGAACAATGAGTTCACCAGCGGCTCCACCCGCTTCCCCACCAGCTTCAACCACCACCAGATCCGCTCGCAGCGCCTGATGGTCAATGCATACAAGGATTTCCCCCTGAGCGCCCGGTTCTCGCTGTACGGAATGGCCGGCCTGGGCCTGGCCCGTGTGGAGTCCAGCGGCTGGCAGGGCAATCCGGGTCGTCAGTACATCAGCGACACCCAGAGCAATCTGGCGTACTCCGTGGGTTTTGGCGTCAGCTATTCGCCTATCCAGACGCTCAGCATCGACCTGGGCTGGCGCTATGTCGACATGGGCAAGGCCAAGAGCGGAGCCAACAACTTCGCCAACGTCCGCGGCCTGCAGGACGAGCAGATGCGTGCCAAGCTGACGGCCAGCGAAATCTCGATCGGCCTGCGTTACAGCTTCTGACCCGGTCCTCTCGAGCAAAAGAAAAGCGGCCTAGGCCGCTTTTCGCTGGTGCCTGACACCGTTACTCCACGCTCAGGCCAATGCTGCGCACCAGTTGGGCAACGCGCACATCTTCGGTCTTGATCTGTTTGGCAAACACTTGTTGGCCCTCACCCACGGGGGTGATGCCTTGCTGCAGCAGGCTCTTGCGCAGCTCGGGGTCCTTGAGCGCCTTGTCCGTATCCTGGGCGATGGCCTGGACCACGGCAGCGGGCGTGCCCTTGGGTGCGAACAAACCGAACCAGGCACCAGCCTCAAAGCCCTTGTAACTCTCGGCCAGGGCCTGCACCTGGGGCAGCAGGGCGTGTCGCTGCAGACCGGACACGGCCAGCGCCGTGAGCTTGCCGCTCTGGATCTGGGTGAGCGCCGGAGCGATTGCAATCAGCATCACATCGACCTGGCCGGCCAGCACATCCTGCAGGCCCTGAGGGCCGCCGCGATAGGGAATATGCGTGGCGAAAAAGCCTGCGCGCTGCTTGAACTGCTCCATGGCCAGATGCTGGGCGCCGCCCGTGCCCGAGGAGGCATAGTTGATCTTGCCCGGGTGGGTCTTGGCATAAGCCACAAAGTCCTGCAAGGTCTTGAAGCCCTTGCGGGGATTGGCCACCAGCACGAAGTCGGACTGGCCCAGCTTGGTCACCGGCACCAGGTCGTTCTTGACGTCATAGGGAAGGTTGCGCTGCACATTCGGCATGATGGTGATGGCGCTGTCGCCGCCCACCAGCAGGGTGTAGCCATCGGGCTGGGCCTTGACTACGGCATCCACGGCCGAGACACCGCCGGCCGCGCCCTTGTTTTCCACCACGATGGCCTGCTTCCAGTCCCTGCCCACCAGATTGCCCACCTGACGGGCCAGCAGATCCGGGGCGCTGCCGGGGCCGTTGGCCACCACCAGCCTGACGGAGCGAGCCGGAAACTCCGGCTGCTGAGCCATGGCTGCGCCCGATACACAGCTTGCAGCCAGCATGGCCCAGGCAGTGCGGGAAAGGAAACGGGGCAGATTCACGGCAAAACTCCTTAACTAAGGAGTTGATTGTCAAAACAATCACTTATTCCTCAAAATACCGTTTTCACATTCTTTTATTTCCAAAAATAATTAACTGCGCAAGAAGCGATACAGGCCATCGCCTAAGATCACGCACACAACAAGGCGCAAAGCCGATTCCCGGAATCAGGAGACAAGAACATGGAGAACCTGGGCCACCTCGCCCTTTTGCTGGCCGCAGCTTTCACGGCCGGCGCGCTCAACGCGGTCGCCGGTGGCGGCAGCTTTCTGACCCTTCCCGCGCTGGTCTTCACCGGCGTGCCGCCCGTGATTGCCAATGCCACGGGAACCGTGGCCCTGCTGCCGGGCTATATGGCCGGCGCCTGGGGCTTCAAGGACGATATGCAGTCCCCGCCGGGCCTGTCCATGAAACAGGTGGTGGCTCTGTCCCTGATCGGCGGCTCCGCCGGTGCGGCGCTGCTGCTGTTCACGCCCGACGCCACCTTCCGCAAGGTCGTGCCCTGGCTGCTGCTGGCCGCCACCGCCATGTTTGCCTTCGGGCCGCAGCTGCGCGCCTGGGCTGCGGGCAAGAACGCAGCCCATGCCACCCCATCGGTGGCCAAGGCCGCTGCAGGCATGCTGATCGTGGCCATCTATGGCGGCTACTTCAACGGTGGCCTGGGCATTTTGCTGCTGGCCTTGTTCGGCCTGCTGGGCCAGACCTCGCTCAACGCCATGAACGGCATGAAGAACCTGGTCTCGGCCCTGCTGACGGCGATTGCCGTGGTGATCTACGCCGTGGGCGGCATTGTGGAATGGAAGCAGGCCCTAGTCATGATGGTGGCCGCCACCCTGGGCGGCTATCTGGGCGCCCGCGTGGCGCGCAAGATTGCACCCCATGTCCTGCGCTGGGGCATTGTGGCCACGGGGCTGGTGATGGCAGGGCTGTTCTTCGCCAAAGGCTGAAGCGCCGCCCAAAGCAAAAAGCCTTCTCGTGACCGAGAAGGCTTTTTTGTGAGCACGCAGCGCTTGATAGATAAACGCTACAGGCCAACTTGACTGATATTTTCAGAGCAGACGAGCCTTGACCGTCTTGCCCTTGACCTTGCCTGCATTGAGCTTTGCGCAGGCCGCCGAAGCAATCTTGCGATCCACGGCCACATAGGTGGAAAAGTCGTTGACGCTGATCTTGCCGATCTGCTCGCGGCTATAGCCGAAGTCGGCGCACATGGCGCCCATCACGTCGCCGGCGCGGATCTTTTCCTTGCGCCCGCCGATGATCTGGATGGTCATCATGGGCGGCAGCAGCTCGCCACCGGCGGCAGGCGTGAGCTCGTCCACGGGGAAGAATTGCGAAGCACGGCCTTGCAACTGCTCGATCTTGCCAACGCTGCCCATCTCGTCCATGCTGACCAGATTCAGCGCCAGCCCTTCGGCATCGCCACGGCCGGTGCGGCCGATACGGTGGATATGGACCTCGGGGTCGGGGGTGACATCCACATTGATGACGGCAGACAGGTCGGCAATGTCCAGACCGCGCGCCGCCACATCGGTGGCGACCAGCACGCTGCAGCTCTTGTTGGCAAACTGCACCAGCACCTCGTCGCGCTCGCGCTGTTCCAGCTCGCCGAACAGGGCCAGAGCGCTGAAGCCCTGGGCCTGCAGCTCGCTCACCACATCGCGGCATTGCTGCTTGGTATTGCAAAAGGCAATGCTTGATTCGGGACGGAAGTGCGCCAGCAGCCTGGCCACCGTGCCCACTTTTTCTCTAGCACCGACTTCGTACCAGCGCTGCGCGATCTTGCCCGCGCTGTGCTGGGTCGCAACCTTGACGGTCTGCGGATCGCGCATGAAGCGGCTGGCCAGCGAGGCAATGCCATCGGGGTAGGTGGCCGAGAACAGCAAGGTCTGACGATCCGCCGGACATTGGCGCACCACGGTTTCGATATCGCCGAGAAAACCCATGTCCAGCATGCGATCGGCCTCGTCCAGCACCAGGGTCTTGAGGTTGCCGATGTCGAGCTTGCCGCGCTCCATCAGGTCCATCACGCGTCCAGGCGTGCCGACGACGATGTGAGCGCCGTTTTCCAGCGAGGCGATCTGGTTGCGCGAGGGCACGCCGCCATAGACGGTGACGACCTTGATATTGTCCTGCGCACGCGCCAGGCGGCGGATTTCGGTGGCGACCTGGTCGGCCAGCTCGCGCGTGGGGCACAGCACCAGGGCCTGGACGGCAAACCAGCGCGGGTTCAGGCGGTCGACCATAGGCAGGCCGAAGGCAGCCGTCTTGCCGCTGCCGGTGCTGGCCTGGGCGATCAGGTCCCTGCCCTGCAGGGTCAGCGGCAGGCTGGCGGCCTGGATGGGCGTCATCTGCGCATAGCCGAGCTGCTGGAGGTTGGCCAGCATTTCGGGGGACAGGGGCAGCGCCGAGAAAGCGGTGGAATCAGAGGCCTGGGCGGCGCTGGTGGAGGTATTCATGGGAGCGGATTATCCCGGGCCTGCGCCACAAAAGCCTTGAGCCATCGCTATTCACGGTGCCATTTGCGGGTTGCCCCTCTTCAATCCGGGGCAGACATGCTCCTAGTCTGAAAGCGCGGTCTTCATGGGCCGCCTCTGTTTGAAGCCAACCACAGACCCTCACATGCACCCTAGCCTTACCCGCAAGTTCTGCGTCGCCGCCGCGCTGGCCGCCAGTCTGACCTCGACCCAGGCCGCAGAGCTGGATCCCCAGCCGCTCAAGCCCCAGCTGCAGCAGCTGATCGCCAAGATATATCCGCAGCTGCGCGGCATCTACGAAGACCTGCATGCCAACCCCGAACTGGGTTTCCAGGAAACGCGCACCGCCGCCAAGCTGGCTGCCGAAATGCGCAAGCTGGGATTTGAAGTCACCGAGGGCATTGGCAAGACCGGCCTGGTCGCCATCTATCGCAATGGCGCGGGTCCCACCGTCATGGTGCGCACCGAGCTGGACGCCCTGCCCATGGAGGAAAAAACCGGCCTGCCCTATGCGAGCAGGGCCAAGGCCCAGTACAACGGCAAGGAGAGCTTTGTCGCCCATAGCTGCGGCCACGACATGCATATGACCAGCTGGCTGGGAACGGCCCAGGCGCTGCTGGGTCTGAAGAATCAATGGAAGGGCACGCTGATGTTCGTGGCCCAGCCGTCCGAGGAAACCGTGACCGGTGCCAAGGCCATGCTCGCCGATGGCCTGTTCCAGAAGTTCGGCAAGCCCGACTATGCCTTTGCGCTGCATACCGGCTCCATGCCTTATGGCATGGTGGGCTATGTGGCAGGGCCGGCGACCTCCAATTCGGACTCGCTGGACATCACTTTCCATGGCCGTGGCAGCCACGGCTCCATGCCGGACAAAGGCATTGACCCGGTGCTCATGGCCTCGCGCTTTGTGGTCGATGTACAGGGCGTGATCAGCCGCGAGAAAGACCCCATGGAGTTCGGCGTGGTCACCGTGGGCGCCTTCAATTCGGGCAGCGCGGGCAATATCATTCCCGACCAGGCGCGGCTGCTGGGAACGATCCGCAGCTACAAGAGCGAGGTGCGCACCAGAATGCACGAAGGCATAGAACGCACAGCCAAGGCCGAGGCCGCCATGTCGGGGGCTCCTGCGCCCGAGATCAAGCTGGTCAAAGGCTCGGATGCCGTGGTCAACGACGCGGCACTGGTAAGCCGCACGGTCAGGCTGTTCAAGGCCGCGCTCGGCGACCGCAATGTGATCCCCATCTCGCCCATCACGGCCAGCGAGGATTTCTCGGACTTCATCAATCAGGGTGTGCCATCCATGTTCTACACCCTGGGCGTGTACGACCCCAAGAAGGTGGCCGAGGCCAGTCAGCCCGGTGGCAAGCCCCTGCCCTTCAATCACTCACCCTTCTTCGCCCCAGAACCCGAACCCACGTTCAAGACCGGCGTGGAAACCATGACGCTGGCCGTCATGAACGTGATGCAGTAACCGCAAGCCAGCCCCGCCATCGGGGCTGCCGTCACTGCATTTGCTGCAGATTGCCGATGCGCACCAGCATCTCGGTGAACATCTGCATGTCCGTGCGCAGATCCGGCAGCTCCTGATACTCCAGCGCATTGTGGGCCGTGTACTTCTTGCCGGGCATCGCCGGACCGAAGTTGATGGCGTTGGGCATGAGCTTGGCCGTGGTGCTGCCTGCGGTAGGCACGGGCCTGGCATCCAGCCCCGTGGTGTCGCCAAAGATATTGAGCAAGGTGCCCAGCCACGCGCCCTTGGGGTCGCGGGCCATCCAGTTGCCCTGGGTGTACTGCACGCTGACCGGCACCTTGGCCGTATCGCTCCAGCGGGCAATGCCCTGCTCCACCTCGGCGCGCAGCTGCTCGGGCGTCTTGCCCCGCGGCATGCGCGCATTGGCCGTCACCTCCAGCCTGCCATCAACAGGCTTGATGAGATTGGGCGATAGCGTGAGCGGCCCCATGAAATCATCGGCATAGGCAATGCCCAGTTGCCGGCCCAGATAGTCCAGGCCAAACACGCCATTGATATAGCGCACGGCCTGACTGTACTGATTGGGCTGCAGCAGCGCCGCGCCCTGCTCCGGCATCAGGCTCTGCTGCAGGAACAGCGCCAGGCGCGGCACGGGATTGACCCCTTCTTCAGGACGAGAGCCGTGGGCCGACGCGCCGGTGACCTTGACCGTGACCTGGCCTTCTGCGCGCTGCACGTCGATGGCGAACTTGCCCTGCGCCTCATGCCGATGCACAAAATCATCCTTCTCCTTCGAGAGCCGCTGCGCGATCAGATCCAGCGCAGCCGCATCGGTGGCGGAGACAGTGGCGGAGGCCGTCTGCGCAATCGAGTTGGCCGAGGCGGCGCCGCTCATGGCGGTGATGGCAGGCTTGGCGGCATCCACGGCGACATCCGCAAACAAGGCCTTGAGCGCGCCCGTGCCCTTTTCAGCGACCACGGCCGGATACTTGCTGTCCAGCACGATGTTGTACTGGGGCAGCGCAGTCTTGCTCTGGTAGTACTTCATGGCATCGCCGCCGGTTTCCTCGGTGGTCTCTATCATCAGGCGAATGCTGCGCGAGAGCGGCAGACCGCTGTCCTTGACCGCCTTCATCGCATACAGGACGGTGGCGATAGAGCCCTTGTCGTCAATCGTGCCGCGCCCATAAAGCCGATCACCCACGCGGGTGACCTGGAAAGGGTTGATCTGCTTGCCGTCCAGTACCCATTCGGCAGACACCACCGGCACCACATCGGCATGGGTCAGAATGCCGAACTCGGTCGCCTCGCTGGCGCGATTCGCCGCATTGGCCGGCAGCGTCACCTCAAAGATGCGGTTATCCACATTGCGAAAGCGCAGCCCGAATTCGGCAGCCATGGATGCAACGAGCTTGCCGAAGTCCAGGATGGCCGGACTTTCATGCGGAGGCACCTTGGGATCGCGCACCGTGGGCAGCGCCACCATGCGCTGCAGGCTCTCCAGTACCGCTGTCTCCTGCGTCAGACGGTTGTATACCCCCAGCAATCTGGCGATATCCGCGAGCTCGCCATCCGACAGCGTCTGGCCGCGCGTATAGCGCTGCACGGCCGTCGCCACGCCAGGCTCGACCCTGACAGCCTGCTGCACAAAGGCCTTGAAGGATTCGTGCGGGGTCGCAGCGGACGATGCGATCAGTGCGTCCAGCACGGGTTTCTTCAAGGTCTGCGCCTGGACGGGAAGGCTGGCGCCTGCCAGACCCAGAATCAGACCGGCGGCGATGAGGGACAAAGAGGGCTTGCAGGATTTCTTCATGGGCAGCTTTTGTTGATCTCGTGGTGATGAATGTGGTCTCAGGCCGGCTTCGCCTATACCTGAGGCTCCATGCGCATGGGGATAGTCACGGGCCCGTCATTGACCAGATGCACCTGCATGTCTGCGGCGAACTCGCCGGTCTGCACCTGAGCGTGGGCCACCCTGGCCTGCTCCACAAAGTATTCGTAGAGGCGTCGGCCTTCGTCGGGCGCGGCGGCGGCGGTAAAGCTGGGGCGATTGCCGCCTCTGGTGTCGGCCGCCAGCGTGAACTGGCTGACCACCAGCAGCCCCCCGCCAATGTCCTGCAGGCTTTTATTCATCTTGCCTGCCTCGTCGCTGAAGATGCGCAGCTTGAGCATCTTGGCCAGCAGCTTGTCGGCCTCGGCCTCGGTATCGCCGCGCTCGGCACAGACCAGCGCCAGCAAGCCCTGGTCGATCTGGCCCGTAATACGACCGTCGACCTCCACGCGCGCCTGCTTGACGCGCTGAATCACACTCATCATGTACTCAAACCTTCCTTGGCCGTGCCTTGTGCTGCGCCGCCCAGCTCTCCGTCAGCCACTTCGCTGACCGTGTTCATGCCCATGGGCAGCAGCTCGATGCGGGCATAGAGGCCGGGAATGGCCTCCAGCAGCGCGACTTCAATCTCCGAGCGCAATTGTGCCGCCCGCTGCACGCTCCACTGGCCGGGAACATGCATATGGAAGTCCACAAAGCTGCGCTCCCCCGCCTGGCGGCTGGAGATGTTGTCAAAGCTCACACCCTCGTTGCGCTTGGCATAGCCGTCCAGCAACGTGTCAATCCTGAGACGCCGCGGCGCGTCCAGCGCCTGATCCATCAGTCCTTGCGAGGACTGCCAGACCAGTTGCACGCCCTGCACGCAGATATGCACGGCCACTGCCAGCGCCACCAGTGCATCCATCCACAGCCACCCCGTCAAGGCTGCGGCCAGCAAACCCACCACCACGCCCACCGAAGTCCAGACATCGGTCAGCAGATGCCGCGCATCGCCCTCCAGCGCCATGGAGCGGTATTTGCGTGAAGAGCGCAGCATGACCCAGGCCAGCAGCCCGTTGAAGACCGTGCTGAGCAGCGACAGCATCAGGCCCCAGCTCAACTGCTCCAGTGGTTGCGGATTCCACAGCCGCGACAGCGCCGCCCAGGCAATCGCCAGGCTGGCGCCTATGACCAGCACTCCTTCGAAACCGGCCGAGAAGTACTCCGCCTTGTAATGTCCATATGGGTGCTCGGTATCCGCGGGTCGCTTGGCCACGGTCACCATGGTCAGCGCAAACATGGCACCGGCCAGATTCACAAAGGACTCCAGCGCATCGGACAACAGCCCCACCGACCCGGTCAGCCACCAGGCCAGTGTCTTGAGCACAATGGTGAGCAGCGCCACCACTACGGAGAGGCGCAGCAAATTGTGCGGCTGCAGCCATTGTGAATGTGTTGGAACGTCAGATTTGGACATGTTCAGGTTCTAGGGCCTCTATATAACCAAGCGCTTTGATGTATCAATAGTCTTTGCAAGTTGTCTATAAAGCAATTCAGAATCCCTTATCGTGATGGACATCTCATGTTCGAGGCTGACCTGATTCCTATATAAATACTCCCAGAAAAAAGGGAGGCGCATGCCTGATACGTTGATAGCACAGCAACCGAGGGATGAGGACGCCATTCTTCGACTGGTGGCCGATACAGCGCCCGCTATGCTGGCTTATTTTGATGCCGACACGCGCGCCTGTCGCTTTGCCAACGCGCGCTATGCAGAGCACTTTGGTCACACCATGCAAAGCATAGTGGGCATGGATGTGCGTGACATTGTGGGCGAGCTGGTCTGGACACAGATCGAACCTTATCTGGACTCCGTGACCGTCGACAACACACAGACGCTGCGCTACACCCGTCAGGTCGAAAACGAGATTGGCCGGCTGCAACACATCGAGGCAGTACTGCGCCCCCATGAAGAAAAAGGCGTACTCAAGGGCGTTGTGGCGCTGATGACCGATGTCAGCCACCACCATCTGGCGTCACAGCAGATACGCGACAGCGAAGAGCGCATGCGCAAATTCGCAGCGATCACCACCGAGGCCATCGTGCTGCATCGTGACGGAATCATCACGGACGGCAATGACGCACTTGCCCGGCTGGTTGGCTACTCGCTTGACGAGCTGCGCGGCACGCCGGTTCTCGATTACGTGGCACCTGAAGCGCGCCTGCGGGCGCTGCAGAACATGCGCAGCGAGCGAGAAGATCGCCTCGAGTCCGTGATCATTCACAAAAACGGCCAGCTCATCCCCGTCGAGATAGAGGCTTCCACCATGCCAGGAGAAAAGGACAGGCATCGCATCGTCCTGCTGCGCGACCTGACCGCAAACCTCCAGACCCGCCAGCGCATGGACTATCTGACCCAGCATGACCTGCTGACACATCTGCCCAACCGGGCACGCCTCAACCATTTGCTGGCCGACGCCATCGCCAGGGCTGCCGGCGAGCAATCGCGGCTGGCGGTGCTGTCGCTGGACCTGGACCAGTTCAAGGCAGTGAATGATTCGCTCAGTCATCAGGCAGGGGATCTGCTGCTGTGCGAGCTTGCAAAGCGGCTCCGAAGCACTGTAGGTGCTCAGGACATCGTGGCCCGCACCGGCAGCGACGACTTTGTGGTCGTGCTGCCCGACAACCCCGGCCTGCTGGAGACGGAGGCCCTGCTGACGCGGCTTCGGGCCACGGCAGAGGCTCCCTACCTGATCGAAGGGACTCAACTGGTGATCTCCGTGAGTGTCGGCATCGCCATGTATCCCAAGGACGGGAAATGTCCGGCGTCCCTGCTGAGCAATGCCGAGGCCGCCATGCAGATGGCCAAGAGTCACGGCCGCAGCTTCTCCCAGTTCTACACTCCTGCGCTCGAAAGCCGGGCCACACGCATGCTGATGCAGGAGCAAATGCTGCGCAACGCCGTGGAACGCGGTGAGTTCGAGCTGCATTACCAGCCGCAAACCCTCATGCAGACGGGCAAGCTTTCAGGCTTCGAAGCCCTGGTGCGCTGGAAGCACCCGCACCGTGGGCTGGTCTCGCCCGACGAGTTCATCGGCTTTGCCGAAAACCGGGGGCTGATCGCAGCAGTGGACCGCTGGGTGCTCTATCAGGCCTGCCGTCAAGCCCGTGCCTGGCAGCAGCAAGGATTCCCCCCCATCCCTGTGGCAGTCAACCTGTCGGCGCAGGAATTCCGCCAGCGCGATGTCGTCAAGGAAGTGGCGCAGGCACTGGCCGACACGGGGCTGGACGCCAGCTATCTGCATATCGAGGTCACAGAAACCACGCTGATGCTCTCGGGCAACCAGATGCAGCAGACTCTGCATGCCCTCAAGGCACTGGGCGTGGGACTGGCGATCGACGATTTCGGCACCGGCTACTCGTCTCTTGCCTATCTGCGCAAGCACCCCATAGACCGGCTCAAGATCGACCGTTCGTTCGTGACCGATCTGCCCCACAACCCGGATGCAGCGGCCATTGTCAATGCCATCGTGCAGATGGGCCAGAGCCTGCATCTGGAGATTCTGGCCGAGGGTGTGGAAAGCACTGAACAGCTGCAACTTTTGAGAGAGATGGGCTGTGCCATGATGCAAGGGTTTCTCGTGTCAGCGCCATTACCTGCCGAGCAGGCTTCGGCATGGATGTCGCAACACTGTCAACTGCTACAAAGACAATAGTGCATGGCCTCGAATACACCGACACCCTCTCATAAAAGCAGCAGCATGTTTCATACAGATGCCCCTCAGGCATTGGCCCATGTTCAGCAGCTGTACCGCGAGCAAATCGACCATCTGCGAGCTGCCATGCAGCGTTTCGTGGCGGGTGAAACTCCGGCTGCGCCCATCCATGCCTACTACCCGTTTGTACGCATCAAGACCACCACGGTGGCGCAAGCCGATACCAAGCTGACCTACGGCTTTGTGGAAGGCCCCGGCACCTACGAGGCCACGCTGACCCGGCCCGACCTGTTTGCCAGCTACTTCGGCGAGCAGCTGCGCCTGCTGATCCTTCACCACCAGGTCCCCATCGAAGTAGGCCTCAGCGACAAACCCATCCCCATCCATTTCTCGTTCGCCGACAACGACCATATCGAAGGCTCGCTCTCGCTAGAGCGCCGCATGCTGATGCGCGATGTGTTCGATCTGCCGGATCTGGAATCCATGGACGACGGCATCGCCAACGGCACCTGGCGCGCGGCGGCCGGCGAGGCCCTGCCTCTGTCGCTGTTCACCGCGCCGCGCGTGGATTACTCGCTGCACCGCCTGCGCCACTACACAGGCACGGCCCCCGACTGGTTCCAGAACTTCGTGCTGTTCACCAACTACCAGTTCTACATCGACGAATTCATCCGCCTGGGCCATGCCGAAATGGCCAAGGAGGACAGCGAATACATCGCCTTTGTCGAGCCCGGCAATGTGGTGACCCGCCGCGCGGGCCTTCCCGCGGAAGCCGTCGACGAGCTCGGGAATGCGCCGCCGCGCCTGCCGCAGATGCCGGGCTACCACCTGGTGCGCGCGGACAACAGCGGCATCACCATGGTCAATATCGGGGTGGGCCCGGCCAATGCCAAGACCATCACCGACCATATCGCCGTGCTGCGCCCTCATGCCTGGATGATGCTGGGCCACTGCGCGGGCCTGCGCAACAGCCAGCAACTGGGCGACTATGTGCTGGCTCACGCCTATGTGCGTGAAGACCATGTGCTGGACGAAGAACTTCCTCTGTGGGTGCCGATCCCGGCGCTGGCCGAAATCCAGGTCGCGCTGCAGCAGGCCGTGGCAGACGTGACGCAGATGGAGCGTGTCGACCTCAAACGCATCATGCGCACCGGCACCGTGGCCAGCACCGACAACCGCAACTGGGAGCTGCTGCCCGACAACCTGCCTCAGCGCCGCTTCAGCCAGAGCCGCGCCGTGGCGCTGGACATGGAATCGGCCACCATTGCCGCCAACGGCTTCCGCTTCCGCGTGCCCTATGGCACTTTGCTGTGCGTCAGCGACAAGCCGCTGCACGGTGAGATCAAGCTGCCCGGCATGGCCAACCATTTCTATCGCGAGCGTGTGGATCAGCACCTGCGCATCGGCATGCGTGCCGTCGACATACTGCGCGAAGGTGGCTCCGACCGCCTGCACAGCCGCAAGCTGCGCAGCTTTGACGAAGTGGCCTTCCAGTAAAGCCCAGCCATGCCGGAGACCGACCAGTTTTCCATGACATTGATGGTGGCCGTCAATTTGATGACGGTCGCTTTTGCACTGCCATGGTTTATGGGTCAGCAAATGAGCCGGGCAACCAGAAATGCTCAGCAATTCCTGCTGTTGCAGGGGCTGGCCTGGCTGCTCGTCTTCTGCGCCGGGCATGTAATACCCTTCACATGGAATGCGCTGCTGTCGATCTCCAGTGCCGCTGTTGCAACCAGTGCGCTGTGGCAGCTGCACAAAGCACTCAAGGGCTGGCTTGGACCTCGCAACAAGATACTCACCCGTTCCCTGGCCGTGCTGTGCCTGCTGACACTTGCGGGCGTGCTGGTTCTGATTGAGAGCAAGCCCTACCGGCTGGCCTGGTTCAATGTCGGCTACGGCTTGAGCCTTGCCACTCTGGTCTGCCTGAGCTTATCGCCGCAAACCAACTCCGCCACTGCCTGGCGATATCTGCTACTGGGTGCAGGCCTTTGCGTCGCAAGCATTCTGGTTATACGCGGCTACTTCACCTTGCACGCTCCCTGGCTGCACAGCTTTGCAGAGGAACCCAGTCCACATATATTGCTTTCGTGGCTGATCCCCATAGGTTCCGCCATTCTTTTCGTATCGATCCTGATGGCCTGCCGTGACGAAGAAGTCCGTCAGCGATCCGCAAACTCACCAGAGGACAGCCTGACCGGCCTGCCGCTGCGCCAGGCCATCAAGAACCAGGCCCGCGTCATGCTTAACAGAGCTCGGCGCGAAGGCCTGCCGCTGGCCTTGATTCTGATCGACATGGATCACTTTTCCCAGGTCAACAGCCGCCATGGCTATCAGGCTGGAGACGCGGCGCTGCAGCTCATGTCACGCACTCTGCGAAAGCAGATGCGCGGCGACGAGGTCGTAGCCAGATGGAAGGGGGAATCCTTTTGCCTGCTGATTCATGCCGACCAGTTGGGTGTCATGTCGCTGCTGACTCGCATCCAGTCCGCATTCCAGATCGGCGCGCAGTACGAACTGCAGATGGATCTGGACTTCAGCGCGGGTTGTGCCCTGGTCCCCTCCGCCTGGAAGAGCCTGAGCCTCAACGAGCTGGCCAGTCATGCCGGCGCCGCCCTGCAACAGGCCAAAAATCAGGGCCGGGGAAGGGTGGAATGCTCCACTCTGACGCCTCCGCCCGACGAGGATCATGCACCCTCCGACCTGGCTCCGCTGACCTGATTCAGCACTCGGCCTTGATCAGATCGGACGCCTTCTCGGCAATCATGATGGTCGGCGCATTGGTATTGCCGCTCACGATGCGCGGCATGACCGAGGCATCGACCACGCGCAGCCCTTGCACCCCATGCACCCGCAACCGTGCATCGACCACATCCTTCGCGCCAGGCCCCATGCGGCAGCTTCCCACGGGGTGATAGATGGTGTCGGCGTAATTGCGGATGAACTGCTCGATCTCCGCATCGCTGCGCGCCTGTGCCGAATGCTCCAGCTCCCGCCCCTCGAAACGAGCCAGCGCAGGCTGCCCGAGAATTTCGCGCATGCGGCGTACACCGCACACCATGCGCTGCATATCGTCGGCCTCGGCAAAGAAGGCCGGGTCTATGAGCGGCATGGCTCTGGCATCGGCACAGGCCAGCTTCACGCTGCCCCGACTTCTTGGCTGCAGCAGACATACATGGCAGGAATAACCGTGGCCCAGCACCGTCTTGCGACCATGGTCGACCAGCTTGCCCACCACAAAATGCAGCTGCAGATCGGGCGCGTGCTCCTGCGGCCGGCTGCGGATAAAACCGCCTGCCTCTGCAAAGTTGCTGGTCAGCATGCCCCTGCGCTCATGGCGCCAGCGTCCTATGCCCTGCCAGACATTCCTGAGGCCGGCAAGCGACAGACCAAAGCTGTCCGTCATCTGCGGGCCGTCCACCACTTGCACCACATCGGGGTGGTCATGCAAATGCTCGCCGACACCGGGAAGGTGATGCACGACATCAACGCCTGTTTGCTGCAGATGCTCGCCCGGCCCTATGCCCGAGAGCATCAGCAACTGCGGCGACTGCAGTGCGCCGGCACAGAGCAGCACCTCGCGCCGGCAGCGCAGTTCCCGGGTCTGACCACCCTGCACATACTCCACTCCGACAGCTCGGCGACCTTCCATCAGCACCCGCAGCACCTGCACTCCGGTCAGGATTTCCAGATTGGGCCTGCTGCCTCGCACCGGGGTCAGATAAGCCTTGGCCGCACTGCAGCGCTCGCCATTGCGGTGCGTGACCTGGTACAGGCCTACTCCCTCCTGAATTTCACCATTGAAATCGTGGTTGTGCGCATGGCCGGCCTGCACGCCCGCCCGCACAAAGGCCTGCGCCAGCGGGTTCGGATCGCAGAGATCGGAGACATGCAAAGGGCCGCTTGCGCCATGCAGAGCATCTGCACCGCGCGTATTGCATTCGGCCTTCAGAAAATAGGGCAGAACATCGCTCCAGCCCCAACCTGGATTGCCCTGAGCGCTCCAATATTCGTAGTCCGCAGGCTGGCCACGCAGATAGATCATGGCATTGATGGAGCTGGAGCCGCCCAGCACCTTGCCGCGCGGCTGGTAGCCTCGCCGACCATTGAGACCGGCCTGCGGCACCGTGCTCATGGCCCAGTTGAAGTTTTTCTGCTTGGCCATCAGCGCCAGCCCTGCCGGGCAATGGATCAGCACGCTTTTGTCTTCGCCACCAGCCTCCAGCAAGGTCACGGTGACCTGCGGGTTCTCGCTGAGTCTGGCGGCCAACACCGCACCAGCGGAGCCGCCTCCCACCACCAGATAGTCACGCATGTCGGCACTCCTTTTGCCGCGAATTCTGACCAGCGGTCTGCAGCAGCGAAACGAGAAATAACACGGTCGTGCAGAAAAACCTGTCACCGTTATGACTCCTAACACGCCAACCATGCCCGACTAGGGTCAAACCCGGTCAGAACCGGGATAACATTTTCCAGTTCAATCGCACTTATCTGAATGGAGACAAAAAATGGCAATCCAAACCGTAGGCATCATCGGCGCCGGCACCATGGGCAACGGCATCGCGCAGGCTTGCGCCGTGTCTGGCATCGACGTGGTGATGGTGGACATCTCCGACGCCGCCGTACAAAAAGGCCTGGCCACCGTGGCCGGCAGCCTGGACCGCCTGATCAAGAAGGAAAAGATCAGCGAAGCCGACAAAAACGCAGCGCTGGCACGCATCAAGACCTCGACCAGCTACGACGATCTGAAATCGGCCCAGTTGGTGATCGAAGCCGCCACCGAGAACTACGAGCTCAAGGTCAAGATCCTCAAGCAGCTCGATACCCTGCTGGCACAGGACGTAATCGTTGCCACCAACACCTCGTCCATCTCCATCACCCAGCTGGCGGCCGCCACCCAGCGTGCCGACAAGTTCATCGGCATGCATTTCTTCAACCCCGTGCCCATGATGGCCCTGGTGGAGATCATCCGCGGCCTGCAGACCAGCGACGCCACCCACGATGCGGTCAAGGCCTTGTCGGAAAAACTGGGCAAGTCGCCCATCACCGTCAAGAACGCTCCCGGCTTTGTGGTCAACCGCATTCTGGTGCCCATGATCAACGAGGCCTTCCAGGTGCTCAGCGAAGGCACGGCCTCGGCCGAGGACATCGACGCCGGCATGAAGCTGGGCTGCAACCAGCCGATTGGCCCGCTGGCCCTGGCCGACATGATCGGTCTGGACGTCTGCCTGGCCGTGATGGAGGTCTACCTCAAGGAATTCGGCGACAGCAAGTACCGCCCCTGCTTCCTGCTGCGCGAAATGGTGGCCGCCGGCCGTCTGGGCCGCAAGACCGGCCAGGGTGTTTACACCTACTAAATCGCCGGCCTTCAGGTCTTGTGCGCGACTGCAGCGGCTGCGACAGCCGTCTAAGGTTGCAGCAGGAGACCTGCCATGCAAATCGACCAGCCCAGCCCTCCACCCGAGGGCTGCATTTCCTGTGAAGTCCGCGGCCATGTGCTGCTGATAGGCATCAACCGTCCGGCCAAGCGCAATGGCTGGACGCCGGCCATGTTCCAGCAACTGGGAGAGGCCTATACCCGACTCGACGACGAGCCTGAGTTGCGCGTAGGCCTGCTCCATGCTTTCGGCGATCATTTCACGGCGGGGCTGGATCTGCCCGTCATCGCCGAATTCATGAAAAGCGGCCAGAAGGTCATCCCTGCAGGTCTCGTGGAGCCTCATGACTATGGCCTGCCCGGCTATCGCCGCCGCACCAAGCCCATGGTCGCCGCCGTCAAGGGCATCTGCTTTACCGTCGGCATAGAACTGATGCTGGGCGCCGATATCGTCGTCGCTGCCGACAGCAGCCGCTTCGCACAGATGGAAGTGCAGCGCTGCATCATGCCCACGGGCGGCGCCACGCTGCGCATGCCCGAGCGCGCCGGCGTGGGCAATGCCATGCTGCATCTGCTGACCGGCGACGCCTTCGATGCGGCCGAGGCCCTGCGCTGCCACTTTGTGCAAAAAGTCGTGCCTGCTGGCCAGGAACTGGACGAGGCTTTTCGCATTGCCGAGCGCATCGCCGCCCAGGCGCCGCAGGCCGTGGTGGCCACGCGCCTCAATGTCCTCAAGGCCATAGAGCTGGGCCAGGCCGCTGCCGTGGCCGATTTCATTCCTGTGCAGCAGCGCCTGGCCAACAGCGAGGACGCCGCCGAAGGCGTGCGCTCCTTCATCGAGAAACGCCCAGCCCGTTTTACCGGTCGTTAATCCCAAGTCCAAGAGGTGATGATGAGTTTGAAGTCTTTTACGCGCAAAACGCTCGCCCCGCTTGCGCTGACAGCTATGGTTTCTGCAGTCCATGCGCAGGCTGCCGCACCCGCGTTGCCCGACCCGGCCAGCACCAGCGTGCAGGCCATGGGCTGGATGCAGGGCTTTCCGCCCGCTGCCGACAAGCTCATCACCTTCGACAATCCCGTGGGCAATACCTTTCCCCGCATACGCTGGACCTTCTCGCATATCCGCGAAATCACGCCCACGGCCAATGTCTGGCGCGGCCCGGGCGCTCCCAGCGCCCTGCGCTCGGCTCCGGTCGACATCGAGCAAGTGCGCTTCAAGGTCATGGGCACAGGCGAGGAGCTGACGTTTGCCCAGGCACTGGAGCGCAACTACACCGACGGCATTCTGGTCATGCACAAGGGCCGCGTGATCTATGAAAAATATCTGGGCGCGTTGGAGCCGCAGCGCCCGCACCTGGCCATGTCGGTCACCAAGTCCTTTGTCGGCACCCTGGCCGCGCTGCTGGCCCATGAAGGCACCATCAAGCCCGAGGCACCGGTGACCGACTATCTGCCCGAGATGAAGAACACCGCCTATGGCGACGCCACGGTGCGCCAGGTGATGGATATGACGATCGGCGTGAAGTACTCCGAGAACTACGCCGACCCCAAGGCCGAAGTCTGGGACTACGCCCGTGCCGGCGGCATGATGCCCCAGGGCAAGGACTATGCCGGCCCCAGGAGCTTCTACGAATTTCTGCAGACCCTGCAGAAAGAGGGCGAGCATGACCAGGGCTTTGCCTACAAGACAGTCAACGCCGAAGTCCTGGCCTGGATCGTGCGCCGCGCCAGCGGCAAGCCTCTGGCCCAGCTGCTGTCCGAGCGCATCTGGAGCCGCATCGGTGCCGAGCAGGACGCCTACTTCATGGTGGATCGCATAGGTACGGAATCGGGCGGCGGCGGCCTCAACACCACGCTGCGCGACCTGGCCCGCTTCGGCGAGCTGATGCGCAACGAAGGCCGCGCCGCCAGCGGCCAGCAGGTGCTGCCCAGGGCCGTGGTTCAGGACATCCGTCGCGGCGCCGACCCGGCCAAGTTTGTCAAGGCCGGTTATGCCACGCTGCCTGGCTGGTCGTATCGCAATATGTGGTGGGTCTCGCACAACCCCAACGGGGCCTATATGGCGCGCGGCATTCACGGTCAGGCCATCTACATCGACCCCAAGGCCCAGATGGTGGTGGTGCGCTATGCCTCCCACCCGATTGCGGGCAATGCGGGCATAGACCCGACCAGCCTGCCCATGTACCAGGCGCTGGCCGATGCGCTGACCGCCCGTTAGGCACGAGACAGCTTCAGCCGCGACAGGCTCCGCTCACGGAGCCTGTTTGCATTGCTCCGAACCTCTGCACTGTCTCCTGCGGCTTGGCGATCTGCAAATTAAATTGCACACAATTTAATTGTCTGCAATAATTCATCCCATGCGATCCGATGACGACCTTCTCCCCGACAGCTCCGAGCTGTTGCGCCTGGACAATCAGGTCTGCTTTGCGCTGTACTCGGCATCGCTGGCCATGACCAAGCTCTACAAACCCTTGCTGGATGCCATAGGCCTGACTTACCCTCAGTACCTGGTCATGCTGGTGCTCTGGGAAGGCGACCAGCTCACGGTCTCGGAACTGGGCGAGCGCCTTTACCTGGATTCAGGCACGCTGACGCCCTTGCTCAAGCGACTGGAAAGCACAGGCCTGCTGGCACGCCAGCGCGATGCACAGGACGAGCGCCGCGTGCGCATTGCCCTCACGGATACCGGCCGGGCACTTCGCGCCGAGGCCGAAAAAATACCTGCCTGCGTGCTGCAGAGCACGCAGTGCACCCTGCCCGAATTGCAGGCTCTTACGGGCCAGCTCGGCACACTGCGCGCAAGGCTGGCACCACGCCGCAGCCACTCCTGACGATTTCCTCCACCCGCCCGCATTGCCGGGCACTCTCGCAAAGGAAGACACCATGGCCCAACTCGACAAGGTTCTCTACACCGCCCACGCCCACACCACCGGCGGCCGCGAAGGCGCTTCGCGCACCGATGATGGCCGCCTGGACATCCAGCTGAGCTCGCCCGGCGGCGCCGGCAAGGGCACCAACCCCGAGCAGCTGTTTGCCGCCGGTTACTCCGCCTGCTTTATCGGCGCCATGAAGGCCGTGGCCGCTCGCCAGAAGCTGGCCCTGCCTGCCGACCTGTCGGTAGACGCAGAAGTCGATCTGGGCCCCGTGGGCGAAGTGTTCGGCATCGCCGTTCGCATGAAGATCAGCCTGCCCGGCATGGACAAGGCTGCGGCCCAGCAACTGGTGGACGCCGCTCACAAGGTCTGCCCCTACTCCAACGCCACGCGCGGCAATATCGGCGTGACGCTGACCATCGCCTAAAGCGACTCAGGCCACAGGGCACCGGGCGCTGCCGCATAGCGCCCGGTGTCCAGTTCGAAGACGCCTTCCAGCGTCAGCGGCCCGGCAATATCGGCCGTCTCATAGCGGGCCAGCGCCAGCTGCCTTGCCTCGAAAACCGGCAAGTCCTGGGTCAGTGCCAGCAACTTGTCCACAGCCTCTCGCAGCGGTAGCCGCCTCGCATAGTGGCCCAGGGTCACATGGGGAACATAGCGCCAGCCCGGCGCGGGCTCCAAGGGCACCAGCGCCGTATGCAGGCGCTGCAAGCATTCTTGCCCCCGCCCGATACCGAGATAAGGCACGGTAGTGAAGCTGCCTGCTCCCGCGAGCTGCACGGAAAACGGACTCATTCCTAAACTTTGCAGCACGGCGACATCGGCGCGCAGCGCCAGCCGGTCATATTCCCGCGCCGCATGCTCGTCCCCGCCCCGGCACAGCCCCCTATAGGCCAGCGTGACATGCGGCTGGCGCGCATGGCGCGGCAGCAAGGCATCACCGAGTCTGGATCTGGCCTGCTGCAGCAAGGACTCCAGACCATGGCCTTGCAGCATCACCACCCAGACGGCGCACCACGGGCAGCCTTTGTGCCACTCGGCAAAATCCCGGTCCTCGCAGGGCTGTGAAAGTGATTCGCTCTCTTGCATGCGGGCAGTGTGCCAGCTTAGGCAACATGCGCGGCACCCGCACGGTTTTCCAGGGATTTCCGGCCGCCAAGATCAACCTGAGAGTCGGCAGCAGCTATCAAATCAAAAGCAATTTTGCCGACGTATGCGCTATGCCGTCCGGTTCGCAAGAGCCTGTTTGAGCCTGACAATGCGGGGATGAGCGATACCCAAGACCCTTCTCACCCCTATGCAGACCTCACGCCGGACTGCGTGATCGATGCGCTGTGCAGCACGGGCCTTATGCCGGACGGGCGGCTGACGGCGCTGAGCTCCTATGAAAACCGCGTCTATCTGGCCCACCAGGACGAGGGCGACAAGGTCGTCGCCAAGTTCTACCGCCCGGGACGCTGGAGCCGTGCCCAGATCGAGGAAGAACATGCCTTCTCCCAGGAACTGGCGGCTGGCGAGGTTCCCGTGGTGGCGCCACTGGCGCTGCAAGGGCGGACCGTGCATGAGCATGCGGGCTTTCTGTTCAGCATCAGCCCCTGGCGCGGGGGGCGCCGCCCCGAGCTGGACGACTGGGAGGTACTGGAATGGATAGGCCGGTTTCTGGCCCGCATCCACACCGTGGGGGCAACCCAGCCCTTCACGCATCGACCGGCGCTGAACCTGAAAAGCTTCGGCTACGAATCCATGCACTATCTGCTCGAGCATGAGGTCGTCGCGCTCGAAGTGCGCAGCCGCTGGCAGCAGGCTTGCGAAAAAGCTCTTTTGTTGATAGCTCCATCCGCACATGGATTAAGCGCTGCAGGCCATTTTGGCTTGCATTCTGCGACGCAGATTCGGCTGCATGGCGACTGCCACCCGGGAAACATTCTCTGGACGCCGCTGGATGACGAAGGCCACGGCGGCCCTCATTTTGTCGATCTCGACGATGCACGCAGCGGTCCCGCCGTGCAGGATCTGTGGATGCTGCTCTCGGGCGACCGCGGCCAGCAGACCCAGCAGCTGTCGGCCCTACTCGAAGGCTATGAGCAGTTCCGCAGCTTCGACCGGCGCGAGCTGGCATTGATCGAGCCGCTGCGCACCCTGCGCCTGCTGCATTACAGCGCCTGGCTGGCGCGCCGCTGGCAGGACCCGATCTTTGCCATCAACTTCCCCTGGTTCGGCAGCACCGACTACTGGCAGGGTCAGGTGGACATGCTGAACGAACAGATAGAAGCCATGCAGCAGGAGCCGCTTTACGCGTAAGGCGGCCGCTAGCAGCGCCCCTGCAAGCGGCATTCGGGCACGAGCTGCCCGCGCGCATCGCGCCATTGCACGGCATCGCCGCTCTGCACCGGGGCAGCGGGTGGCACTGGCTGCACCTCTGGCGTCTGCGGGCGATTGGGATCATGCAGCACGGTGGAGGATCCCACCCCGACACCCACGCTGGCACCACCCACGCCGGTGGAAGCGCCGACACCGGCGCTTCCCAGTACCTGCCCGCGCTGGTTGACGCCTACGCCCACACCGACAGGCCCGACGCCCGTACCGACGCCTGCGCTGAGACCGCCGCTGCCAAGGCCCACGCCCACGGAAAACGGCCCCACCGGAATCCCGACGCCCACGCCAGCTCCTACGGAGCCGCAGGCGGGCAAGGCCAGCACCAGAGCTGCGGCGCAGACCGTGCCCAGGATTCTGTGATGACCGGGCTTGATGGTGACTGGCATGGAATTCATCTCACTGACTCTCACTGACGTTTGACAGCCGCATTGTCACCGGCCGTGCCCGCAAAAAGGTTATCAATCAGCAGCTCGACCAGCGGCTTGAGGGCCAGCTTCTGCGAGCCCTCGGAGGCCAGCAGGTTGTTGTGCACCAGCGCCATCCAGAACGGGCTGGCCAGCAGCTGGGCACTGCGGCTGACCGAGCGGGTCCTGAGCTCCCCCTCTTTCACGGCCAGCGCCAGCAAGTCCTGCACATAGTTCTGCCAGGCATCAAAAGCCAGCTCTTTGTACAGTCTGGCCAGCTCGGGCGCATGCCGTGCCTCGCTGAGCACCAGACGTGCCAGCATGCCGCGCTCGCTGCTGTCCACCGCCTCCAGCGTCGGCAGCAGACTGCGGCGCAGAAAGGCACGCACCGTCTCGCCCTTGCGTCGCCTGAGCGGCTGATAGACGGCCGAGTGCCGCAGTGCGTGCTCCACCACGCCCCGCAGCAGCTCGTCCTTGGATGGGTAGTAGAGATACAGCGTGCCCTTGGCCACCTGCGCGCGGCAGGCAATACGCTCCATGGTGCTGCGTGCCACGCCGCACTCCACGAACTCGGCCAGCGCGGCCTCTGCAATCTGCTGACGGGTCTGCGCTGTCTTGTCGAGACTCGGTCCACGCGTGCGCCGCTGACGCTTTGCCGGTGTGCCGATATCCGGGTCTGCACAAGGGGCAGCCGCCGCACCATCCGCCATGCGCTGACATCCTTTTCTAGAATTCATAAAATTGACCAATTAGTCATTTTTAATAATTCTAGGTCAAGCCGACTAGCCCACACCGGACATGCGGATGACTGCCCCACCCATGCATTTCCCAATGCAATCCCGTCTGAGTCCCTATGCCTGGGTCTGCTTTTCCATGTGCGTCGGCGTCATGGGAACGGCGCTTGCCAGCCCGCTCTACCCCCTCTACCAGCAGGCCTGGGGGCTGCAGCCCAGTCATATCACGCAGATCTTCGTGACCTATATGCTGGGCGCCTTGATCAGCCTGCTGTTCCTGGGCCGTCTGACCAATCTCTTCGGTTTTCTCAAAGTGCTGCGCCTGGGACTGATGGTGATGACCGTGGGGGTCATCGGCTCGGCCCTGTCCTGGAATGCCTGGAGCCTGGGTGCTTCCCGCTTCATCATCGGCCTGGCCTCGGGCCTGATCACCACCTCGGCCTCCATAGGCATGACCCAGCTCAACAATAAGGGGGACCTGCAGCGTGCTGCAGCGACCACCAGCCTGACGATTGCCTTCGGCTTCGGCCTGGGGCCCGTGGTTGGCGGCCTGATGGCGCAATGGGTGCCTTTCCCCCTGGTCAGCAGCTATCTGCCGCCCATCGCACTGAGCTTTCTGGGCATCCATGCACTGTTCAGGATCAAGCTGCCTGCAGCCACTGCGCCCGTTCACAGCACGCCCGGCCTGACGCTGAAAGATGTTCTGCCCAGCATCTCCCAGCCGCGCAAGCCTTTTCTCTACCACTATGCGCTGGGCTGCATGGCGGCGTTTTCCGCCTTCGGCATGTTCAGCCTGTTTGCCGCCATGGCCCCCAGCTTCATGGCCCAGATGCTGCCCTGGCACGGACCTGCGGTCTCGGGCCTGTCCATCGGCGTCATCCTGTTTCTGTCGGCCGGCATCCAGCTCATCGCCCGGCCCTATCCCACCAAGCGGCTGATCATCATCGGCTTCTTCGCCCTGGCGGCGACCAATGCCCTGCTGGTTCTCAATCTGTTTGCCGGCTCGCCATGGCTGTTCGCATTGAGTGTGCTGAGCATGTCCTGCGGTCATGCACTGTGCAATCTGTCGGGCATGGCCGTGGTCAACAAGGTCTCCAAGCCCGTCAACCGCACGGGCCTGCTGTCCACCTATCTGGTCGTGGGCTATGTAGGCACCATCGTCCCCATCCTGGGCATGGGCTGGCTGTCCGACCATATCGGGCTGAGGGGTGCACTGATAGCCTTCTGTGCCTGTCTGGGCCTGCTGTCGACATTGCTGGGCCTCATCAGCACAAGGGCACGCGTGCTGCCCGTGCCGCGCCAGTGAACACGGCTATCTGAAATGCGGGCCGGCCCCCTGCGCCGCCAGACAGTCATGGTCGTTGCGCAGCGGGCAGGCCTGCAGAGACAGGCAGCCGCAGCCTATGCAGGAGTCGAGCTGATCCCTGAGCTGGGTCAGCATGGCAATGCGTGCATCGAGCTGTGACTGCCAATGCAGGGACAGACGGCTCCAGTCGGCCTTGCCGGGCACGCGGTTGGCCGGCAGATGGGCCAGTGCCTGCGCAATCTCGGCCAGGGGCACGCCCATGCGCTGAGCCACCTTGATCACGGCCACCCGTCTCAGCACCGCTCGCGCATAGCGGCGCTGGTTGCCCGCAGTGCGCGCACTCTCGATCAAGCCCTGCCGCTCATAGAAATGCAGGGCCGATACCGCCACCCCGCTGCGGCTGGCGACCTCTCCCACGCTGAGGTCCGGCATTCCCTCGGCCTCGGCCACCAGGCCGTTTCCGCATCCATTCATATCGCCAGTCTCTTCACACTGCACAGTCACCTCCCGCTGCATTCCCGTTGTCCCTGTCTGGCCCGCCATGACCGCAATCCTTTGTGGTCATACAAACCTCTTGACCTCAAGCTTAGTTGAGGTTTAACAATTCCAGCAGCTTCCGGAACAAAGGCCTGCCGCTGACGGGCCCCGCCGGACAAGCCTTGCCTGAAAGACTTTCATGGACGCCAAGCCCAGTTTCATTGCCCAAACCCCTGCCTCGCAAACACACTATCTGCAGCCCGCCGGTCTCTATGACAGCCTGCCCAATGGCTACACCCATGTGGTCACCGTCCAGGAGCCGCTGCGCTGGCTCTTCGTTTCGGGCCAGGGCGGAGAAAACGCCCTGGCAGAGCTGCCCGACAGCTTTGCCCTGCAGGCCGCGCAGGCTCTGTCCAACATCCAGACCGCCCTGGCCGCCGGCGGCGCGGACATGGGCCATGTGCTCAAGCTCACCGTGCTCATCGTCGATCATTCGCTGGAGCGCTTCGAGCACTGGCAAAGCGCCGTGAGACAGCATTGGGGCAGCGGCGAGCCCGGCGACAGGCGGCCGCGCTTTCCGGCCTGTACGCTGATTCCCGTGCCCAAGCTGGCCCTGCCCGGCATGCTGATCGAGGTGGAGGCCACGGCGGCCCTGCCCAAGGAGATGGACGCCAAAGCCGCCATTTCCACCTGACTCCCTTGCATCTGAGCGCCTCATGAAAACCACAACACCAGCGGCCACCACAGTCCTCTCCAGAACCACCCTGCTGCTCATGGCCACGGCCTGCGGTCTGTGCGCGGGAGCCAATTATTTCAACCAGCCCTTGCTCAACTCCATGGTCCAGCATCTGCAGATCAGCGATGCCCAGGCCTCCAGCACCGTGACCATGGCCCAGGTCTCCTATGGCCTGGGGCTGCTGTTCCTCGTGCCGCTGGGCGATATGCTGGAGCGCCGCCGCCTGGTGCTGAGCCTGATGCTGCTGGCCGCCTGCGGCATGCTGCTGTCGGGCATCAGCGGCCTGGCCGGCAGCTTCGCGCTGCTCGCCGCCGGCACCCTGATGGCCGGCGTGTTCTCGGTGGCCGCCCAGGTGCTGGTACCCATGGCCGCCGCCTTTGCCGCCCCCGGCGCCAGCGGGCGTGCCGTCGGCCTGGTCATGAGCGGACTGCTGATCGGCATTCTGGCCTCGCGCAGCGTGGCGGGGATTCTGTCCGATCTGGGCGGCTGGAGCACCGTCTACTGGGTGGGGGCCATCAGCACCGCCTTCATGGCAGTGCTGCTGGCACGGGCCCTGCCCAAGGCGGCACCCGCCGCTCCCGTCAGCTATGGCGAAGTCATGAAGTCCCTGGGGGATTTGCTGCGCCGCCATCCGCGCCTGCGCAGCCGTGCGCTGATCGGCGGCACCGGCTTTGCCACCGTGAGCGTGCTGTTCTCCACCATGGCGCTGCTGCTGGCAGGGCCGGGCTTTGAACTCTCGGACCTGATGATCGGCCTGATAGGCATCGTGGGCATTGCCGGCGCGCTGATGGCCAATGTGGCCGGACGCATGGCCGACAAGGGACTGGAGCAGTCCGCCACACTGGCCGGCGCCATTCTGATGCTGCTGGGCTGGCTGTGCCTGTGGCTGGGCGGCAGCAGCATCTGGTGGTTTCTGCTGGGTCTGCTGGTGGTCGACGGCGCCCTGCAGGCCCTGCACATCAGCAACCAGAACGTGGTCTATGCATTGGCGCCCGAGGCCCGCTCGCGCATCAATGCCGTCTATATGACCACATACTTTCTCGGCGCCTCCCTCGGCTCGGCACTGGGCTCGTGGGCCTGGCTGACCTTTGGCTGGACCGGCACCAGCCTCATGGGCGGCCTGCTGGGCCTGCTCACCCTGGCCATGGTGCTCTGGGATCGCAGCCTGCTTGCACGTTCACGCAGCTAATCAATTTTGATAGCTGGTAGCTCCCTACCCATAAGCGATACAGCCAGAAATCATAAAAAATCCCCGCAGAGCCACCACTCTGCGGGGATTTTTATCGGGGAGAACGAACCGCTCAGGCCAGCAGCGCGTTCACACGCTTGACATAGGCGGCCGGATCTTCGGGCATGCCGCCTTCGGCCAGCACGGCCTGGTCGAACAGAATCTGGGCCAGATCGTTGAAGTGGACGGAGCCGTCCAGCTTCTTGACCAGGGCGTGATCGGGGTTCACTTCCAGCACCGGCTTGGACTCTGGCGCGGCCTGGCCGGCCTGCTTGAGCAGGCGGGCCAGTTGCAGGCTCATTCCGCCGTCGCTGACCACCAGGCAGGCTGGCGAGTCGACCAGGCGGCTGGTGGCGCGCACGTCTTCGGCACGGTCCTTGAGTGCTTCCTTGAGCTTGGCCAGCACGGGCTTGAAGGCTTCGGCTGCTTCCTCGGCGGCCTTCTTCTCTTCCTCGTTCTGCAGCTTGCCCAGATCCACGGCGCCCTTGGCCACGGACTGCAGCGGCGTGCCGTCAAAGTCGTGCAGATAGTTGAGCGCCCACTCGTCCACGCGATCGGTCATCAGCAGGACTTCGATGCCCTTCTTCTTGAACACTTCGAGCTGCGGGCTGTTCTTGGCCGCAGCCAGGGTGTCGGCCGTGATGTAGTAGATCGCGTCCTGACCTTCCTTCATGCGTGCCTTGTAGTCTGCAAACGAGGTGTTCAGGCCTTCATGCGTGGTGGTGGCGAAACGCAGCAGCTTGGCAATGCGCTCCTTGTTGCCGAAGTCTTCGCCCAGGCCTTCCTTGAGCACGGCGCCGAACTCGTTGTAGAACTGCGTGAACTTGCCTTCCTTGGCCTTGTCCTCTTCGCTGACGACATCCTGCACGCCATCCGCAGCATCAGCTGCGGCTTCATGCCTGTCGTGGCGCGCCAGGTCTTCCAGCATCGAGAGCACGCGCTTGGCCGAGCCGTCGCGGATCAGGCGTACATCGCGGCTTTCCTGCAGCAGCTCGCGGCTCACGTTCAGCGGCAGGTCGGCAGAGTCGATCACGCCCTTCACAAAGCGCAGGTATTGGGGCATCAGCGCCTCGGCATCGTCCATGATGAAGACGCGCTTCACATAGAGCTTGATGCCGGCGTGCTTGTCACGCTGGTACAGGTCGAACGGGGCCTTGGCCGGGATGTACAGCAGCTGCGTGTACTCGGTATTGCCTTCGACACGGTTGTGGCTCCAGGTCAGCGGGTCCTCGAAATCATGGCTGATGGCCTTGTAGAACTCCTTGTACTGCTCTTCCGTGATGTCCTTCTTGGCGCGGGTCCACAGGGCGCTGGCCTTGTTCACGGTTTCCCATTCGCCGGTCTTGACCATCTCGCCGGGCTGATCGTTCTCGCCGTCCTTCCACTCTTCCTTTTCCATCAGAATGGGCAGGCTGATGTGGTCGGAGTATTTGGAGATGACCTGCTTGAGCTTGTAGCCGTTGAGAAACTCCTGGGCGTCGTCACGCAGGTGCAGGATGATGCTGGTGCCGCGCTGGGCGCGCTCGATCTGCTCGATCTCGAAGTCGCCCGTGCCGCCGCTGATCCAGCGCACGCCGGCCGATGCCGGAGCACCGGCGCGGCGGGTTTCCACGGTGATCTTGTCGGCCACGATGAAGCCCGAGTAAAAGCCCACGCCAAACTGGCCGATCAGCTGCGAGTCGGCCTTCTGGTCGCCGCTGAGCTTTTCCATGAAAGCCTTGGTGCCGCTCTTGGCAATCGTGCCCAGATTGTCGATGGCCTCCTGCTCGCTCATGCCGATGCCGGTATCGGTGATGGTCAGCGTGCGGGCAGCCTTGTCAAAGGAAACGCGCACTTCCAGCTCGGGCTGATCGCCGTAGAGGCTGGCGTCCCCCAGCGCTTCAAAGCGCAGCTTGTCGCAAGCATCCGAAGCATTGGAGATCAGCTCGCGCAGGAAGATTTCCTGGTTGGAATACAGCGAATGCGTGACCAGGTGCAGCAACTGGGCCACTTCGGCCTGGAAGGAATGAGTTTGCTTTGTCATGTCTTTGTGAGCGAAAAACTGAAATCAAAAGCCGCCCGGAGATCCTCTCAAGGCGATTCGCAGTCATAGCTAGGGCCTGCCCCTGATATTTCAAGGGCTATTCGCGCAAGAAAAAAGCGCAAGCACTAATTCCAAAAGAATAGCTGCTTGCGCCTATCAATAAAGGGCCAGAGGCCAATTTCACTGAAAAACTGGCACACCCCAAGCAAGAGACACCGAGGAAGGGCCTGGGCGACCCCGCTGCCCAGCACCGAGGGTGTCGTCCCCCTCCCATAGCGCGCAGCGCGTAGAGAAAGGGGGGGAAGCCGCAAAGCGGCTCAGGGGGAGCTTAGAAACTCTCGTGTGGAGCCAGATAGCGCCATTGGCCGGTGGGCAGATTGCCCAGGGTCACCCCTCCGATGCGGATGCGCTTGAGGCCCACAACCTTGAGGCCGACCTGCTCGCACATGCGGCGAATCTGGCGCTTCTTGCCTTCGGTCAGCACAAAGCGCAGCTGCTCGGGGTTTTGCCAGTCCACCTGTGCGGGCTTGAGCGGCTGCTCGTCCAGCGACAGGCCGTGGCGCAGCAGGGCCAGCTTTTCCTCGGGGAAGACGGACTGAACATCCACGTCGCGGTCGCCGAAGGTCACGCGCACCAGGTATTCCTTGTCGACTTCCGAGTCCTCGCCAATGATCTGGCGCGCCACGCGGCCGTCCTGCGTCAGCACCAGCAGACCCACGGAGTCGATGTCCAGACGGCCGCAGGGAGCCAGGCCCTTGAGTTGGCTGAAGTTGAAGCGCGTCTTGCTGCGGTCTTCGTTCCAGCGGTTCTCGTTGGTGATCAGCACCACGGCGGGCTCATGTCCGTCCTCGGCCTGACCGCTGACATAGCCCATGGGCTTGTTCAGCAGGATGGTGACCTGCTGGTCCTGCCGCTCCTGAGCCTTCTGGTCGATCTCGATCCTGTCGCCGGGCACCACATTCTGGCCCATGGTTGCGACTTCGCCGTTGACCGTGACCCAGCCGTTTTCCACCCACTCGTCGGCCTCGCGGCGCGAGCACATGCCCATGTCGGCAATGCGCTTGTTGATGCGGATGGCTCCGGGACGATCGTCCTGGCGCGCTTCCACTTCGGGCGCACGCTTGACGGGAATTGCGCGATCCGAGCCATCGGCTGCGGGGCGATAGGTGCGAATACCGGTGGTGGGCCGGCGTGTGGCCTCCGACACAAACGAGCCGGGGATATGGCGCTTTTCAGGCTCGCCACCACGCTCGTCGCGGCGTTCGCCACGGCGCTCGTCGTTGCGGCGGTCGTTACCGCGGCGGTCGTCACCGCGGCGATCGTCACCGCGACGGGCATCCCCGCGACGGTCGTCACGATCAAAGGAACGGCCTTCGGGACGGTCACCGTAGCCACGGTTCTGTGGACGATCACCAAAGTCGCGGCCTTGCGGGCGATCGCCACCACGGCGCTCGCCATCACGGGGCTGGTATTCGCGGCGTTCGCCACCTTGAGAGCGGTCTGGGCGACCAAAACCACGGTTTTGCGGACGGTCACCAAAGTCACGACCCTGAGGACGCTCATCGCGGCGACCTTCAAAGCGATCACCGCCACGACGTTCGCCGTCGCGTGGACGGAATTCACGGCGCTCGGCGCCTTCGGAGCGCTCAAAACGGCCCTGTTCAGGACGGCCAAAACCGGACGAACGTGGACGGTCGCCAAAGTCACGACCGCCTTGCGGACGGTCATCACGGCGGTCGTCACGGGGACGAAATTCACGACGCTCTCCGCCTTCGGAGCGCTCAGAGCGGCCCTGGTCGGGACGGCCAAAACCGGACGAACGTGGACGCTCACCAAAGTCACGGCCGCCTTGAGGGCGGTCATCACGGCGGTCGTCACGGGGACGAAACTCGCGGCGCTCGCCGCCACGCTCGCCACCGCGATCACCATCACGCGACTCGCCATAGGGGCGGAAACCGCGGTCACCGCCGCCAAAGCGGCGCTCGCCGCCTTCGGCAAAGCGGTCATCGCGATCGGCGCGGGGACGGCGCTCGTCGCGCTGCGAGAAGCCGCCTCGACGCTCATCGTCGTCACGAGCAGGACGGCCGCCGTCCGGGCGACCAAAGCCGGAAGTGCGGGGGCGCTCGTCGCGCTCACGCTGAGGGCGGGCGCCACGTTCGCCACGCGGGCCTTCACCGCGCGGGCCGCGATCGGTACCGCCAGCGGGCCTGGAGCCACGGGCTGCCGCAGGCTTTTCGGCCTTGGCTGGCTTGGCCGGTGCACGCAAAACAGGGCGCGCCGACGAGGAATCCGAGGGCGCAGAGGAATTGCCAGCACCAGGGGCGCCGGACTCTTTAGGAGGTTTGACTGACATTTGGACGTAATTGTCTCGCGACGCGCGGGCGCGAGGCGAGAGTTATCCACAATTCCAGCGCGGAGCTAGGTTATAGGACGTCCCTCAGGCAAGCGCCTTGCGAGACGCACAGAACTCACCATGCCGCAGCGCTTCCAGGTCCAGTACGCGCAGGCCGCCATACTCGATCTGTATCACGCGCTCGCGCTGCAGCACGGACAAGGCCTCGTTCACACGCTGACGTGACAGGCCGACCAGATTGGCCAGCTCCTGCTGGGTGATGCGCAGAATCTGCCCCACGCCGGGATAGAGCAAGGGGTTGAACAAGGCAGCCAGAGTGCGCGCCACGCGCAGATCGGGGTTGCTCATGCGGTCGATCTCGCGCGCCGCGATGAACTGGCCCAGGCGCTCGTTGAGCTGGTTCATCACAAAACGATTGAAGCCTATGGAGTGATCAAGCAGCCAGTGGAACATGTCGATGGGCAGGCCTCCCACAACAGTCTTGCGGATGGCCTGCACGTTGTAGCGATAGGGCTCGCGCTTGATGACCGTTCCCTCGCCAAACCAGCCACCGGGAGGCAGACCGGCCAGCGTCATGCTGACTCCGTCGGCGCTTTCGGTGTTCATCTTGAGCAGGCCGTCGACCACGCCAAACCAGTAGGTAGGCGGGCGACCGGTGCGGCAGACATAGTCGCCCGGCTCGGCATCGCCGACAAGCAGCACGCGTGCCACATTTTCACGCTCTATGGGCAACAGAACAGGCCACCAGGGAATGCCATCGAGTTCTGAGCTCAAAGGCTTGCGCCGCCTTTGATGCAGGGACAGTTCTTGACTCATGCCCAGAAGCATTGCCAAAGCCGCGCTGGCGCAACAGCGGGATTTCCACGAGGCAGTAAATGCGCCATTTTCAGCAGCATTTGTTACAGCGGATTTTCACTATGCAGGCTTTCCCTCAAATTGTCGTCAAACAGACATCCTGACGTCAAAGTCGCTCATAGCATGTCTGCAAGACTTTCGTGAAGGGTAGCCGCGGCGGCTCCAACCCCAACCAAGAGGATCAGGCATGACAACCACGTTCCCGCAATTGCTGCTCAAGCACGCGACAGAACGCCCCGATGCGCCCGCCCTGCGCGAGAAAGAGTATGGCATCTGGCAAACCTGGAGCTGGCGCGAAGCCGCACAAACCGTACGCCACATGGCCTGCGGCCTGCGCGCGCTGGGGCTTGAAAGTGGCCAGAATCTGGCGTTCATCAGCGATAACCGGCCCCATGTCTACATGGGCTTTCTGGCCGTTCAGGCCTGTGGCGCAGTGCCCATTCCGCTGTACCAGGATGCCGTGGCCGCCGAGATGCGCTTTGTGATGGAGGACGCTGAGATCGCGTTTGCCTTCGCCGAGAACCAGGAACAGGTGGACAAGCTGCTGGAAGTTCGCGAGAGCGTTCCCGGCATTCGTCACATCATCTATGACGATCCGCGCGGCCTGCGCAAATATGATCAACCCGGACTCATCAGCACCGAGGAGCTGCTGGCCAAGGGCAAGGAATGGGATGCACAGCACGCGGGAGCCTATGAGGCCATGGTCCAGGCCGTCTCGCCAGGCGACGTCTCGGTCATCCTCTACACCTCGGGCACCACAGGCAAGCCCAAGGGGGTGTGCCAGACCCACGCCAGCTTTGGCGAATCTGCCCGCGGCGGCGTGCAGACCGATGGCCTCAATGCCTCGGACAATGTGATCTGCTATCTGCCGCCGGCCTGGGTGGGAGACCATCTGTTCTCGTTTGCGCAATGGCTGGTGGCGGGCTTCACCATCAACTGCCCGGAATCCGCCTCGACCATCGCCATCGACCTGCGCGAGATCGGCCCCAGCTACTACTTTGCTCCGCCGCGCATATTCGAGGGCATGCTGACCTCGGTTTCCATTCGCATGGAAGATGCCTCGCCGCTCAAGCAGTGGATGTATGCCAAGGCCATGGAGGTGGCACGTCGCGTAGGCTCGGACATCCTGGACGGCAAGAACGTCAGTGCCATGGATCGCCTCAAATACCAGTTGGGCAGCTTGTTCATCTACGGGCCGCTGCGCAATGCTCTGGGCCTTTCGCGCATCCGCGTGGCCTATACGGCAGGCGCTGCCATCGGCCCCGAGCTGTTTCGCTTCTTCCGCTCCATCGGCATCAACCTCAAGCAGCTCTACGGTCAAACCGAAACCTGTGCCTATGTCTGCCTGCAGCGCGACCGCCAGGTGGAGCTCTCCAGCGTGGGCCAGGCCGCACCGGGCATCGAGCTCAAGATTGCCGACAACGGCGAGGTGCTGGTCAAGGGTGTGTCCGTGCTCAAGGAGTACTACAAGCGCCCCGACGCCACGGCCGAGGTGATCGACGCCAGCGGCTATTTCCATACCGGCGATGCCGGCGTGATCGATGCCAACGGCCAGTTGCGCATCATCGACCGCGCCAAGGATGTGGGCAAGACCAGCCGCGGCGCCATGTTCGCGCCCAACTACATTGAGAACAAGCTCAAGTTCTTCCCGCATATCAAGGAAGCCGTGTGCTTCGGTCATGGCAAGGACGAGGTCTGCGCCTTCATCAATATCGACTACGAGGCCGTGGGCAACTGGGCCGAGCGCCAGGGCCTGCCCTACGGCGGCTATGTGGACCTGGCCAGCAAGGCCAAGGTGCTGGAGCTGGTGGCCGACTGCATAGACAAGGTCAACGCCGACCTGGCCAGCGAGCCCGGCATGGCCGACACCCAGGTGGCGCGCTTTCTGGTACTGCACAAGGAGCTGGACCCCGATGACGACGAGCTGACCCGCACCCGCAAGGTGCGCCGCAACTTCATCGCCGACAAGTACGGCGTGCTGGTGGAGGCGCTCTACACCGGCAAGCAGCAGCAGTTCATCGAGACTCTGGTGAAGTTCGAGGACGGCCGCACGGGCAGCGTCAGCGCCACGCTGACCATCGTCGAAGCCAAGCTCCACCCGGCTGCCGCCTGAGAGGAATTTTCATGAATACAAGAACCAGCGGCGACGTGATCCTGGACATCAAGAACATCAGTCTGCGTTTCGGCGGCGTCAAAGCCTTGACCGATATCTCGTTCAATGTCAAAGAGCACGAGATTCGCTCCATCATCGGCCCCAACGGCGCCGGCAAGAGCTCCATGCTCAACTGCATCAACGGCGTCTACACGCCGTCCGAAGGCTCCATCACCTTTCGCGGCCAGACCTTCAGTCATATGAACAGCCGCCAGGTGGCCGAGATGGGTGTCGCACGCACCTTCCAGAACCTGGCGCTGTTCAAGGGCATGAGCGTGATCGACAACATCATGACCGGCCGCAACCTCAAGATCAGGAACAACATCCTGATGCAGGCCCTGCGCATCGGCCCTGCACAACGCGAGGAAATGCAGCACCGCGAGTTCGTCGAGCACATCATCGACTTTCTCGAAATCCAGGCCTATCGCAAGACTCCCGTGGGCCAGCTTCCCTATGGCCTGCAAAAGCGCGTGGATCTGGGCCGTGCCTTGGCCATGGAGCCTCAGGTTCTGCTGCTGGACGAGCCCATGGCCGGCATGAACGTGGAAGAGAAGCAGGACATGTGCCGCTTCATCCTTGACGTGAACGAAGAGTTCGGCACCACCATCGTGCTCATCGAACACGATATGGGCGTGGTCATGGACATTTCGGACCGTGTCGTGGTGCTGGACTATGGCAAGAAGATCGGCGACGGCGCTCCCGATGAAGTACGCAACAACGAAGACGTGATCCGAGCCTACCTGGGCGCAGGCCACTGAAGGAGCAGTCATGGGATTTTTCTTAGAGACATTGTTCGGCGGCCTCATGGTGGGCACGCTGTACGCACTGATCGCCATCGGCTTTGTGCTGATCTTCAAGGCCTCGGGCGTCTTCAACTTTGCGCAAGGCGCCATGGTGCTGTTTTCGGCCCTGGCCATGGCGCGCTTCTCGCAGTGGATTCCCGGCTGGCTGGGCCTGGAGCCGGGGCTGCTCGGCAATCTGCTGGCCATCGTCGTCACCCTGGCTCTGATGGTGGGCGTGGCCTGGGTGATCGAGCGTCTGGCCCTGCGCCATCTGGTCAACCAGGAGCCCATCACCTTGCTGATGGCCACGCTGGGCATTGCCTATTTGCTCGATGGCCTCGGCCCCATGGTCTTTGGCAGCGAGGTCTACAAGATTGATGTCGGCATGCCCAAGGACCCGGTCTTCATCATGGACAGCCTGTTTCAGGGCGGCGTGATGATCAGCCTGGAAGACCTGTATGCGGCCTGCATTGCAGCCATCCTGGTGATCTGCCTGAGCCTTTTCTTTCAGAAGACCAAGACCGGACGCGCGCTGCGCGCCGTGGCCGACGACCACCAGGCCGCTCAGTCCATCGGCATTCCGCTGTCGCGCATCTGGGTCATCGTCTGGTCGGTGGCCGGCGGCGTGGCTCTGGTGGTCGGCATCATCTGGGGCAGCAAGCTGGGCGTTCAGTATTCGCTGTCGCTGGTGGCTCTGAAAGCCCTGCCCGTGGTGATTCTGGGCGGCCTGACATCACTGCCCGGCGCCATCATCGGCGGCCTGATCATCGGCGTGGGAGAGAAGCTCTCCGAGGTCTACATCGGCCCCATGGTGGGAGGCGGCATCGAGACCTGGTTTGCCTATGGTCTGGCCCTTTGCTTTTTGCTGGTACGGCCCCAAGGTCTGTTCGGCGACAAGATCATTGACCGCGTCTGAACGGGGAGAACAAGAATATGTTTTATCGTGAAAACGGCCAGTTCAAGACCAGCTACGCGGCAGATCAGCAGATCTTCGGCGTCGCCCAGGACCGCTGGGTCATCCTGCTGGTGCTGGCCTTCGCCTTCCTGGCCATCCCCTTCATTGCCAGCGACTACACCTTCCAGGCGATTCTGATTCCCTTTGTCATCATGTCGCTGGCGGCGCTGGGACTCAACATCCTCGTCGGCTACTGCGGCCAGATTTCGCTGGGTACCGCCGCCTTCATGGCCGTGGGTGCCTATGCGGCCTACAACCTGCAGGCCCGCATTGAAGGCATGCCTTTGCTGTTAGCACTTCTCGGCGGTGGCGTGGTGGCCATGGCGTTCGGCGTGGTGTTCGGCCTGCCCAGCCTGCGCATTCGCGGCCTGTATCTGGCCGTGGCCACGCTGGCCGCCCAGTTCTTTGTGGACTGGCTGGCGACCCGCGCGGCCTGGGTGACAAACAACTCCTCGTCCGGCTCCGTCAGCGCCAAGCCCCTGGCCATTCTGGGCTGGGCCATCGATACGCCCATGGAGAAATACCTGCTCTGCCTGGCAATCCTGTGCCTGCTCGGTCTGGCCGCCAAGAATCTGGTGCGCAGTTCGGTAGGTCGTGAATGGATGGCCATGCGCGACATGGACGTGGCCGCTGCCGTGATCGGCATCCGCCCCACCTACGCCAAGCTATCGGCCTTTGCCGTGAGCAGCTTTATCGTCGGCGTGGCCGGTGCGCTCTGGGGCTTTGTCCACCTTGGTGCCTGGGAACCCGCTGCCTTCAGCCTGGATCGTTCGCTGCAGCTGCTGTTCATGATCATCATCGGCGGCCTGGGCTCTGTGGTGGGCAGCATCTTCGGCGCCGCCTTCTTCGTGCTGCTGCCCCTGCTGCTCAACCAGGTGCCCCACTGGCTGGGTCTGCCGCTGTCCACGGCCACGGCAACCTATCTCGAGCACATGATTTTTGGTGCGCTCATCGTGTTCTTCCTGATTGTGGAACCCCACGGATTGGCCAAGCTCTGGGCCACGGCCCGTCAGAAGCTGCGTGTCTGGCCATTCCCGCATTGATATGAAACACCTCCTGAGTCGCTACGCGCCTTCCTCCTCTCTCGCTTCGCGGGAGGAGGAAGACATCCTCGCGGCGGGACGGCCCTTGCTCGATGTCTCTGAGATGGCTGTTGCCAAATCCAAAGACAGTTTCCAATGCCTGAGCCCTAGCTCTTATTAATCAAGACACCACAGAGTGCCTGTCCGGGACCCCGTCCCATACAACCCAAGGAGACAGTTGATGATGTTCAAGAAGATTGCGATTGCCGCCGCCACCGTGGCAGCCGGCATGGGTGGTTTGATGGCCTCGCCTGCGGCTCAGGCCCAGGAGCAGTTCGTGCCTCTGCTGGTGTATCGCACGGGCCAGTTCGCGCCCCTGGGTATTCCATGGGCGGACGGCAAGCAGGATTACCTCAAGCTGGTCAATGCCAAGGGTGGCGTCAACGGTGTGAAGATCAAATTCGAGGAATGCGAAACCGCCTATGACACGGCCAAGGGCGTGGAATGCTACGAGCGCCTCAAGAACAAGGACGGCGGCGCCTCCGGCTTTGACACTCAGTCCACGGGCATCACCTTTGCCGTGACCGACAAGGCTCCTGGCGACAAGGTGCCGGTAGTCACCCCAGGCTATGGTCTGTCCCAGTCCGTGGACGGCAAGGTCTTCGAGTGGAACTTCCCGCTGCTGGGCAACTACTGGACGGCCGCCGACTCCATCGTGCAGGACATTCTGAAGAAGGAAAAAGGCAACCTCAAGGGCAAGAAGATCGCATTGGTCTATCACGACTCGCCTTATGGCAAGGAGCCGATTCCGCTGCTGGAAAAGCGCGCCGCCAAGGATGGCTTTGAGCTGATCAAGCTGCCCGTGACTGCCCCCGGCGTGGAGCAAAAATCCACCTGGCTGCAGATTCGTCAGAACCGCCCCGACTATGTGCTGCTGTGGTCGGCCGGCGTGATGACGCCTACGGCCGTGCGTGAGGCGCAGGCCACGGGCTACCCGCGCGAGAAGATGTATGCCGTCTGGTGGGGCGGCTCCGACCATGACGTCAAGGACATCGGTGCCGGCGCCAAGGGCTACAACACAGTGACCATCCACAACACGGCCGAGAGCGACAAGGTGCATGGCGACATCAAGTCCATGCTCTACGACAAGGGTCAGGGCACGGCCAAGGACGCCAAGGAACTGGGCCAGCTGGCACATACCCGCGGCATGGTGATCTCCATGCTGCAGGTAGAGGCCATCCGCACCGCTCAGGAAAAGTTCGGCAAGGGCAAGGTCATGACACCCGAGCAGGTGCGCTGGGGCCTGGAGAACCTGAACATGACGCAGGAACGCCTGAACGAGCTGGGCTTCGGCAAGATCATCCGCCCCTTCAAGACCAGCTGCGACAACCACCTGGGCGCCGACTGGGCCCGTATTGCGACCTGGGACGGCGCCAAGTTCAAGGTGACTTCCGACTGGTACCAGGCCGACAAGTCCATGGTCGATCCGCTCTACAAGGAGTTCGCGGACAAGTACGCCAAGGAAAAGAACATCAAGGTAAGGACCTGCACCCCCTGAGGCGCTTGGCGCCTTCCCCCTCACTGGCGCCAAGCGCCTGAGGGGGACGACATCCTCGCTGCGGCGCGGCCAGCCCAGGTCCTTGCTTGATGTCTCTGACCAAGGCTCACTTCGTCGCAACCGGGTTTATAAAAATCAGCCTCAAGCGCTTATCCATGAAGTGCAGACAGCTATCTATTTTGAGTTACCAGGTGACCGCATGACCGATATCGCGCACACAGTTTCCACTTCCGCCCAGACCGCACCGCTGGTGGAAGTCAATGGCATCGAGGTCATCTACAACCATGTGATCCTGGTGCTCAAGGGCGTTTCGCTACAAGTACCCCACCAGAGCATCGTGGCCCTGCTGGGCGGCAATGGCGCGGGCAAGACCACAACGCTGCGCGCCATCTCCAATCTGCTCAAGGGCGAGCGCGGTGAAGTCACCAAGGGCGGCATCACGCTGGAGGGAGAGCAGATCGCCAACCTCTCGCCGGCCGACCTGGTCAAGCGCGGTGTGGTGCAGGTCATGGAAGGCCGGCACTGCTTTGCCCACCTGAGCATTGAAGAAAACCTGCTGACGGGCAGCTACACCCGCACGGACAAGGGCGAGATTGCCGCCAATCTCGAGAAGGTCTACAACTACTTCCCGCGCCTCAAGACCCGACGCACCAGCCAGGCCGCCTATACCTCGGGCGGCGAGCAGCAAATGTGCGCCATCGGCCGCGCACTGATGAGCAACCCGCGCATGGTGCTGCTAGACGAGCCCTCCATGGGCCTGGCACCGCAGATCGTGGACGAAGTGTTCCACATCGTCAAAGACCTCAACAGCAAGGAAAAAGTCACTTTCCTGCTGGCCGAGCAGAACACCAACATGGCGCTCAAATACGCCGACTACGGCTACATCATGGAAAGCGGGCGCATCGTCATGGACGGCTCCGCCAAGGATCTGGCCAGCAACGAGGACGTCAAGGAGTTCTACCTGGGCGTGGGCGGCGGCGAGCGCAAGAGCTTCAAGGACGTCAAGAGCTACAAGCGAAGGAAAAGATGGTTGGCTTGATGGCGGCCCCCTGAGGCGCTTCGCGCCTTCCCCCGAAGGGGACGACCGCCTCGCTGCGTGGCGGCGCTTGCTCGCTGTCTCTGGCTTGGTGCGCGCCAGTTTTTAGCTTGCGCCCATTGACTTCCGTTTTGCTTGCAGATTTTCTCTACAGGATTTGCCATGAGTGATTTCTACGATGCCCTGGAAACCCGCAGCCCCGAACAGCGCGAAGCCGACTGCATGGCCAGCCTGCCGCTGCAGATTGCCCATGCACAGCAGCGCTCCAGCGCTTTTGCCGAAATTCTCAAAGGTGTGGATGCATCCCGTATCACCAGTCGCGCAGCGCTGGCCACCTTGCCTGTGACGCGCAAGAGCGAGCTGCTGGAGCGCCAGGCCGCACAGCGTCCGCAGCAGATTTTTGGCGGATTCAATGCCATAGGCCTGGGGCATGACATGCCCAGGCTGTTTTCCAGCCCCGGTCCCATCTACGAACCCGAAAGCCGCCGCCCCGACTACTGGCGCATGGCCCGCTCCATGTACGCCGCAGGCTTCAGGACTGGCGAGCTGGTGCACAACTGCTTCAGCTATCACTTCGTGCCTGCTGGTTCGATGATGGAAACCGGTGCCCAGGCCCTGGGCTGCACGGTGTTCGCGGGCGGCACGGGCCAGACCGAGCAGCAGGTGCAGGCCATGGCCGATCTGCGGCCCGCAGCCTATGTGGGTACGCCCAGTTTTCTGAAAATCATTGTGGAAAAGGCCCTGGAGATGGGAGTGAAGCTGCCCAGCCTGACCAAGGCCATGGTCAGCGGCGAAGCCTTCCCTCCCTCGCTCAGCCAATGGATGCGCGAGCATGGCATAGATGCCTACCAGAGCTATGGCACGGCCGATCTGGGCCTGATTGCCTATGAGACCAGCGCCCGTGAAGGTCTGGTGCTGGACGAGGGCGTGATCGTGGAGATCGTGCGCCCCGGAACCGGCGACCCTGTGGCGGAGGGCGAGGTGGGCGAGCTGGTCATCACCACGCTCAACCCCGACTATCCGCTGATCCGCTTTGGCACGGGTGACCTCTCGGCCTATCTTCCGGGAACCTGCCCCACGGGTCGCACCAATGCCCGCATCAAGGGCTGGATGGGCCGTGCCGACCAGACCACCAAGGTGCGCGGCATGTTCGTGCATGCCAAACAGGTGGCCGAGGTCGTCAAGCGCTTTCCGCAGATCGTCAGGGCCAGGCTGGTGGTGACGGGTGAGATGGCCAACGACCAGATGCAGTTGCTGGTTGAAACCACGGAAACCGCACCGGGCTTTGCCCTGCAGGTGATCGACGCCTTGCGCGAAGTCACCAAGCTGCGTGGCGAAGTGCAGATGGTGTCTCCCGGCAGCCTGCCCAATGACGGCAAGGTGATCGAAGACGCGCGCTCCTATCAGTGAAGCTCTGGAGAGCTACCGGCATTCGGCTGGCTCTGCGGCCTAAAGGTTTTGCACTGGGACTTGAGCTTGGCCAAGCCCCTGCGCATGTGTCGCCAATACGCGACAGGCAATCGGTTTGCTTTAACGCAAACGCAATGTGATCGCCCGCTCCATCAAGGGATAACACTTAGAAAATAACAAAAACCCCACAGATTAGCGCTACCTAGAATCCGGCTTTACGTCACGACAAGCCAACCGTCTTGGTCTGCTTGCACATTATTCTTAGGGAGACACTATGAAAACTATTTTCAAGATCGCCACCATCGCTCTGGCCGCCACCGCCGCCATCAGCAGCCATGCCGACAGCTACCCTGCCGCTGGCAAGACGATCACGATCATCGTGCCTTTCACGGCAGGCGGCCCCACCGACAAGGTGGCACGCGACCTGGCCGAATCCATGCGCAAGCAGCTGAACAACGCCACCATCGTCATCGACAACGCAGACGGTGCCGGCAGCACGATTGGCACGGCCAAGGCAGCACGCGCACGCAATGACGGCTACACGCTGCTGCTGACGCATATCGGCATGTCCACCATCCCGACGCTGTACCGCAAGCTGTCCTTCAACGTGCTCAACGACTTCGAGTACGCCGGCATCATCAACGATGTGCCCATGACACTGATCGGCCGCCCCACCCTGCCCGCCAAGAACTTCGCCGAAGTCAAGGACTGGGTCAGCAAGAACCAGGGCAAGGTGAATCTGGCCAACGCCGGCGTAGGCTCGGCCTCGCACCTGTGCGGCCTGATGTTCCAGGCCTCGCTGCAGCAGGACATGACGCCGGTGCCCTACAAGGGTGCGGCTCCTGCGATTGCCGACCTGATGGGCAACCAGGTGGACCTGCTGTGCGACCAGACCACCAACACCACTTCGCAGATTGCCGCCAAGAAGGTTCAGGCCTATGCCGTGACCACTGCCAAGCCGCTGACCACGCCTGCACTCAAGGACCTGCCCACACTGCAGTCCCTGGGCCTGAAGGACTTCAACGTGACTATCTGGCACGGTCTGTACGCCCCCAAGGGCACGCCTGCCGATGTGGTGCAAAAGATCAACGAAGCCATGAAGGCTTCGCTCAAGGACCCCGAGTTCATCAAGCGCCAGGAAGCCCTGGGTGCCGTGATTGCCACCGACGACCGCACCAACCCTGCGGGCCACAAGAAGTTTGTGGAAGCCGAAATCGCCAAGTGGGGCAAGGTCATCAAGGCCGCCGGCATCTACGCCGACTGAGAACGCACGATCCGTTCAACGCAAAAAGCCTGCATCTGCAGGCTTTTTTGTTGGGGCGGCCAGAAGGCGACTGGACTTACCAGGTCACTTCCTTGCCATCGGCGGCGCTGCGCCTGAGCATGTCGACAAAAGGCACGATGCGCTGGCCCAGGGCCACGCCATCCTGATTTGCAGGCACGGCATCCTCCTGCGCTTCGTCTTGCGGCTGCGCACGTCTGGCCGCATCTTCGGCGGCGGCAGCCTCCAGCGCGACGATGGCGGCCGGAATCTGCTCCACGGTGATGATTCCATGCACCTCATCGGGCGACTTGCCGATGATTTCCAGCAGCTTGCGGCCGTTGGCGTCCAGCATGATGAGGTCTGCCGTGGCACGCGATTTGAATTTGTAGGGCATGGAGCGGTTCCTTCAACGGTAGATATATTCGCGGTTGAAAGGATAGCCGCTCTGCGCACCCGCCATCGCACCGCTGCGCAGATCGCCATCGGGTTTGCTGCACAGCATCTGATGCAACGCAATCCAACCATGCTCGAAGCCCATGGCCGAGCCCGCCAGATAAAGACGATAGGCACGCAAAGCCTTGGCGGCTTTTTCCTCGTCATACTGGGCTTGCAAAATGATTTGAGCTTCGCCCAGCCTGGCCTCCAACCCATCCGACCAGGCCCAAAGCGTGCGCGCGTAATGCGGGCGCAAGTTCTCGGTATCCACCATTTCCAGTCCGCTGGCCGCCAGATCATGCAGCACGCGGCTGACATGCATGAGTTCGCCCCCGGGAAAGATGTAGCGGTTGATGAACTCGCCCATACCGGCACCCAGCTCCACATTGCTGACACCGCCCGCCGTGATGCCATGGACCAATGCAAGACCGCCAGGCTTGAGCATGGAATAAATGGTTTCGAAGTATCCCTGCAGATTGGCGCTGCCCACGTGCTCGAACATGCCGACCGAGCCGATCTTGTCGAACGGCTCCACATCACCCATTTGCCGGTAGTCGCGCAACTCGACCCGGACCTTGCCCTGCAGGCCCTTCTCGGCGATCAGGTGCTGCACATGCTCGAACTGGTTGCGCGACAGCGTGATGCCATGGGCTTGCACGCCGTAATGCTCGGCCGCCCAGAAGATCAACCCGCCCCAACCGGAACCGATATCCCAGAAGCGCTCGCCAGGCTGGAGCTTGAGCTTTTTGCAGATGTGATCGAGCTTGGCCTCCTGCGCCTGGGCCAGGCTCATGCCCTGCTCCTTGTAGTACGCGCAGGAATAGACGCGGCGCGGATCCAGCCACAGCGCGTAGAAGTCATCGGAAAGATCGTAATGAAACTGAATCTGCTCGGCATCACGCGTCAGCGTGTGCATGGCCAGCGATCTGGCCTTTGAAACCGTCTGCCCCAACCACGAGGGTGTATGGCTGACCGGGTCGCCGCGCAGCAGCCCGGCAGCAGCAGCCATGATGTCGCGGGAACTGCCCTTGACCTCCACCCAGCCTTCGACGATGGCCGAGCCGATCGAGCCGATCTGGCCGTCCAGCAGCGCCGCAACAGCCTTGGGGGAGCGAAAAATGAGTTGAACCGCACTGCGTTCAGACCCGATGCGCTCGCCCGATGGAAGTTCTACCGATGCCGTCACAGGAAGTCTTGCTAGCAGCGGCTCCAATGTGCTCAACAGGTTTTTCATGAAAACCATTGTTCACATCGACTATGGCAGGGTCAAGACGGGAAACTTCTCCAAACCCAGAACGGCCTTGGGTCCGAAAAGACCTCAGCTACTGGCCTTCACCAGTTTTTCATAGGCTTTGAGAGTGCCGGGGGCTATAGACTGCAGCACTTGCTCATAGGCCGTCTTGTGACGCGCCAGCAAGCGCATGGAGGCAACGGTGCGGCTGCGGCAGAACCAGTGGCAGGTGTGTTGCATCAGCATAAGCTCGGCTGTCATGGTGAAAGCTCGGCGCTTGCGCTCTTCCTCGTCAGTCGCATCCCCCACACGGGCAGCCGCCAGTGCCTGGGCATGAAGCTTCATGGTCTCGCGCACATCCATGGTGGCCGACGGCAAAACCCGAGCCATATAGGGCAACGCCAGCGGCAGGGTGCTTGCACGCGTCTGCTCGGCCGGCAAGGTGGCGAATTCATCCGCAAAACGCTGAAACTGGCTCACCAGACTGCTCTCGGTATTGGCCAGCACGGGCCAGATCTGTTCACGCCTTTGCGCATCCTTCTCGCCGATGACACGCAAATATCCCTCCATCAGATTGGCCATGAGCTTCTCGATCTGAAAGCGTGCCAGATGCTGCGCCAGAAGCTGGGTGTGCTGACGCTGCTCCTGCTTCTTGAGCACGTAGAGCACGGTGGTGACAATGATGGCGAGCGTTAGAAAATCCATGAAGCGAAACCAGACAGGCGGACAAGCGCAATGAGAAAAAGGATGAGTGTAGTCAGCCTGAGGGCTTTGCTGGGAATTAGTGCCGCAATTGCAGGCCTGACGGGCTGCAGCAGCGCCGGCTATTACTGGCAGGGTTTCAAGGGACAGATGCAGATTCTTCAGGCCGCACGGCCTATTGATGAATGGCTCGCCGAGGAAAGTACCTCCGCAGGACTGCGTCAGCGCCTGCAGACCGCGCAACAGATGCGCCGCTTCGCCAGCCGGGAGCTGGCTCTGCCCGACAACGCCAGCTACACCCGCTACGCTCAGCTGCAGCGCCCGTTTGCGGTCTGGAACGTGGTGGCGGCCCCGGCCTACAGCCTGGAGATGCACCAATGGTGCTTTCCCGTCACCGGCTGCATTGCCTACCGAGGCTACTTCAGCAAGAGCGACGCACAGGTGCAGGCACTAACGCTTCAGTCCCAGGGTTTGGAAACCAGCGTCTATGGCGTGCCTGCCTACTCCACGCTAGGCTATCTGAACTGGCTGGGCGGCGATCCCTTGCTCAGCACCTTCACCTCCTGGCAGGAGGGTGACTTTGCCGGCCTGCTGTTCCACGAACTGGCCCACCAGTTGCTGTATGTGAAGAATGACACGGCCTTCAACGAATCCTTTGCCACCACGGTGGAACGCATGGCCACCCCCTTGTGGCTGCACAGCCATGCCAGCGCCGCCACGCAACAACGCTGGCAACAGAGCCTGCAGCGGCGAGAGCTATGGCAGCAGCTGACGCGCGAGACCCGTCAGCGCCTGCAACAGATTTATGAGCAGAAAAATACTGAAGCCTTTGATGCCAAAGTGCTGGAAGCCATCAAAAGCAAAGTATTTGACGAATTCCGCGCCACTTATGCGCAGCTCAGGGCGCAATGGATTACCACTGACGAGCCCCTGCTGACCAGCCTCGCCCTGCGCGAGCAGTATTACCGGCGCCTGGCCCAGACCGATGAATGGGTGGCCCAGGCCAACAACGCCAGTTTTGGAGCCCTGGCCGCCTATGACGACTGGGTGCCGGCCATGACTCGCTGGTGGCAGCAACTGCGCGGCGAAGGCCCGGCCACTCCCGAGACCTGGCGCGGCTTCTATGCCCAGATGCGCGAGCTGGCAGCCTTGCCTGCTGAAGAGCGCAAGCTGCGGCTATGTGCCCAATGGGGAGAAGCTGCAAAAACAGCGACTCAGTGCCAATAAATACCTCAAATTGGTATAAAACAATTTTTTACAAGGGTTAACCATGTAGGAGGCTTCAGCGGTTTTTAAGAAAGTCCCGCCAGACTTCTCCGATACCTATTTTTTGCCGTCTGCTGTGGCCACCAAAGACTCCGTTTCTGCCCCATTTTTCAAGGGGCTTTTTCAACCTCGCACGCCTCAGTTCATCGCTCTGGCCCTGGCCATCTGGCTGACACTGACGGCCAACTGGGCCCTATGGCTGCGCCTGCCTTCCCTGGATGGCTATCACGGCAGTCTGGCCCTGCTGGCCCTGCGGGTTGTGCCGCTGGTGCTGGGCGCCAGCCTTCTGCTGACCTCTTTGTTTGCCTGGCCGCGCTTTACCAAGCCGCTCTGGGTTGCGCTGCTGCTGGTGGCGGCCAGTTCCCAGTACTTCATGGTCAGCTACGGCACCGTGATGGACAAGGGCATGATTCACAACATCCTGCAGACCGATGCCCGCGAAAGCTCGGACTTGTTCAACATCAAGCTGCTGGCCGAGGTGTTGATCATCGCCATACTGCCAGCCATCTGGCTGTGGAAAACCCCGCTCAAACGCGCCAACAGCGTCTGGCGCAATATGCTGCGTACCGCCTTGCTGCTGCTGGGCGGCATTGCCCTGATAGCCGCATCGCTGGCCGTTTCGTACCGCGATCTGGCCCCCGTGGTGCGCAACAATCTTTGGCTGCGCTACATGATCAACCCGATCAACCCCGTGCTCTCGGCCGCATCCGTGGCGCTGGACCCCATACTCAACAAGCCCAAGCCCTTTGTCAGCATCACGGGTGGCGCAGCTCTGGGTGCCAGCTATGCCGCAGTCCAGAAACCGCCGCTGCTGGTACTGGTGGTTGGCGAGACGGCACGCTCAAAGAACTTCAGCCTCAACGGTTATGAGCGCGATACCAACCCCGAGCTGGCCAAGCGCGATGTGCTGAGCTGGCGTAACGCCCGCTCCTGCGGCACCAGCACCCGCGAATCGGTGCCCTGCATGTTCTCCAACCTGGGCCGCGAAGGCTTTTACGCCTCCAAGGTCGAGCATGACAACCTGCTCGACGTACTGCAGGCCGCCGGACTGGCCGTGCTTTGGGTGGACAACCAGGCAGGCTGCAAAGGCGTGTGCAAGCGCATCCCCATGGCCGATACCGCCGACAGCGTGAATACGCCGGCCGGCAAGGCGCTGTGCGCCCAGGATGGCGAATGCCTGGATGCCCTGCTGCTCAGCGGCCTGGACGAGCGCATCGCCAAGCTGGACCCCGCACGCCGCGCAAAGGGCCTGGTACTGGTCATGCACCAGATGGGCAGTCACGGCCCCGAGTATTTCAAGCGCTCCACTGCAGATCTCAAGGCTTTCAAGCCCGAGTGCGCCACCAATGCCCTGTCCAGTTGCTCGCAACAAAGCGTGGTCAATGTCTACGACAACTCCATTCGCTATACCGACCACTTCCTGGCCCAGACCATAGACTGGCTCAAGACCCAGCAAAACCAGTTTGAAACCGGCATGTTCTACATGTCCGACCATGGCGAATCGCTGGGCGAGCTCGGTGTCTATCTGCACGGCATGCCTTACGCCATGGCGCCCGACGATCAGAAACATGTGCCCATGATTGCCTGGCTGGGAACGCTGGGGGCTCGCACCGGCTTGAATCAGGCCTGCCTGAGCAAGACGCTGGATCAGCCGCTCTCGCACGACAACCTGTTCCATACGGTAATGGGTTTGATGGATGTCACCTCGCCAACCTACAAGCAGCCTCTGGATGCATTTGCCAGCTGCCGCACGGCCAGCTAGGCATTGACTGCGAAGCACAAAAAGGCCAGCCGGATCGATGATCCGGCTGGCCTTTTTCGTTCTCAGGAGCAGCGTTGACAGCGCTCAGAAACAATGCATCACTCGCCCTGGGAGCCGCGACGCGCCCAGCCCGTGGTGTGCTTTTCCAGCAGATTGAACAGTTCGTACATCACCATGGCCATGGCCCCCACCACGATCAGCCCCGCAAAGGCCAGACCCATCTGCATGGAAGAGCCGGCGGAGACCAGCAGATAGCCGATACCCTCGTTGGCAGCCGTCATCTCGCTGACCGTGGTGCCGACGAAGGCCAGCGTGATTGCGACCTTGAGCGAGCCGTAGAAATACGGCAGGGAACGCGGCAGGCCGACCTTGATCAGCACGTCCCAGCGCTTGGCCCCCAGCACGCGCAGCACATCCTCCAGCTCGGGCTCCAGCGTGGCCAGACCCGTGGCGATATTGACCATGATGGGGAAAAAGCTGATCAGAAAGGCCGTGAGAATGGCCGGGCCCGCGCCGATGCCGAACCAGACCACCAGAATCGGCACGAACGCTGCCTTGGGCAGGGCGTTGAAGGCCGTCATCAGCGGATAGAACGCCGCATAGGCCAGGCGCGAGGAGCCGATCAGAAACCCCAGCAGCACGCCCACCACGATCGCCAGTGCAAAGCCCGCCATCGTCACCCAATAGGTGCGCCAGGCATGCATGGCAATCGTGCCCGCAAACTCATAGAGCTGATGGCCTATGGCCCAGGGGCTGGGGAAGATGAATTCCGAAACGCCGAAACCCGAACAGATGATCTGCCAGAGCAGGACGATCAGCAGCAACAGCAGCCAGGGTGCCCAGCGCTCGGCGGTTTTTTGATGTTTCATGATGCGCCTTATTGAGGAATGGCTGCAGCGGTCTCGGTGCCGCTTTTGCGCAGGGCGCCAATGTGGCCGCGCAGCTCGTAGACGATGTCCGAGAACTCGGGGGTGTAAGTGAGCTCCAGATCACGCGGTCGCGGCAGGTCGATGTCGCGGCGCACCACGAAGCGACCCGGGCTTTTGCTCATCACATAGACGGTATCGGCCAGGAACACGCTCTCGCGCAGATCATGCGTGACCAGAATCACATTGAATTTCTGCTCTGCCTGCAGGTCGCGCAAGATGCACCACAGCTCCTCACGGGTGAAGGCATCGAGCGCGCCAAAGGGTTCGTCGAGCAGCAGCATCTGCGGCTCGTGAATCAGAGCGCGGCAGATGCTGGCGCGCTGCTGCATGCCGCCGGACAGCTGCCAGGGGAATTTGCGTTCATAACCCGCGAGTCCGACCTTGCCCAGCAGCTCTATGGCACGCGACTCGTATTCCTTGCGCTTTTGCTTGAACTGCGAACGGTGCGGCTCCACGATCTCCAGCGGCAGCAGCACATTGTCCAGCGTGGTGCGCCAGGGCAGCAGCGAGGACGACTGGAACGCCATGCCCGATATCTTGAGGGGCCCTGTCACGCGCTGGCCATCGACCGTGATGCGGCCCATGGACGGCATCTTCAGGCCCGTGGTGAGCTTCATGAACGTGGACTTTCCACAGCCCGAGGGACCGACGATGGCGATGAACTCGCCACGCTGTACCGTGAGGTTGATGGCCTCCACCGCAAAGTGGTTGGCCTGCAGCAGCTCTTCGTTATAGGCCAGCCAGACGTCCTTGAATTCGACGAAGGGCCGGGCAGCTTCTGTATCTGATGATTTCATAAAAGCAGGCTGTAGCGCCCGTCAAAAAAGCGCATCCAGCTATCAATCAATGAGCAATTACTTTTTGGGAAATACGTCGAGATCCGCGACTGGCGGCAGAAAGCGGCCGTTCCAGAGCGTCTCGGGGTTCACGCGTGTCTTGGTCGCATAGACGTCCGAGATCTGGGACGCCATCAGGGCCATGCGTGTGGGGCTGACCTGGCCAAAGCCTTCACCACGCGCATCGGCGGTGTTGATCACCGTGTCGATCGCCAGCTGCAGGCGGCGGGTTTCCAGAGCGGTGTTGACGATGCCGTCGCGCTCCTTCACATAGGCGATGGCGGAGCCGGGGTTGGCCATGACTTCCTTGGCGCCCTTGCTAAAGGCCTTGAGGAAGGCACGCACGGCTTCGGGGTTCTCGCGCACCAGCTTGGCGCTGGCGATGATGGCGTTGCCATAGAGCTTGACGCCGTTGTCGGCAAACGGCATGACCGCCACATCGGCCGCCTTGACGCCACGAGCCTCCAGGTTCAGCAGCGAAGTAAAGGTAAAGCCCGTGATGGCATCGATATCGCCGCGCACCAGCATGGTCTCGCGCAGCGGCGGATCCATGGTGGTCCATTGCACATCGCCGACCTTGTTGGCCTTGGCAAACAGCGGGAAACCGCGCCGCCCGGCATCAAACACCGGTGCTCCGAGCTTCTTGCCTGTCAGATCCGCAGGCTTGGCAATGGCGCTCTTCTTGAGTGCCATGACCGAGGCCGGCGTGTTGTTGTAGACCATCATCACGGCCACGGGCTTGTCCTTGACATCGGGGTTGTTGGCATGAAACTCCATGAGCGCGGCCAGATCGGCAAAACCCATGTCGTAAGAGCCCGATGCCACGCGCTGAATCGCACCGCCGGAGCCGCTGCCGGCGTCCACCGTCACATTCAGACCTGCAGCCTGAAAATAGCCCTTGGCGACAGGTTGCAGAAACAGCGCCGCTGGCCCTTCGAAACGCCAGTCGAGCTGGAATTTGATGGGCGTGGCGGCAAAGGCAGCAGTGGCGCTGGCAAAGCTGCCCAGGGCCAGAACGGATTGCAGGAACAGGCGCTTGGTTTGCATGGTGGCTTCCCTCTCTCTATGTCAACGAGTTGTGGTTGGATTCATGTCGGCGCTCAGACCTTCCAGGCGCCCTGGTGCGAGCTGCTGGCCTCTTCGATCAAGGCCGGCCCTATGCATTCGATGGCGTGCGAAGCGGCCTGGAACACATCGCGGCAGGACAGCTCGGCATCCTTCTGGTCGAGCCGCTCGCCGCGGAACACGCGCAGCCGCTCCGCATCGATGCCATAGACCACGCGGCCAATGGCGGACCAGAAGATCGCGCCGGCACACATCACGCAGGGCTCGGCAGACGAGTACAGCGTGGCGCCCACCAGTTCATCGCGTGAATGCAAGGGGCTGGCCAGGCGGATGGCGGACAGCTCGGCATGGGCCGTGCAATCGCCGCTCTCGCCGTTGGCATTGCTGGCCTCGGCCAGAACACGCCCGTCGGCAGCCACGATCAGCGCACCAAACGGCCGGTTGCCGCGCTCGCGCGCCGTATCCGCTAGCGCAATGGCTTCGCGCAAATAGCGACCATCGGTGTCATTCAAGGCCTGGGCTGGAGGCAAGGACATGGTTGATTCCTCCTCAGACCTTGAGCATGCGGGCCGACCTGGCGGGCAGCATGCTGCTGTTGAACAGTGCGTCGGCAGATGGCGTGGTCTTGAGCGCAAAGGTCTGCACCACACTGTCCAGCTGCTGCTCCATCAAACGCTTGCTGAAGTCGCCCAGTCCATGGCTTTTCGTGTCTGCCGCGGCCACGTACTGTGCGGTGATGGACCAGCGCTCCAGCTCCAGCTTTTCATCGAGAATCGACTCACGCTGGCGCACGGCGGCAATGCCTGCTGCGGGGTTGGCAAGGCATTCCACAATCGCACGGTTGGTGGCGCGCAGGAAAGCGGCCACGACCTGCGGCTTCTCGGCGATCAGCTGGCTGGACGCGAGAATCGCATTGCCATACAGATGAACGCCTGCATCGCTGTAGCGCAGTATGGAAAGCTCCTCGGGCCTGAGGCGCGCAAACAGCGACACCGCCGAGTCATGGAAGTAGGTGGCGGCATCCACATCGCCACGCACCATGACGTTGTCTCGTGCCGAGAACTCCGTTGTCGACCAGGCAAACAGATCGGCGGGCAGGTTCTTGCGCCGCGCCACCATGGGCCAGGCACGGCGCGTGGACTCCACCGCCGCTGCGGCAACCTTCTTGCCCTTGAGGCTTCCGAAGTCCGAAGTGATGCCCCGGTCCTTGCGCCCGATGATCACAAAAGGCGCGCGGTTGTAGTACTGGTAGACGGCCTGCACGCGAGGCGTGCCGGCATTCTGCGCATTGAACTCGATCAGCGAGCTGATATCGCCCAGTCCGAGCTGGTAGGCTCCGCTGGCGATACGAGTAATCGAAGCCACCGAGCCCGACCCTACGTCCAGACTCACATCCAGCCCCTCATCGCGGTAGTAGCCGTTTTGCTGTGCCAGAAAGAACGGCGCCGTCTGGCCGTTGACGCGGAAATCCAGCGTGAATTTCAGCGGAGTCAGCGACTTGCCCTGGGCATGGACCCAGGGTGCGCTGCAAAGAGGCAGGGCAGCAAGGAAATGGCGACGTTGCATGGCGGAACTCTCAGGTCTCTGGCGACAGGAACGCCAGCAGCAGCCGCTGCTGACAGGACTTGAGCAATTTCCGGGCACTGCACGCGGATGCAGGCTGAACGCTTCTACTCGTTCAACCATCTAGCAATTGGCGTGCCTGCTTTTGATTTCCGTTTGTCGGGTATCAACAAGGTGCACGCCCGAGCAGCGCATGCATGGATTCATGCACGGCAGTGCACCAGTTTGAAGCCATGCACCAAAACCAAGAGCACCTGTGCCGTGGTGAATGGCTGGCACGCTGCTTGCTGCACTCAAATCAAGAGTAGAAGCGTTCAGCACGGTGCTTCTGACCATCGCCGGTCAGCAGCTTCGCGGGTCATTGCTCTTGAAGTGGGTGCGGCAGACAGCCGCGCCTGGTATCCACACTTCAGATGCCCGCAGCCCCATGCCCCACTGGCAGCGCCGGTGCCTGAAGTCATCGCAAGAGAAATTCTTATGCAGACCATGACCAGCCACTCCTACAGCCTTGACGAACTGGACAAGGAAGCCCGCATGGGCGGGCAAGGCGCAGAAACCTCGGCGCGCGAAGTTCGCGTCATAGACATCAGCGACTTCGAGCAGCGCAAGCAGGAGATTGCCGAGCAGATCTGGAGCGCTTCGGTGGAAATCGGCTTCTTCCAGGTTTCCGGCCACGGCATAGCCCAGGCCGATATCGACGCCGCATTCGGCAGGGCCGAACAGCTATTTGCCCTGCCGCCCGACACCAAGGCGCAATGGCCGCTATCGCGCAACGCAGGCTGGGAGCACAAGGCGCAGATCCGCCCCTCCACGCGCACCCCCGACCAGAAAGAGTCCTATCAGGTCACACGCCCGCGCATGCAGGGCCTTTGGCCCAGCGAGCAGGAGCTGCCCGGCTTCAAGCAGGCCACGCTGGCCTTTGAGCACCAATGCTGGCAGGTGGGCATGCAGCTGCTGTCCTGCTTTGCCTACAAGCTGGGCTTTGACGAGGAGTTCTTCACCCGCGCACATGACCCCGCCGTGCCCAGCTACCAGAGCACGCTGCGCATGCTGCATTACTTTGCCGTGGACCCTGCTCTCAAGGACGAAATCGGCCTGTGGCGTGCAGGCGCACATACAGACTTCGACTGCCTGACACTGTTGTTCCAGCGCGCCGGCCAGGGCGGGCTGCAGGTGCTGCCCGGCAAGGAGGCCGAAGCCCAGCAATGGACGCCCGTGAAGCCCGTGGACGGCGTCATCACCTGCAATATCGGTGACATGCTGATGCGCTGGAGCGACGACCAGTTGCCCAGCAACTTCCACCGCGTGCGCAACCCGCAGCCCCATGAGTACCAGGGAGCCCGCTACAGCCTGGCCTTCTTCTGCCAGGCCAATGAAGATGCGGTGATCGAAGGGCCGGCAAAAAAATATCCGCCTATCACAGGGGCGGAATATTTGCGTCAGCGCATCAGCGCCAATTTCTCGAACAGGTACTGACACCCCCTGGGCCGCCCTGCCGCTTGCCCAAGGGGGACGACCCCTTCGGGGCCGAGCGGCCCTTACTCCGAGTCCCTGACTTGGAGGTGCGTCAGTTTCCAGCCCCCGTCTTTGGCGCAGTGTGATGTGGTCTGAATTGAAACGACAAGGCCCCGGAGTGCAGGGCCTTGTCAGCGATCAGGGGCGGCGCAGATCAGCGCAGCGACTCGATGAGATCGATGTACTGCTGCTTGGCCTCATCCGGCGTCGTGCCTTCCAGCTTGGCCCAGGCATCCCACTTGGCGCGGGCCACCATGTCGGTGAAGCTGGGCTTCTTGGCTTCGTTGTCACCCTCGGTCGCCTGCTTGTACAAGGCATAGATCTTGAGCAAGGTGGCGTTGTCAGGACGCTCGCCGAGCGAGGTGGAATTCTTGACGGTCTCTTCAAACCGGGCGTTCAGATCGGACATGAAAGGTCTCCTGGGCTTTAATAGTCGAGGCCAGTGTAGCCAAAATTTCACCAAATTAGAACGACCGTTCTTTTTATTTCACAAAGTACTGCAACGCCGGCAAGCAAGCAGCCCTTTGCGACACGCCAGCCCTCCAACCCGCCTCTTCGTGATTCGCCTTGCGGCAGCAGCAACGGACAGCCCTCAGAACATCATGCGCAGACCCAGATCAAAGCCCAGCGCACTGCGCGGCTGCATGCCCGGGCTGTTACTGTAGGCTGGCTGCGGCATGATGACCGGGCTGCTCACGGCCAGCGGCGTCACACCCATCACCGCAGGATTGTTGTGTCCATTGCTCACGCTGATACGTGACACCGTGGTGTAGAGCGCCGTGCGTTTGGAGAGGTTATGCACATAACCCAAGGCCAGCTTGTTCACCGATGCGTCGCCAGTTCCCTGCCCATTTTTGAACTGCACCCTGGCCACCGACGCCCTGAGCTGATGCAGTCCGACAGGGATTTGCACACCAGCCAGAAGCCCGTCATAGCGGTCTGTGGCACGCACATCGCTGCGCGCATTGCGCACCTGCGACCACTCGCCCAACACGCGGACCGGACCGAAGTTGTACGAGCCTCCCAGGTTCAGGGACTTGATGGTTTCCTTGCGGCCATTGAAAGTGCCCAACATGCTTTCGCCATAGCCCAGTGCGATATCGGCGGGGCCGCTGGCCCAACCTATGCGGCCTCCCGCATAGCGGCCGCGCCTGGCGTCATTTTCCGGGAAGGCATACATCAGCTGACCATAAAGTCCGCCCAGCCCTGTCGGCAGGTGATAACCGATGGAGTTGTTCGCGCGCAGATAATTGTCCGTGCCTGCCGACAAACCGTTGCCCAGCAAGCGTTCGGGCAGCGTGCCGCTGGTCTGCGTACTCAGCGCACGGTTGATGGCCAGGTTGCTGCTGACCACCGCCAGCAAATTGACGCCCACGCCGTTGACGGAATAGGGATCAAAGGCCCAGTCATTCAAAAACGAGGGCGTGTGATCGCGCCCAAGGCGCAGCTCGCCCCAGTTGCCCGTCAGGCTGACGGTGGAACGTCGCCCAAAGTTCAGCGCGCCGCCGCCCGTGTCGTTGGTCACAGGCGCTTCCAGCCACATGCTGGCAGACATTCCAGCACCCAGATCTTCAACGGCACGAACACCCAGACGGCTGGCCAGATTACCCGAGGGCGAGAGCGCCCAGATAGCCTGACTGGCCGTGCGACCGGAGCCATCCCAGGCATTGCTGCGCACCATGTAGCGGCTGACGCCTGCGTCCATGACACCGAACAGCGTCACGGATGACTGAGCGCTGGCCAGACTGCTGGCGGACAAGGCAAGAAAACTCCAGATATAACGTGAAATACGTGGCATGTCATGTCTCCTTTTCGTTATGAATTCGCGGTCTTGATCCGCGAAATCACTCTAGAAAAAGAAGGCTGCAGCCCTTGTGCAGTTGATGCCATCCATTGCCTATTTGGTGCCATGTGCCCAAGGTGAAATCCCTAGGAATGTCGCCCTGCCAGATCGTCAATATCAGACAGAAAAAGCCGGCGCCTTGGAAAAGGTGCCGGCACAGATCTTCGCAATGGCTTTACGCGCCCGACATTTGCACCCGGCAGCTCATGGCACGAGTACCGTGGCTCCCACGGTCTTGCGCGCTTCCAATGCGCGATGGGCTTGTGCCGCCTCGGCCAATGCAAACTCCTGCTGCGGCTCGCTCACAATGCGCCCCGCCAGCACGTGCTCGAACAGCTCTGCAGCCATCTCCAGCATATGTGACCGGGGCTGGATGTAATGCATCATGGCCGGCCGGGTCATCCAGATCGAGCCTTTGGCGGCCAGCAGCGACGAGTCCACCACCACGGAGCCGGAAGAGGTTCCGTTGCTGACCAGCGAGCCACGCGGCTGCAGGCAATCGAGCGAGTCCATCAGTGTGTCCTTGCCTACAGAGTCATAGACCACGGGCACGCCCTTGCCTGCCGTGATTTCCTTCACTCGCTCGACGATGTTTTCACGCGAAGTCACGATGGTGTGCGTGCACCCGTTCGCCCTGGCCAGTTCGGCCTTCTCATCCGTGCTGACCGTACCAATCATGTTGACCCCCATGGCGCGGGCCCACTGACAGGCAATCAGGCCTACGCCTCCGGCAGCTGCGTGGTAGAGAATGGTTTCACCGCCTTGCAGCGGATAGACCTGACGGAACAGATATTGGGCCGTCATGCCTTTCATCATGAGCGTGGCTGCAGTACGGTCTGAAATTCCGTCGGGCAGCGGAATCAGCACTTCTGCAGGCATCACACGTGCCTGTGCATAAGCACCTTGTGGACCGATCAGATAGCCAACGCGGTCACCCACCCGGATATCCGTCACACCCGTTCCGACGGCCTCGACCACACCGACGGCATCCGAGCCCAGTCCGTTGGGCAAGGCCAGCGGGTAGCGCCCGCAGCGGAAGTACACATCGATGAAGTTGAGCGCGATATAGCTATGCCGCACACGCGCCTGGCCTGGGCCGGGGTCTCCCACGGCAACGTTTTCCAGTCGCAGAACTTCTGGACCGCCAGTCTCGTAAAAGCGAATGGCCTGAGTCATGAAATGCTCCTGTCTCTATTGTTCACCGCTAGGTGCAGCAAGCGCTGCAAAGCAAGAGTCCGGGCACCCTCAGTCGCAGACATGCCCGGGCCGATTGACAAGCCGACTCAGTTCAGCTTGATGCCAAAATTCCTGACGATCTCGCCATTGCGCTGGTATTCGGCCTGCAGTTCCGTGGAAAGCTGCTCCAGCGTTCGCTCCTGCTTGATGGGCTCGAAGCCGGTGGACAGATAGCGCGCCTGCACCGCCTGACTGGCGTTGACCTTCTGCAGCGTAGCGTTGATCTTTTCCAGCAACGGCTGCGGCGTCTTTGCCGAGGCAAAGACGCCAGCCCAGTTGCTGAAATCAAGCTCCGGATAACCCAGCTCGGCCATCGTCGGCACATTGGGGAAATCGGGCAAGCGGCTCTTGTAAGCAACGGCCAGTAGCTTGACCTTGCCGCTGGGAACCAGCGGTTTGGTAGTCACGGAGCCGTCGAACATCAGCGGAATCTGGTTACCCATGATTTGTGCCAGTGCCGGTGCAGAGCCAGGGAACGGAACATGTTGCATATCCAGGCCGGCCTTCTGATTCAGGATCACCCCTGCGTACTGCGATGCCGTCCCCTGACTGTAGGAGGCAAAGGACAGCTGACCCGGATGGGCCTTGATATAGGCAATAGCCTCCTTGGCATCCTTGGCCGGGAACTGGGGCGAAGCAATGAAGACCATGACGGAGCGTGCCATCTGCGAGACGGGTCTGACATCCTTCATGGCATCAAAGCCCCCCTTGAGCACATGCGGAACTTCGGTCAGGATATTGGTCACCGTCACCAGCAGGGTATTGCCGTCCGAGGGCTGGGACAGCATGTATTTCACCGCCATGGCACCGCCGGCACCGGGGCGGTTTTCCACAATCACAGGCTGTTTGAGCTCATGCGCCAGCTGATCGCTGATGATGCGTGCAAACACATCGATCGTACCGCCGGGCGGCGCAGGAACAATGAGCTTGACAGGCTTGTCGGTGAAAGCGAGGGCGCTGCCCGCTGGCAAAGCTGCAGCCAGCGCAATGGACAGCAGGACTGGAATGCGTTGCATCGTGCGCTCCTTTGAACTCAGGCGACTTTGCGCAGAAAACCCTGCTGAGCACCGTTGCGATTCGGAGCAAAGCCGTTCCGAGCCAGACTTTCCTCCACCGTGTCGTAGAACACTCCGATCTGGCAGATCTCGCGCGCCTGGGCAGGAGTGGCGATGGGGCGGCTGCATTCCTTGGCAATGCGCACCAACTGCTCGATCTGCTCCACCGTGCCCATTTTTCGGGTTCGGGTCTGATTCCACAGATTGTCTTCGGTGCCGCAGCGCACATGCAGGCCCATGGCAATGCCCATGAGATTGATGGGCAGCACGTTCAGCACCGATGCTTCCACCGTGAGCACCGCACCGTCGGGCACGGCGCGCACAAAATTGGCCAGGCTGTAGACGCTGGGCTGGTCCATGCCGCCGCCGATGGCCACCCAGTTCAGCACCAGCGGACCTTTGTAGATGCCGCGACGCATCAGCCGCTCAACCGACTCGAAGCTGTTGATGTTGTAGCACTGGAAGGCACTCTGAATGCCGGCCGCACTCAGGCGGCGTATATGTTCTTCGGCCCAGCCCGGCTGTGCAGGCACGGTCATTTCCTTGTAGGCATTGAACACCGCTGGGTCCTCCATCGAAGTACCCTGGATATCCCGCGCATCGAACTGCTCCAGAATGTTCATCTGCGAGGTATTGATAGTCACCGTCACCTGATCGGGCTTGGGGTCCAGCTCGGCCAGCATGTGGCGGGTATCGTCGGACAGCCATTTGGCGGCCGCGCCATCGGTTTCGGGTGCAAAGCTGATCGACCCCCCCACCTGGATGATCATGTCCGGGACGCGGGCACGCACGCCGGCAATCAGCTCGTTGAACTTGGAAAGCCGCTTGCTGCCGCGACCGTCGAGTTCACGCACATGCAAGTGCAGCACCTGGGCGCCGGCGTTGTAGCAGTCCACGGCTTTTTGAATCTGCTCCTCCATCGTGACGGGAATTTCGCCAGGGAAGTCCTCCGGCAGCCACGAAGGTGCATAAGGAGCTGCAGTGATGATGAGAGGCTGCTGATTTTCGGCAACCAGGTGACCGTCGAGGAAATTCATGATGGTGTCTCCGTTGTTATATGAATGCCATGCCCGCGCTCAGAGCCTCGCGTACAGCTGTGCTTGCACTGAACGGCCAGGTTCTGCGCCTTGCCACAGGCGTTTTCCGATGCTCAAAAAGTCGGTGTGCCAATGATTCCGGCACGCTCCATCTTTCGATGGCTGGGCGGGTAGTCCATCACCGCGTAATGCTGTGTCGCGCGGTTGTCCCAGATGGCGATGCTGCCGGGCTCCCAGCGCCAGCGGACCTGGTACTCGGGGATCGCGGCCTGGCTGATCAAGAACTGCAGCAGACTGGATGAGCCCTGGGTGAAGTCCTGGCCCACACGCACATTGGCGGGCGTGTGGAAGTTCGTGAAATGAGTGGTGAAGCCGCTGACAAACAGCACTTTTTCACCGGTTTCCGGGTGTGTACGCACCACCGGGTGCTCCGCATCGGGAAACTGCGCCTTGAGGGCCAGGCGCTTTTCCGCAGGCATGGCAGCGCCAAAGGTGCACTCAATGCTGTGGCGTGCCCGCAGCGGGGCTATCACGTCCTTGATATGCGATGGAAGCATCTCGTAGGCCAGCGCCATATTGGCCCACATGGTGTCGCCGCCAACCGGCGGACATTCAACGCAGCGCAGCACGCATCCCATGGGCGGCACCTCGCGCCAAGTGGCATCGCAATGCCAGGAGTTTTCATACCGGTCCAGCGGCTTGTCCGGCGTCTTGTAGATCTGCACCAGACCGGGATGCTCAGGGTCGCTGCCGACCACCGGGTGGTCCTCCAGCTCGCCAAAACGCCGGGCAAAACCGACATGCTCGGCGCGACTGATACTCTGGCGACGCAGGAACAGCACCTTGTACTTGAGCAAGGCCGCCTTGATCTCAGCGAAAAGCCCATCATCGCGCAGCGCATCCGCCAGTTGCACATCGACCAACTCCGCGCCTATGGCACAGGTCAGAGGGTTTATCTGCATCACTGTCTCCTACACTTTTTGAACCCAGGCTTGTTGCTAGTTTCTGCCGCCCGGTAAGTCCACTGTAGAAAACCTGTGTCACATAGGTTGTGCATTTCATGCCGCACGCTATGCATCTCATGCCAAAATTTCTCCGACTTTTTGCTTGGAGCAGTCATGGTCACTTTTGTGCGCGCGGCATCTCTGACGAATTTCTCGGAACTATTCAGCGAACTGGGAGGAGACCCTGAAGCGGCATTGCGTCGCGCCGGCCTGCGCCCAGCCGTGGTGCGCGAGCAGGATCAACTGATCGATGCTTTGACGGCCGGGCGCCTGCTGGAAGAAGCTGCAAGCATCACGGGTTGCGAAAACTTCGGCCTGCGCATGGCGCAATCTCGGCAGATTTCAAACTTCGGTGTCGTCAGCCTTTTGTTGCTGCACCAGCCCACCTTGCGCAAGGTGCTGAGCACGCTGATCGAGCATGTGCACATGCTCAATGAGTCGCTGGTGATTCATATGGACGACGCCAATGGCGTCGTGGTGCTGCGCGAAGAGCTCACCCTGCCGGCGGCACTGCCTCAATCCATGGAGCTGGCAATCGGCGTGCTGTTTCGCACCTGCAACCTGCTGCTGCATGAGCAATGGCGCCCGCTGCGGGTCTGCTTCAGCCACCCCGCGCCCGGCGACATCGGCCTGCACAAGCAGATGTTTCGTTGCCGCGTGGAGTTCGATGCGGACTTCAACGGCATTGTGTTTCGCACCGAGGACCTGGATGCTCCCAACCCCATGGCCGACCCGGTTCTGGTGCGCTATGCCAAGACCATGGTGGACACCACGCAGCAGGGTCGTCAGGCCTCCGTCGGCCAGCAGGTGCGCAAAGCCATCTATCTCATGCTGCCCTCGGGCAATGCCACCTGCATCTGCGTGGCCCAAGGTCTGGGGCGCAGCGTACGGACCCTGCAGCGCGAGCTTGGCGGTGAAGGCCTGAGCTTTACCGACCTGCTGCAGGAGGTTCGCTCAGATCTCGCCCAGCGCTATGTGCGCAACCCTGACTACCCCGTGGGCCAGATCGCGACCATGCTGGGCTACAACAGCCACAGTGCCTTCACACGCTGGTTCAGCACGCTCTTTGGCTGCCCGCCCGAGGTCTGGCGTGAAAGAAATCTTCCACCCAGCCCGCAACGGCCGGCCCAAGCCTTCAGCCGCGCGTAGGCTGGTCCAGCCAGCGCTGGGCCAGCTTGACCCAGAAGGTCGCTCCCAGCGGAATCAGCGCATCGTTGAAGTCGTAGCTGGGGTTGTGCAAGGTACAGGGGCCGCCGCCATGCCCCTGGGCGCGATGATCACCATCGCCGTTGGCGATAAAGCAGTAGGCACCGGGCTTTTCCAGCAGCATGAAGGCGAAGTCCTCGGCCCCCATGGATGGCTCTTGCGGCACCACACCGGCATCGCCCAGAATCTCGCGCATCACGGCCTGGGCAAATTCGGCCTCGGGGGCCGTGTTGATGGTCGGCGGGTAGTTGCGCACGAACTCGAACGTGCATTGCGTGCCATGTGCGGCACAGACGGCTTCGCTGATCTGCTGCATGCGCTGCTCGATGAGGTCCAGCACCTCCAGCGTGAAGGTACGCACCGTGCCCTGCAGCTCCACGCTGTCCGGCACGACGTTGGTTGCCTCGCCGGCATGGACCATGGTGACCGACACCACGCCCGCCTCGATGGGCTTGACGTTACGGCTGACGATGGTCTGGAAGGCCATGATGAGCTGGGCCGCCACGGGCACCGGATCCACCACCATATGCGGCATGGCCGCGTGACCGCCCTTGCCGCGCACCACGATCCTGAATTCGTTGCTGGATGCCATGGCAGGCCCTGCCCCCACGGCCATGGTGCCGGCCTTCATGCCCGGCCAGTTGTGCATGCCAAACACGGCCTGCATGGGGAACTGCTCGAACAGTCCATCGTTGACCATCTCGCGGGCACCGCCACCACCCTCCTCGGCAGGCTGGAAGATGGTGTAGACCGTACCCTCGAAGCTGTCGCGATGTGCGGCCAGATATTGCGCCGCTGCCAGCAGCATGGCCGTGTGGCCGTCGTGACCGCAGGCATGCATCTTGCCCGCATGGCGGCTGGCATGGTCAAAGGTGTTGAACTCCTGCATGGGCAGGGCATCCATATCGGCACGCAGGCCGATGGCTCGGCCGCCATTGCCGCCGTCACGGCCATGAATGATGCCCACCACACCGGTCTTGCCCAGACCGCGATGGATCGCTATGCCCCATTGCTCCAGTTTCGCCGCGACCAGATCCGAGGTCCGTATTTCCTCGAAACACAGCTCGGGGTGGGCGTGGATATCGCGACGCAGCGCGGCAATCTCAGGGGCGCTTGCTTGAAGTTCGGGCAGCAGGGCCATGCGCTCTCTCCTTGGGGTCATCAATGGCAAAGATGCCATGATGGCTCAAAGCGAGAGAGCTTGCGCCCTGCACGCCTCTAAGCCTCACACACGGACCTTGCCGTCGCCCGTGAGCATGGACAGCTCGACAAAACGCGGCTTGCCGGCCTGTGGGCGGAAGGCGATGGGAAAACCCGCCACCTGCTGGCCGTTCATGGCCTCCAGCGCCGTCACCAGACCATCGCGCTGCAGCCGGCCAGCGGCAGCGGCAGATTTAAGCGCCTCACCCACGACACGGGCGGCCAGATAGCCCTCCATGCTCGAGTAATCGGGCTGCAGCGACGCACCGCTTTTCTGCAGGGCTGCCTGAAACTCGCGTGCCAGGGGATGCGAGGTCTTGAACGGCGATGGCACGACCTGGGTGACCACCACCCCCTCGGCATCCTTGCCCAGTGCCTGCGCCAGTGCCGAAGTGCCCACGAACGAGACGTTGTAGAACTGTCCGCCATAGCCGGCCTGGCGTGCCGCACGCACAAAGGCGGCACTGGCCGCATAGGTGCCGACCTGCACGATCACATCGGCACTCAGCGGCACCAGGGTCTTGACGGCCTTGGCCACATCCCGGGAGTTGCGCTCCACCGTAGCGGCGCCCACGGGCTTGAGACCATGACTTTGCAGCGCCTGCGTCACCCCCTCGAGACCGGACTGCCCGTAGGCATCGTTCTGGTGAAACACTGCGATCTTATTTAGCCCCAGCGAGACCAGCTGCCTGACCATGAGAGCGGTTTCATCGGCATAGGAAGCACGCAGATTGAAGACCGCCTGGGCGAGCTTGGGTTCGCGCAGACCGGCCGCCCCTGTCAGCGGCGCAATCAGTGGCAGCTTGGCCTTCTGCAGCAATGGCAGTGCGGCCATGCTGGTGGGCGTGCCCAGGTAGCCGAACAAGGCCATCACATCGTCGGCAATGAACTTCTGGGTATTGGCCACACAGCGTTCGGGCTCGTAACCGTCGTCCAGCGTGCGCAGCTCCACCTGGCGACGGCCGATGCCGCCCTGGGCGTTGAGCTGATCGAAATACAGCTTGGCACCCTGCACAAACTGCATACCCAGCTGCGCTGAAGGGCCGCTCAGCGCGCAGGACTGTCCAAGCACAACGGGCCCACTCGAATCCTGGGCATAACTGGCGCCGGTCCAGTTCCCGGCAGCCACAACTGCGCCAGCAGTCATGAATTGACGACGATTCCACTCCACTCGCTTGTCCTGCATTGCTCTCGATCTCTCTCTACGGGCTACTCATTGCCACGGGCTGGATCAGCCCGTTTCTGGGGTCTTGCATCTCAGGTTTTTTGACATGGATGCGCGCCGCATAATAGGCCCACAAAGCGGTCTCCAGCCGCAAACCGCTCCAGATTTTTCGAGCCCACGACATGCCTCATATCGTTCAAGTACGCGGCGCCTGCCCGCATGACTGCCCGGACACCTGCGCCCTGGTCACCACGGTGGTCGATGGCACGGCCACCAAGGTGCAAGGCAATGCAGAACACGCTCACACGGGAGGCGTGCTCTGCGCCAAGGTCAGCAAGTACACCGAACGCACCTACCACGCAGGGCGAGTGCTGCAGCCTCTCAAACGCAGCGGCCCCAAAGGCAGCGGCCATTTCACCCCCGTGAGTTGGGACGAAGCACTGAGCGATATTGCCCAGCGCCTGCACGGCATCGCTCGGCGCGCGCCCGAAGCCATACTGCCCTACAGCTATGCCGGCACCATGGGACTGGTGCAGAGCGAGAGCATGGACCGGCGCTTTTTCCACCAGTTGGGCTCCAGCCTGCTGGATCGCACCATCTGCGCCAGCGCCGGCAGCGAGGCGCTGGCCGCCACCTATGGCGGCAAGCTGGGCATGCGCGTGGAATTCTTTACCGAAAGCCGGCTGATCCTGATCTGGGGCAGCAACAGCATTGCCAGCAATCTTCATTTCTGGCGCTATGCGCAGGAAGCCAAGCGCCAGGGCGCCAAGCTGATCTGCATAGACCCGCGCAAGAGTGAAACCGCCGACAAATGCCACGAGCACCTGCAGTTGCTGCCCGGCACCGATGCGGCACTGGCTCTGGCGTTGATGCACGAGCTGATCGTGCACGACTGGCTGGACCATGACTACATTGCCCAACACACCCAGGGCTGGGACGCACTCAAGGCCAGAGCCTTGCAATGGCCGCCCGAGCGTGCGGCCCAGGTCTGCGGCCTGACGGTGGCGCAGATCCAGTCCTTGGCACGTGACTACGGCACGACCAGGCCAGCGGCCATTCGCCTCAATTACGGCATGCAGCGAGCACGCGGCGGCGGCAATGCCGTGCGCGCCGTGGCCTGTCTGCCGGCTCTTGTCGGCGCCTGGCGCCATCGCGCGGGCGGGCTGCTGCTGTCCGCCTCGGGGGTCTCGCCTTTCAAGCGGGCTGCGCTTCAGATGCCGCAGTTGCTGGGAGAGCGTCGCCCACGCACGCTGAACATGAGCCAGATTGGCGATGTGCTGCTGCATGAGGGCGGCGCCGGCTTCGGCCCCAAGGTGGAAGCCATCATGGTCTACAACAGCAATCCCGTGGCGGTGGCGCCAGAGTCGGCCAAGGTGGCCGCGGGCTTTGCGCGCGAAGATCTGTTCACCGTGGTGCTTGAGCATTTCTTGACCGACACCGCAGACCATGCCGACTACGTGCTGCCCGCCACCACGCAGCTCGAGCATTGGGACATCCACGGCAGCTACGGCCATACCGATGTGCTGCTAAATCGCCCGGCGATTGCCCCCCAGGGCCAGGCGCGCAGCAACGCGCAGATCTTTCGCGATCTGGCCATGCATATGGCCAGGCTGGACTCCGCTTTTGCAGCCGCATATTTTTCTGAGTCTGATGAATCTCTATGCCGCACAGCAGTCTCGGACACTGCTATTGATTTTGAAGAGCTGCTGCAACAGGGCTTTGCCCATATCCCGCTGCCCGATGCGCCGTTTGCCGAAGGCGGCTTTGCCACGCCATCGGGCAAATGCGAATTCGACAACCCCGCCCTGGCCCGGTTGGGCATCAACACCTTGCCCGACTATCTGCCCAATTACGAGCCGCCCACGACGGCCTACCCGCTGGCCATGATCTCGCCACCCGCACGCAACTTTCTCAACAGCAGCTTTGCCAATGTGGCCAGCCTGGCCCGCATGGAAGAGCGTCCGCTGCTGGAGATGCACCCCGATGACGCAGCTGCGCGCGGCATTGCCGACGGTGACCGGCTGCGCGTCTTCAACCGGCGCGGCGAGCATGTCTGCCACGCCGCCGTCAACGGCCGTGCTCGCGCCGGTGTGGTGGTGGGCCTGGGCATCTGGTGGCGCAAGCAGGGAGCCAACGGCACGAATGTGAACGAGCTGACGCATCAGCAGCTCACAGATATTGGCCGGGCGCCCTGCTTCTACGACTGTGCAGTAGAGGTAGAAAAGTTCAAGGAGTTGTCTGCCTGACACGCCTGCATGGTGGTTGACCATGAGCAGGGCCACGGCGCGAGCAACCATAATGCAGACACTCAATGAATATGCGGCCGGGGTCTGCGCCTGTCAGAGCACACAGGTACAGCGCAGAGCCGCCCAGCTCTCGCGACATCATCTGTGAAGAAATCTCTCCCCTGGCACCGCCGGCTTGCGCCTAACCGGCTTGATTTGCGTCGACTGATACTGGCCCTGACCATCTGCAGCGCGCTGATACCGTTTCTCAACACTTTCTATGCCGGCTATCTGGTGCAGCGCCAGCAACTGATCGACAACACGCTCGAAGGTCACCATGCCTACGCCACCAAACTGGCCAGGAGCACAGACGATTTTCTCCAGTCCGCCCTCCAACAACTGGAGTACAGCGCCAATCTGATGGGGGCGCACATGAATGACGTTGAATATCTGGCCAAAGAGGCCACGCGTCTGCGCCTGCAAACCAAGAGCTTCAACTCCGTCACCATCATCGATCCCACGGGGTATGTGCTGGCGACATCGCCCGAAACCCTGCAGATCAAGGGGAAGACGCTGCAAAGCGCCGGAGTGACACAGACATTGAGCACGCGAGGGCCCGTGATCAGCCAGCCCTATATGTCCACGGCCGGCAACTACATCATCTTTGTCTCTCAGCCCATTTTCGACCCTCAGGGCGAATTCCTCGGGGCAGTGGGCGGCAGCATCTACCTCAAGGAAGACAGCATCCTCGACACCCTGTTGGGCTCGCACTTCTACCAGGATGGGACCTATGTCTACGTGGTGGACAAGAACAAGCACATCATCTATCACCCCGACAACAATCGTATTGGCGACCAGGTGATCAACAACGATGTCATCAACGCCGTGATCAGGGGCGAGTCGGGTACGGCGCCGGTCGTCAACAGCAAGGGAGTGGAAATGCTGGCCGGCTATGCCGTCATTGATGCCTCGGGCTGGGGCATTGTGGCCCAGCGTCCCAAGGCGGCCACACTGGCCCCGCTCAACAAGCTGATGCGCTCCGTGCTCTACAAGACCCTGCCCATCGCCCTGCTGATGCTGGTGGTCATCTGGTGGAGCGCGCGCCACATTGCCAGCCCGCTGCGCCAACTGGCCAATGGCGCTCACGATATGGACAAGCCCGAGACGGCGCAGAACATTCAGGCCGTCAAGTCCTGGTACTTCGAGTCCTACGAGCTCAAGAAGGCCATGCTCAAGGGCCTGGGCCTGCTGCAACGCAATATCACCAAGCTGCGCGAGGATGTGAACACCGACCCGCTGACAGGCCTGGGCAATCGCCGCCATCTGGAGGCTGCCATCACGGCCTTCCAGACGCAAGCGCTGCCGTTCTCGGTGGTTGCCATCGACATCGATCACTTCAAGGATATCAACGACGGCTTTGGCCACGATACAGGCGACGAGGTGCTCAGACAGCTCGCACGCACCATGCGCGAGGTCTCGCGTGTCGATGACCTGCCCTGCCGCGTGGGTGGCGAGGAGTTTCTGCTGCTGCTGCCCGGCACGGCTCTGGAGGCCGCCACCCATGTCGCCGAGCGCCTGCGCCAGATGGTCGAGAAGATGGAGATGCAGCATGTGGGCCATATCACCATCTCGCTGGGCGTGGCCCACTGGCCCGACACCGACCCCGATATCAAGGCCGTCTTCCAGCAGGCCGACGTCATGCTCTACGCGGCCAAGCGGGGCGGACGCAATCGTGTCATGGTCAGTGAGGCCAGCGAGCCTCCCAGCGAGCTCTGAACCCGGCGACACCGTAGTTCCAGTCCACTCTCAAGGCGTATCCGCTGTCACAGCCGATACGCTTTTTTTGAGCTCATTGTGTGACTTCTCTGCACCAATTTGGCCATTAATGCTTCAAATTAGTGAGCATGCACCATACGCTTCAAGAGGATCGAGCGCAGATTGCTCTGAATTACATAACAAGTAACTGATTTCATTGAACTAATACCTCGAGCCCCTGCCCTGGCACAGCTCTTGCTGAAAACCCTTGCCCCGCAGCCCCGGATGGACAGCGGAATACACAACAGCAAAGGAATTTCAGATGCCAGAGCCAAGCAAGCATGTCAGTCGCAGACAACTGCTCTCGATGATCGGAAAGGTCGCGGGCGGCAGTGCCATGTATCAAGCCATGAGTTCACTGGGCTATGCCGCCGAATCGCATTACAGCGGTCCGGTCAAGCTCGGCAACGCCAAACCTGGCGCATCGGTTCTGGTGCTGGGCGCTGGCCTGGCAGGCATGGTGGCAGCCCACGAGTTGCGCGCGGCCGGCTACAAGGTGCAGTTGCTTGAATACCAGAGTCGCGCTGGCGGCCGCTGCTGGACGCTGCGCGGCGGCGATGAGTTCAGCGAACTCGACGGCACGCGCCAGAAAGTGGGCTTTGCCAAGGGCAACTACTTCAACCCCGGCCCCTGGCGCGTGCCCTACCACCACCATGCGATGCTGGACTACTACAAGCGCTTCGGCATCAAGCTCGAGGCCTTCAACCAGGTCAACTACAACGCATATCTGCACAACAGCAAGGCCCTGGCCGGCAAGCCCCAGCGCTTTCGCCATGTGCAGACCGATGTCTATGGCCATGTGGCCGAGCTGCTGTCCAAGGCTACCAATCAGGGCGCACTGGACCAGAGCGTCAGCCGGGAAGACAAGGAACGCCTGCTGGAGAGCCTCAAGGCCTGGGGCGTGCTGGACAAGGAGTACCGCTACCGCGCCAGCAATGCGGTCAGCGATTTCCGGGGCTACGACATCGACCCCGGCGGCGGCCTGATGGCGCAGGCCAAACCTTCGACGCCCATGGGCCTGCACGAGCTGCTCGAGTCCAATTTGTGGCGCCAGATGGGCGTGGGCAATATCTACGAATTCCACAGCGCCATCTTCCAGCCCGAAGGCGGCATGGACATGCTGGCCCAGGCCATGGCGCGCGATCTGGGCCCGGCCATACGCTACAACGCAAAGGTCACCAGGATCGCCCAGAACGACAAGGGCGTGACCGTGGACTATGTGGACGCCCTCAAGCCCGGCAGCACGCTGCAGGCCCGCGCCGACTGGTGCGTGTGCACGATTCCGCTGTCCATCCTGAGCCAGATCGAAGTGCAGGCCGGCAGCGCCATGCAGAACGCGATTGCTGCCGTGCCCTACGGCAGCTCCATGAAGGTCGGTCTGGAGTTCAAGCGCCGCTTCTGGGAAGAGGACGAACGCATCTACGGCGGCATCAGCTACACCGATCTGCCGATCCAGCAGATCTCCTACCCCTCCACCGGCTATATGGGCAACGGCCCCGCCGTGCTGCTGGGCGCCTATGCCTTTGAGAACTCCAACAGCTACCGCTTCTCCTCGCTCAAGCCGGCCGAGCGCGTTCGCCTGGCGCTGGAGTACGGCGCGCAGATCCATCCGCAGTACAAGCAGGAGTTCCTCAACGGTGTGTCGGTCGCCTGGCATCGCATGCCCTGGATCAACGGCTGCTTCGGCAACTGGACCGATGCACTGCGCGAGCAGCACTACAAGGATCTGGCACAGATCGACGGTCGCCTGGTGCTCGCGGGCGAGCATGTCTCGTACATCCCCGCCTGGCAGGAAGGTGCCGTGCTGTCTTCGCTGGACGCCATCCAGCGTCTGCACGCCAAGGCCTCCAGTCTCTGATCGCCCATGTCAGCCACAAGGAACTTCACCATGCACATATTGCACCGTCTTTGCGCCACTGGCGCCCTGGCCCTGGGTCTCTCCGGCGCCGTCCTGGCCCAATCACAGGGCATGAAAACCCAGGATGTGAAAAACCTGCAAACACTGCAATCTGCAGCCGTTCTCTCCATCTCGCCCGCCGATACCCAGGCGCTGATGCAGAACTTCTCTGTGGTCCGCCCACGCTTCAGCCAGAACGGCGGAGAGACCCTGTACCAGGCCATCTGCCAGGGGTGCCACATGGTCAAGGGCGAAGGTGCCAAGGGCGCGGGCTTCTACCCGGCGCTGGCCTCCAACCCCAAGCTGGCAGCCGCTGCCTACCCGGCCTCGGTTGTCATGAACGGCCTGCACGGCATGCCGTCCTTTGCCAGCAAGCTGTCCGATGAGCAGATTGCCGACGTCGTGAACTATGTGCGCAGCAACTTCGGCAATCAGTACCCGGACAAGCTGTCTGCCGCCGACGTCAAACCCTTTCGCATCACCCCATAAATCCATTCAGGAGATCACATGAGCATCCCATCCATCTTCAAGACCGCAACCACTGCCGCCCTGCTGGGCGCTGCAGTCCTGCTCACCGGCTGCGCAGCCACCACCTCCGGCGGTGGCGATGTCCTGCGTTACAAGACACCGGGCTCGACCTTCCCCATCGCCGCAGCCGTGGAAATTCCCACCGATGCCCGCACTGTCTACCTCTCGGGCAAGGTACCGCCCGTGGTGGACAAATCCAAGCCCGCCGGCGATCCTGCTGCCTATGGCGGCGACACCGAAGGCCAGACCGTGGCCATCCTCAAGGGCCTGGAAGAGCAGCTCAAGGGCATGAATCTCGGCATGAGCGATGTGGTGAAGATGCAGGTCTTCCTGGTGGCCGATCCCGCCAAGGGCAACAAGATGGACTTTGCCGGCTTCATGCGTGGCTACACCCAGTTCTTTGGCACGGCTGCCCAGCCCAACCTGCCCGCACGTTCTGCCTTCCAGATTGCAGCCCTGGCCAACCCGGCCTGGTATGTGGAAATCGAGGTCGTGGCAGTGCGTGCCGCCAAGCCCGTCAAGTAAGTCACGCGCCGGCCTTGCATTCATCGCCGGCCCGGTCAGCGATGAATGTCGATTCCCGCGCTGCTCAGTGGGAGGGGAAGCCCGTTTCCTGCTGGGCGCTGCGCGTATCGAGCGCCAGGAAATGGTGAACCACGGGCTTGTCCGGCCCCTGGTGGTAGCGCAAAGCGGCGGCCTGCAGATCGGCGTCGGCCTTGGACACGCGACCATGCTGGCGCAGGTGCTCGGCCCAGGACTCGACCAGGAACCACTCGATCACCCGGCCCGGCTCGCCGGTGTGCTCGGCCACGCCCCAGGCATAAGCCCCATCGCGACGGCGCTCCTCGGCCACTTGCTGCATGGCCTGGAAAAAGGCGGTCAGGTCTTGATGCGCAATCCGGTACTCGATCTGAATCATGACCGGGCCGCGGTCGTGGGCCACGGGTTCAGCCAGCAGGGGCTCGGGCCAGTGGTTGGACGGCTGCAGATCGGCCTCGCCAGTGGGCAGCTTCACGCGGTGGAAAACCAGGGACACCAGCACCAGGCCAACGGCTCCGATCAGCAGCGTGACCGGCAGGCCCAGCAGGCCGGCGATCAGACCCCAGCCCAGACTGCCCAGCGCCATGGCGCCGTTGAACACCATCAGGTAGATGGCGAGACCCCGGCCGCGCACCCAGTTCGGCAGCACCGCCTGGGCCACGCCGTTGAGCGTGGTCAGCGCAACAATCCAGCCCAGACCCAGCACCAGCATCAGCGCCACTGCAGCCCACTGGGGCGGCGCCAGGCTCAGCACTGCCATCACCACGGCAGTAACCACCGAGGCCAGCAACACCAGACCGTCGGTATCGAGGCGCTTGCGCAGCTTGGGCAGCAGCACGGCACCCAGGATGGCACCGGCACCCACTGCACCCAGCATCACGCCATAAAAACCGGCCGTGCCGCCCAGCATGCGGCGCGCCACCAGGGGCAGCAAGGCCCAGACCGAGCTGGCGAACAGGAAGAACACAGCGGCGCGCAGCAGCACCACATGCAGTTCGCGGCTGGCACGGGCATAGCGCACACCGGCCCGGAAGGCGCCAAAGAACTGCTCGTTGAGCGCCGAGGCCTCGGCCTTGGGACGCTTCCACCAGATGAGGGCAGCGATCACGAACACATAGCTGAGCACGTCGAGACCGTATGCCGCTGCGGCGCCGAAACTGGCCAGCAGCAGACCACCGGCGGCCGGGCCGATGGCACGGGCGATGTTGATGCCCAAGGAATTCAGGGCCACAGCGCTCTTGAGTTCGCTGCGCGGCACCAGCTCGGGCACGATGGACTGCCAGGTCGGCCCCATGAGGGCGGCACCGATGCCGCCGACAAAGGTCAGGGCCACCAGGTATTCCACCGTGAGGGTGTTGGTCTGGGCCAGCACCAGCAGCGTGCCGCTCACGGCTCCCAGCAGCACCTGCACGGCGATCAGGAAGCGGCGACGGTCCAGGATGTCGGACAGCACGCCGGCCGGGATGGCCAGCAGAAAGACCGGCAGCGTGGCCGCCGTCTGAATCATGGCGACGGCCGTGGGGCTGGACGAGAGTTCGGTCACCATCCAGGCGCTGGCCACATCGCGCATGAAGCTGCCGATATTGCCCAGCACAGTGGCGGCCCACAGCACGGCAAAGACGGGAATGGCCAGGGGTGCGAAGCTGCCCGAGGCGTTTTTTCTGTTATCCGGCATGCGAGCCTCCGAGATCGTGCCAGGCGACGAGCAACATGCCGCCGACCAAGCCCCAGTGTTCAAAAAATGCGTTGGCAGCACGCTGGCGCTCGGCCTGCGGCGCTGCCCAGAAGCGGTCTGCCAGCAAGGCCGCCAGCACGGTGAATCCGGCCAGGGCCAGAGCCCCCAGCCAGCGGTACCAGCCCGTAAGGATCAGGGCCGAGGCCGCCAGCTGCAGCACCAGAGCGGCGGCTGCGATGGGTGCGGCCGGGGTCAGGCCCAGGGCCTTCACCTCGGCTACAGCCCCGCGGAAATCCCGGGCCTTGTACCAGCCACCCTGCAGGTAGGCCACACACAGGCACAGCAGGGCCAGCGACTGCACCCAGGGGGCGGTGGCTGCAGCGCGCAGCGCCTCACCCATGTCACACCGCCCAGCAGGCGCAGCCCAGCGCGCCCCAGAAGCCCTTGAGATCGGCCACGGGCAGCTTGCTGCTCCAGGCCGTGGCATGGGCATGCCCGTGCAGATTGCAGTTGCTGGCGCAGCCGCAGCTGGCAGCGGCGTTGCGCATCACGGACTGCAGCGGCGCGCCTTCCTGCACTCCCCAGGCGCCGTAGCCCTTGAAGGTGCGCACGGGGGACCAGTCAGGCATGGCCAGGGGCGGGGCCGATTCATCGAAGTCGGCGAAGGCGCCGACGCCGTAGACCACCTTGCCACCCACCACGGTGAGCAGGGCCGATGTGTCGGCAATGTCGGACTCGGGGCAGGCGAAGAAGTCGCGGTCGGGCACGATCAGGTCGGCCAGCTGGCCCACCTGGATGCGGCCTTTCTTGCCCTGTTCGTTGCTGAACCAGGTCACGTTTTCGGTCCACATGCGCAGCGCCTGGTCGCGGCTCAGGCAGTTGCGCTGGGGCGTGAGCTGCAGGCCGCCCACGGTCTTGCCCGTGATGAGCCAGGACAGCGAAACCCAGGGGTTGTAGCTGGCAACGCGGGTGGCATCGGTGCCGGCTGACACGTTGACGCCTTTTTCCAGCATGCGCTTGACGGGCGGCGTGGCCTCGGCCGCAGCGGCGCCATAGCGCTCGACGAAGTATTCGCCCTGGTAGGCCATGCGATGCTGCACTGCCACGCCACCGCCCAGGGCCGCAATACGGTCGATGGACTTCTCGGAAATGGTTTCGGCGTGGTCGAAGAACCAGTTCAGGCCGGCCAGGGGCGTGTCCTGGTTCACCTTCTCGAACACATTGAGCGCGCGGTCTATGGTCTCGTCGTAGGTGGCGTGCATGCGCCAGGGCCAGCGGTTCTGGGCGAGGATGCGCACCACTTCTTCGAGCTCGCCTTCCATGCCGGGCGCCAGCTCGGGCTGGGGCTGGCGGAAGTCCTCGAAGTCGGCGGCCGAGAACACCAGCATCTCGCCTGCGCCGTTGTGGCGGAAGTAGTCCGTACCCTGCTTGTACTGCGAAGTGGAGGTCCAGCGCAGAAAGTCGTCCTTCTCTTCCTTGGGCTTTTGCGTGAACAGGTTGTAGGCCAGGCGGATGGTGAGCTGGTCGGCATCGGCCAGCTCCTGAATCACGTCGTAGTCGTCGGGATAGTTCTGCATGCCGCCGCCAGCGTCAATGGCGCCGGTCACACCCAGGCGGTTGAGTTCGCGCATGAAGTGGCGTGTCGAGTTGACCTGGTAGTCGCGTGGCAGCTTGGGCCCCTTGGCCAGCGTGGCGTAGAGAATGGAAGCATTGGGTTTGGCCAGCAGCAGGCCCGTGGGGTTGCCGACGCTGTCGCGCAGGATCTGGCCGCCGGGCGGCTCGGGCGTGTCCTTGGTGTAGCCCACGGCACGCAGGGCGGCGGCATTGAGTAGGGCACGGTCGTACAGATGCAGGATGAAGACCGGGGTGTCGGGCGCCACGGCGTTCAGCTCGGCCAGCGTGGGCAGACGCTTTTCCACAAACTGGTGCTCGCTGAAGCCGCCTACCACGCGCACCCACTGGGGCGCAGGAGTCACATCCACCTGCGCCTTGAGCATGGCCATGGCATCGGCCAGGCTCTTCACGCCGTCCCAGCGCAGCTCCATGTTGAAGTTCAGGCCACCACGGATCAGATGCAGGTGGTTGTCGATCAGACCCGGCAGCGCACTGCGTCCGCCCAGATCGATGCGTTGGGTCCGCGCGCCGGCCAGGGGCAGGACTTCGCGGTCGCTGCCGACGGCACTGAAGCGCCCCTGGCTTACTGCCACGGCCGTGGCTGTGGGCTTGCTGCGGTCCAGCGTGGTGAAACGGCCGTTGAACAGGATCAGATCGGGGGTGGAGGGCTGGGTCATGGAGGTCTCCGGTGGTTCAGCGACGCGAAGAGTGCGCCAGATTTCGTAGCGAGCAGACCGAGATCGCATTGAGGACCGCTGCCGTACATGCGCACGGCGATAACCGAAGGTGCAAGATCGGTCTGCGCAGTAGAAAGATGATGTGCTCTTTTTAGCCTTCGTGGGCGCCGAACATGGTCTTGGCGTAGGTGATGCCGATGCCGTAGCCGCCACCCAGCTTCTTGGCGATGCCTGTGGTCATGTCATAAGTCTCGGTGCGGGCCCAGTCGCGCTGCATTTCCAGCAGGTATTGCAAGGACGTGATGGGCTGGGCACCGGCCTGGACCATGCGCTCCATGGCGCGGTTGTGGGCTTCGGTGGAGATGTCGCCGCAGGCATCGGCAATCACGAAGACCTCAAAGCCCTGGTCCAGCGCCGACAGGGCCGGTCCGACGATGCACACGCTGGTCCACAGGCCGGCCAGCACGATGCGGGGCTTGCCGATCTCGTTGACCTTGCGGATCACGGCCTCGTCTTCCCAGGTATTCATCGAGGTGCGATCCAGCAGGGACTGACCGGGGAAAGGCGCAGTCACTTCCTCGAACATGGGGCCGGAGAAACTCTTTTCTGCCACGGTGGTGAGGATGGTCGAGGCTCCGAAGCCGGCGGCAGCCGAAGCGACCAGGGCGGCGTTGGAGCGCAGTTGTACGGGGTCGATGGAGTGCGTGGCAAAGGCCATCTGCGACTGGAAGTCGATCATGATCAGCGTGTGGTCATGGGGGTTGAGCAGCTTGGCACCGGGCTTGGCGACGGCGATGGGACGGGCGTTGGCGTTGGCGTTGGTCATGGTGAAACTCCTGGGTAAAACGTGAGCGAGAGGCTGCAGGGGAAACAAGAAAGCAGAATGAAAACCGGGGTGTGAAAACTGTTGCTTACAAGGTGGGCAGTTCGCGGGGACGCAGATCAAAGACCAGCACCTCGGCACCTTCTCCCTGATCGAAGCGCAGGGCCCCGGCGTTGCGGATGCGGGCGCCGTCGCCTTCGGACAGACGCTCTCCGTTCACGCAGAGGCTGCCGCGGGCCACATGCACATAGACATGGCGCTCGGGCCCCACATCGAGTTCGGCGCACTCTTCACCGTCGAACAGCCCGGCATAGACCCGGGCGTCCTGGCGCACGGCCAGCGTGCCGTCCCGGCCTTCGGGGGCGATGATCAGGCGCAGGCGTCCGCGCTTGTCGGCATCGTCCACATGGACCTGCTGATAGCGTGGAGCGGCGCCACGCTCTGCGGGCACGATCCAGATCTGCAGAAAGTGCACCGGGTCCTGGGCCGAGTGATTGAACTCGCTGTGCTCCACACCGGTGCCGGCGCTCATCACCTGCACGTCGCCGGGACGGATCACCGAGCCCGTGCCCATGGAGTCCTTGTGCTCCAGGGCGCCATCGAGCACATAGGAGAAGATTTCCATGTCGCGGTGGCCGTGGGTGCCGAAGCCCTGACCGGGGGACACATGGTCGTCATTGATGACCAGCAGATCCGAAAACCCTTGCTGGTTGGCATCGCGGTAGTGGCCGAAGGAGAAGGTGTGGCGCGATTGCAGCCAGCCATGGTTGGCGCGACCGCGGTGGTTGGATGGGCGAACTTCAAGCATTTCTATCTCCTAGACAATCGATGGTGTTCACACTTCCTGCTGCTGGCCTGCCGGCCTTGTTTTGCTGCATTCCGTGTGGCGATGAATGAAGTATCCGCGGCCTGATATGCGGTCATGCTGAAAGAAAATCCTCTCAATCATCGATAATTTCGATGATTATTTTTCAGGCACCCCAATATGCTCAAACTCTCTCTGGAAGCCATCGAACTGGTGGACACCATTGCGCGCCATGGCTCGTTCGCCGGTGCGGCAGAGCGCCTGCACAAAGTACCGTCAACCATCTCCTATGCCGTGTCCAAGCTCGAGGAACAGCTGGGGCTGAACCTGTTTGTGCGCAACGGCCCGCGCGTCAGTCTCACGCCAGCGGGCGAGGAACTGCTCAAGGAAGGGCGCTGGCTGCTGGCGGCCGCGCGTCAGCTCGAATCTCGGCTGCGCCAGATCGCCACGGGCTTCGAGACCGAAGTGCGCCTGGTGCATGACTCGTTGATCCCCACCAGCGCCTTGGGCGCCGACATTCAGGCCTTCGAGGCGCTGAACAGCGGCACGCGTCTGCGCATCGGCAGCGAGACGCTGACCGGCACCTGGGAAGCCCTGCGCGAAGGCCGGGCCGACCTGATCGTGGCTGCGGGCGAAGGCCCGGCCGGCGGCGGCCACAAGGCCGTGGCCGTGGGCCAGCTCGATTTCGTGTTCTGCGTGACGGCCAGCCACCCGCTGGCGCGCCTGGGCCGGCCACTGGCGCGCAGCGACCTGCTGGAACACACCGCCGTGGTGGTGGGTGACGGCGCGCGCTCGCTGACCGACCGCACCGTGGGCCTGCTCACCGGCCAGCGACGCATCACCGTGCCGAGCATGCAGGCCAAGATCGAATGCCAGGCCGCCGGGCTGGGCCACGGCTTTGTGCCGCGCGCCTGCGTGCGTGTGGAGCTGGAGACCGGGGTGCTGGTGGAACTGGCGGTGGAAGAGCCGCGTCCGCCCGAAACCTTCTGGCTGGCCTGGCGCAGCGATGCCCGCGGCCGGGCCCAGCAATGGTGGCGCGAGCGCCTCAGCCGCCCACTGCTGCCCGGCATACTTCCCTACTGAAACGGCCCTGCAACGCAAGGAGGCAGGGCCGTGGTGATGTGAGCCGACGAGGTCTGCGGCAACGGTTCAAGCCATGCCCGGGACCTCGCGAAGCTCAGGGACGGGACTCTCAGTCCAGCTTCACGCCAGCCGTCTTGATGACCTCACCCCAGCGCTTGGCTTCGGTGCGTGCCATCTGGTGGAACTGCTCGGGCGTGCCGGGAAGGGCTTCCATGCCGAAGTCGGCCATGCGCTTGACCACATCGGGGTCCTTGAGGGCTTTTTGCAGGTCTGCATTGAGACGCTGCACGATGGCTGGCGGCAATCCCTTGGGACCCAGAATGCCCTGGAAGGCGTAGACCTCGGAATCCTTGAGACCCAGCTCGGCCAGCGTAGGCACGTTGGGAAGATTGGGCACGCGCTTGGCCGTGCCTATGGCCAGGGCCCGCACCTTGCCGGACTGAATCACGGGCAGGCCCGATGCCAGATCCAGGAACATGCAAGGCACCTGGCCGCCCATCACATCGGCCAGCGCGGGCGCGGCGCCCTTGTAGGGGATATGGGTCAGGCTGGTGCCGGTGCGGTTCTTGAACAGCTCCATGGCCAGATGGTGGGGCGAGCCATTGCCGGGCGAGGCGTAGTTGAGCTTGCCGGGGTTGGCCTTGGCATAGGCCAGGAATTCCTTGAAGTCCTTGGCTTCGAATGCGGGGTTGACCACCAGCGCCATGGGGAAGCGGCTGATGCCGCCCACATAGGTGAAATCCTTGTCGGGGCTGAAAGGCAGCTTGCTGAACAGGTGTTCGTTGAACGCCAGGATGGCGTTGTCGGCCGACATGATGGTGTAGCCATCAGGCTTGGCCGCAGCAACGAGCTGGCCGCCGATATTGGTCGAGGCGCCCGGACGGTTGTCCACCACGATGGTCTGGTTCAGCGTCTTGCGCATGGACTCGGCCACGGTGCGGGCCAGCACATCGGTGCCGCCTCCGGGTGGGTAGGGCACAACCCAGCGCACGGGGTTGGCAGGCCAGTCCTGCGCCATGGCGAAGGGGGATGCGGCAGCAGCCGAGCTGGCTGCCACGGCAGCCAGGAATTGACGACGATCCATCGTTTGTCTCCTTGAGGGTGATGTAGGGGGGTTGTGGAATGATTTTTGGACCCCGCCAGGCTGCCTTTTTCTATTAATTGATAGCTGCCTGCGCTTGTCTCTATTCGGTTTGAATCGGTTTTGACTCCGATTTCTGTATGGGTGGCAGTTTGAAGCTCACGCGCTCGACCTGATAGCCTTTCTGACGCAGCAGCTCGGGCAGCCCCATGGGCCCGACCATATGCAGTGCACCCACGGCAGCAAACACGGTCTTGCCCTGCTGGAGCTGACGAACAATGCCATCTGCCATGCCCGGATTGCGTCCATCCATGAGGCGCGCGTACTTGAGCCGATCACGCTCGGTCTTGATGCAGTCGCACCAGTCGGCATAGTTCTCCAGCTGTTTTTCGTTGCCGCTGGCCCAGATATTCGCCAGTTGCTGCAGGATTTCCGGAGCCTTGGGGTCATCAAGCTGGTCCAGCCCGTCGCGCACGCTTTCCTGCACCTCCAAGGGATCGTCGGAAAGCAGCTCCTCGAGCTGGGTCTGCGCCGACTCCAGCCCCACCACAGGCTTGTGCAACGCATGGGCCATGCCTGCCAGCAGCAGATCGGCGCCAAACTCGGCCACCAGTCCCTGCTTGCGGCCCAGTTGGCTGACCAGGCCCAGCAGTTGGGCGTCCGGACGTTGTGTGCTCAGATGCTCGGCACAGGCCTGCTTTCGATGCTGCGCCAGCCGGGCCTCCAGCTCTGCGGGCAGCGCAGGGGCGTCGACACGGGCCTGGAAGCCTTCAATCAACTGCTGCATGACCTGCGGATTCAGCACATCGAGCTCCAGCGCCAGCAGGTCCACCCCGTACATGGAGCGCACGATGGTGCGACCGGGCAGGATCCACTCCCGCTTGCCCACATGCAAGGTGCCGTAAAGCCAGCTGGTGCGCTCGCCGTCCTGCACGCGCCAGAGCAGGCCCCTATCCTGCACATGGGGGGCCATGGCCTGCACTTCGGCCGGTGTTGGCGGGCTGAACGGCGGCGGGCAACTGGCAGCAGGTTCGGCGGCTGGTTCTGCCGCCATGGACAGGCCCGTCAACAAGGCGAGCGCCATGGCCGGCACGGCCTTCAGAGGCAAAATCCAGCGCGAGAGATTAAGACTTGGCATGGGCATGACGACTGCAACGAGAGCTTAGTCTTCGGAGCTATCCACAGGCTGAGCTTCGTGCAAGTCATCCTTGCTGCCGCCGGGCGGCGCAATGTTCTGGTCGATGGCGCCGAAGATGCTCTGGCCGTCCTTGCCCTTCATCTCGATGCGGATGGTGTCGCCGAACTGCATGAACTCGGTCTTGGGCGTGCCGTCCTGAATGGTCTCTATGCAGCGCTTTTCGGCAATGCAGCTATAGCCCTTGGGCCATTCCATGCGCTTGTTCTTGCCGCTGCCGGTCTCCACGCCCTTGTTGCTCACCGTGCCGCTGCCCACGATGGAGCCGGCACGTACATTGCGGGTCTTGGCGATATGGGCGATCAGTTGGCCGAAGTGAAAAGTCATCTCCTCGCCCGCATCGCACATGCCGACCTTGCGGCCGTTCCAGGTGCTCTGCAGCGTCAGATGCAGGCGGCCGCTCTTCCAGGCATCGCCCAGCTCGTCCAGTGTCACGGCCACAGGGCTGAAGGCCGTGGCGGGCTTGCTCTGAAAGAAACCAAAGCCCTTGGCCAGTTCGCCGGGTATCAGATTGCGCAGGCTCACGTCATTGGCCAGCATGACAAGACGGATGCCGCCCAGCGCATCCCTGGCATCCGTACCCATGGGCACATCGCCGGTGACGACGGCAATCTCTGCCTCGAAGTCTATGCCCATGGCCGTGCTGGGCACGATCACATCGTCGCAGGGGCCGATAAAGTCATCGCTGCCGCCCTGGTACATCAGCGGGTCGGTGTAGAAGTTGGCCGGCACCTCGGCATTGCGCGCCTTGCGTACCAACTCCACATGGTTGATATAGGCCGAGCCATCGGCCCACTGATAAGCTCGCGGCAGCGGTGCCATGCATCGCCGGGGATCGAAGGGAAACGCGTGGCGGGCCTTGCCGCTATTGAGCTCGTACGACAGATCCTGCAACTGGGGGGCCATATAGCTCCAGTCATCCAGCACCTGCTGCATGCGGTTGGCAATGCCGGTGGCATAGCAGGCCTGGCTCAGGTCGCGCGAGACCACGATCAGTTGTCCGTCGCGAGAGCCATCCTTGTAGGTTGCCAGTTTCATTCTCTGTCCCTCTGCTCACGGCAGCGGTGCTGGCACAATGCCTGACAACGCTAGCCAAAATTACGATTGGTTAAATTGATTTAACTAAACAAAACACGATTCTATTGCAATGGAAAAGGAACGCGCAGGGATTCAGTCGGTCGAAGTGGGTTTCTCCCTCATCGAAGCGCTGGCGCAGGCCAGCGGCCCGCTGATGCTCAAGGATGTCGCCGCCGCCGCCGGCATGAGTGCCGCCAAGGCGCACCGCTATCTGGTGAGCTTTCAGCGCATCGGCCTGGTGGCGCAGGACGAGCGCAATTCGCGCTACGACCTGGGTCCTGCGGCACTGAAGATCGGTCTGGCCTCGCTGGCCCGCCTCGACCCGGTGCGTCTGGCGCGGGAGCGCATTCCGGCGCTGCTCGAGACCCTCAATCACACGCTGGCCATTGCCGTCTGGGGCAACCATGGCCCGACCATCGTGCATTGGGAGGAATCGGCGCAGTCTGTCACCGCCAATCTGCGCCTGGGCGACGTCATGCCCATGCTGGCCTCGGCCACGGGGCGCTGCTTCGGCGCCTGGCTGCCACGCGAGGCTACGGCCGCGTTGCTGGAGCCCGAGATCGAGCGTGCACGCAAGGCCAGACGCCAGGACCTGCCCCAGACCGAAGAGGCCGTTGCGGACATGCTGGCCGAAGTCCGTGCGCGCGGCACGGCCCGCGTGGTCGATACCGTGCTGCCGGGCATCGTGGCCTTCTGCGTGCCGGTCTTCGATGCCTCCGGCCATATCGTGCTGGGGCTTATGACCCTGGGCTCGCTGGCGACTTTCGACCCGGACTATGGTGGAGCCATCGACGCGCCGCTGCAGGCGGCCGCCCGCCAGCTCTCCAGCGATCTGGGCTGGCGCGCCGCTCCCGGCCACTGAAACCCGCAATCTCCGAATCACGCTCATGGGCCGCTCCCCTCAGGCAAGCCAGGCACGCAAGACACTGCTGCCCATCACCGGCTTGGTGCTGGCAGCCCATGGGCTGTTGCTCTGGGGCCTGCCCGAACTGAGCCCGCCGGACAAGGCAGCGGACGACCAGATCGTGATGGAGACGCGTATGCTGCAGGCGCCTCCTCCTCCGCCTGCACCCGCAGCGCCCAAGCCGGCTCCAACTCCAGCTCCGGCGCCTCAACCCAAGGCTGCACCCCGTGCGCCAGCGCCGACTCCTGCTCCCGTGCCAGCTCCCGTACCGGACGAACAGGAGTCGGCGTCAAATCCGCCTCCAACTCAGGAGCAACAAACGCAGGAAGCGCCTGAAACAGAAGCACCCGCCAATACAGGGCAGCCCGCTGCTGCTGCAGAGCCGGTTCCCGAGCCCATGGCCGAGCCTCCCGAAGCCAATGCTGCCGACACGGCCCGCCCCATCCAGGTCACGCCCGCAGGCAGCGCGCCGCTGCCGCCAGGCTCTGTACTGCCCGTCACCCTGCCCAATTCCGCCACGCTGGAGTTCAACGCCTCGGGTCAGGTCAAGGGTTTTCAATACTCGGCCGGCGCCCAGCTGCAATGGCAGCATGACGGCCAGTACTACCAGGCCAGACAGTCGATCAGCATGTTCTTGCTGGGCGAGCGCTCCCAGACCAGCGAGGGGCTGATCACGCCCAAGGGCCTGCAGCCGCTCAATTTCAGCGACAAGGGGCGCAAAACCCAGTCCGCCGCCTTCGACGTAGCCGACGGCAAGGCGCACTACAGCGGCGGCCAGACCGATGCGGCGATTGGCGATGGCGTGCAGGACCGCCTCAGCGTGTTTCTGCAGCTCTCGGCCCTGATGGCTGCCGCCCCCGAAAAATATCCGCCAGGCACACTGATAGAACTGACCACCAGCAGCGCACGCTCAGCCGTGCGCTGGCAGTTCCGCGTGGGTGCCAGCGAGGCGCTGGAGCTGCCATTTGGCAGCGTCATGGCGCTGCGTCTGGACAAGCTGCCCGGCAAAAGCAGCAGCGACCAGCGCGGATCGGTCTGGCTGGCACCGTCCATGCAATACCTGCCCGTGCGCATCAAGCTCACCCAGGGACAGGACGACTTTGTCGACCTGCAGCTCAAGAAATATCTGCCCGCGCCGCAATAGCCTCCATGCCGTACCCTGGCATAAACCCCGAGACCACTGCGCCCAAAGCGCTCACTCACCTCCCTGCCAAGGCCTGCAACCTGCATCGGCTCGGGCTGAACGCTGTCGCGCCGTTCAAGGACTTGCCTACTACAGATCGGGAAAGCCGGTTGCCCACAACCATGTCCAATCCATGGAATACTGTGCCCAAGTGCCAAGAGCAGGCATTTCCACCTTGAAATGCGGCACCCTGTCGCCATATCCATGGCAGGCATGCTCATAACGGAAGTGAAAGGAGGAACACCATGCAAATGCTTTACGACTCTGAATCCTTTGCGGTGCTCCATCTGCGTCCCGATATGGAGGCAGACGTTCCGGCAGGCACAGCCAAGGCCGAGATCCAGCAAGCCCATCAACTGCCGCGCCACGGCTTCGAGATCGTGGACAAGCGCTCGGGCAAGGAGGTGTATCTGGACGGCTCCTGGGCCGAAATGTTCCAGAAGCAGATCCTCGCCTGGCAGCAGGACGCCCCCACCGAGGAGGAAGTGGAAGAAATTCTCGACACCTACACGGGCCTGGCCCAGCAGCCTGTCGTGGTTCACTAACAGCACACAGCGCAGGGTCCCAAGAAGGGAGTTCGCGCCAGGCCCGCCGCAGGTTCTCTGCAGCGGGCCTTTTCTTTGGGCGCGGCCATTGCGCGCACCCTGGTGCTTTCACTGATCCGCAGGCTGCGCTTGCTGCCTAGAATCGCCGCACAGGTTCAAGATTTGAAGACCATCTGTGAGATGGTCTTGTCGCGCCTGTATGGTCTGCCGGCCTCTTGCAGAAACACAGGAGGCCAGCATGCAGACCAGCATCCACAGGGTTCGCGGCGTTCAGGATGTCATCGCCTACATCGACGCACGCCAGGGCATTTCAGGCCGCGCCGGCACCATCTGGTGGCTGGCACTCGGCGGACTTTTCCTCGACGCATTCTCCAACTCCGCACTCAGCGTGGGCCTGGGCCCCATGACGCGCGACCAGCAACTGACGCCGGCCGAAGTGGCCTGGATGACGTCGCTGGCCTCCTGGGTGTCCATTGCCTTCAATCCCATCGGCGGCTGGATGGCCGACCGCTGGGGCCGCATGCGCCCCCTGGTCATCGCCAAGGTGCTGGCCGTGGCCGGTGCGCTGCTGGTCAGCATGGCGCCCGACTACGCCACCATCCTCTTCGGCCGCTTCTTCGTGGGCGCGGCCTATGGCATCGACTTCGCCATCGCCATGGCGGTGCTGGCCGAGTTCACGCCCGCCCGACTCAAGAGCCGGCTCAATGTCTGGCAGGGCATGTGGTACATGGCCGTGTGCAGCAACCTGGTGCTGGCGCTGTGGTTCCATTCCTGGGATGTGGGCGATTCGCTGTGGCGCTATTCGGTGGCCGCCACGGCGGTGTTCGGCCTGTTCATCCTGGGCATGCAGGCTGCGCTGCTGGTGGAAAGCCCGACCTGGCTGGCACGCAAGGAAAGGCTGGATGACGCCGCCCGCGCCATGACGCGCATCTACGGCGCCCGTGGCCACCGCTTCGAGGCCGCGCCGCCCGCCGAACGCCTTCCCGTGCTCAACCCGGCGCGGCGCGGGCTGGCCAATGTACTGCTGATCTTTCGCGGCATCTACCTGCCGCGCACGCTGCTGGCGGCCACGGTGCAGATAGGCCAGTCCATCCAGTACTTTGCCGTGGGCTGGTACCTGCCGCTGATCAGCGCCTCGCTGTTCGGCAAGGACTTCCGCGAGGCCACGCTGGGTGCGCTGGTGTTCAACGTGTTCGGCATCGTCGGCGGATTCCTGTCGCCCGTCATCGGGCGCCGGCTGGGCCTGCGGCGGGCCTCGGCCTTCGGCTTTGCGCTGGTGTTCCTGATGCTGCTGGTTCTGGGCCTGTTCAACGGCCGCATGCCCATCTGGCTGGCCGTGGCCGTGCCCTCGCTGTTCATCCTCTTTCATTCGGGCGGGCCCGGCGCCAACGGCAAGAGCCTGTCCACGCTATCGTTCCGCAGCGAGCTGCGCGCGGGCGCCAATGGCGTGATCGGCGCGCTGGGCGCCATGGGCGCGGCGCTGGGGCTGCTGGTGTTCCCGCTGTTCCGCCAGCAGTACGGGCTGGAGAACACCTTCCTCATCCTGTCCGTGGTGCCGCTGCTGGCCAGCATCGTCTGCTTTTCCATCCGCTGGGACCCCACGCGCACCACGGTGAACCCCGACGACGAGCCCGGCGCGCCCCAGTTCGCGGACGACGCCGCCCCGCCCGCCAAGATCGCTCAAACCACCGCCTGAAAGAGAGCACTCCATGCACCATGAAGCCGTGATCCTCTGCATCGACGAAGGCACCTCGGGCACGCGCGCCGCCGTCGTGGGGCGCGACGGGCAGGTGTCCGCCCAGGACTATCTGCCGCTGGAAATCCACTGCCCGCGCCCCGGCGTGGTCGAACAGGACGCCGACCTGCTGCTGGAGCGCACGCTGGACGTGTGCCGCCGCGCCATCGCCCGCGCCCAGGGCAGCGGCCAGCAGATCGTGGCTCTGGCCATTGCCAACCAGCGCTGCTCGGCCGTGCTCTGGGATACGGCCACGGGCCGTTCGCTGGCGCCCATCATGGTCTGGCAGGATGCGCGCCACCGCGACGAACTGGCCCTGCTGGCCGGCGACTGGGATGCCCGGCTGATCCGCCACGCGGGCCGGCCCGTGGGCGTGCGTTCGCCCTACCTGTGGGCCGCGCACAAGCTGCGCGAATGCCCGGCCGTGGCCCAGGCCTGGCGCCAGCGGCGGCTGGCCTTCGGCACCATCGACTCCTGGCTGCTGTGGCATCTGTCGGATGCGCGCGCCGTGGTCACCACGCCCACCAATGTGACCTCGGGCAACGCCTATGCGCTGGGCGAGCACCGCTACCTGCACGACTGGCTGGACGCGCTGGAGTTTCCCGCCGAACTGCTGCCCCGCCTGTGCGAAGACGTGCAGGACTTCGGCCGCACGCGCACCGAGCTCCTGGGCCTGGCCGTGCCCATCCTGGCCTGCGCGGGCGACCAGCATGCGGCGGCCGTGGGCCTGGGCTGCCTGGAGCGCGGCCAGGCGCTGTGCGTGCATGGCACGGGCAGCTTCGTCGATGTGCTCACGGGAACAAAGCTGCCCGCGCATGACGCGGCCCATGAAAGCTCGCTGACCATGACGGCGCGGCGCATGGGCGGTGTCTCGCGCTATGCCATCGAGACCTATGTGCCCACCACGGGCTCGGCGCTCAACTGGATCTGCGAGAAGCTGCAGTGGTTCGACAACCCGCAGCAGATCAGCACCCTGGCCCGCGAGGCCGAGACGCCGGCCGACCTGGTCTTCATCCCCGCGCTCACCGGCCTGCGCCTGCCGGCCATGGAGCCGGGCGCGCGGGCCTCGATCTCGGGCGTGTCCATGGCCACCTCGCGGCCGCAGCTGGCGCGCTCCATCCTCGAAGGCATTGCGCATTCCGTGGCCTCCTGCGTGCAGGCCGACGAGGCGGCAGCAGGCACCGAGGTGGGCGAGCTGCTGGTGGGCGGCGGCCTGTCGGGCAGCGATGCCCTGCTGCAGATCCAGGCCGACCTGGGCGGCCTGCCCGTGCGACGCCTGGCCGATACCGACAAGGCCAGCCTGCGCGGCATCGCCTTCATGGCCGGCAGCGCGGGCCTGCTGTGGGACGGGCTGCCGCAGGCCTGCGCCACGCTGCGCACCGAAGCGGTCTTCGAACCGCGCATGGCGGTCGACGAGCGAAGCGAGCGCCGCAGCATCTGGCGCGCCCGCGTGGGCGACGAACTGGCCCGCGCCCGGGCGCCCGGGCGCGCCGCCGCCCTGGAGGGCCGCGCATGATGCAGTGGCCCTTCGACAAGGAACGCAGGGACAGCGCCATGCTGACCCAGACTGCACCGCTGCAGCTGCAGCGCGCGGACCAGCTCGCGCGGCTGGGCGACGAGGCATTCGACCTGCTGGTCATCGGCGGCGGCATCACCGGCGCCTATGCCGCGCTGGACGCCAGCCTGCGCGGCCTGCGCGTGGCCCTGGTGGAGAAGGACGACTTCGCCTCGGGCACCTCGTCCAAGTCCTCCAAGATGGTCCATGGCGGCCTGCGCTACATCGAGCAGGGCAACCTGGGACTGGTGCGGCACTCGCTGCTGGAGCGCCAGCGCCTGCGCCGCAATGCGCGGCACCTGGTGCAGCGCCTGCCCTTCCTGTTTCCCGTGATGGAGCGCGACGGCGTCTTCGACGCCCGCCTGGCCAAGGCCTTCGGCAGCCTGCTGTGGACCTATGACCTGGCCGGCGGCTGGCGCGAAGGCATCCTGCACCGCAAGCTCGGCAAGGCCGAGGTGCTGTCGCACTGTCCGACCTTCCGCGAAGAGCAGCTCCTGGGTGGCTACATGTACTTCGATGCGCGCGTGGACGATGCGCGGCTCACGCTGGCCGTGGCGCGCACGGCGGCCTTCCATGGCGCGGCCGTGCTCAACCATGCCCGGGCCACCGCCATCACGCGCAACGCCCACGGCGGCGTGGACGGCGCCATCGTCCAGGCCGATGGCCGCGAGATCACGGTGCGCGCGCGCAGCGTGGTCATGGCCACGGGCGTCTGGCTGCGCGACTGGGATGGCCGCAGGCCCGACCAGCAGGCGCAGCTGCACGTGCGCCCCGCCAAGGGCGTACACGTGGCCATTCCCTGGCTGCGCATACGCAACGACTGCACCGTCACCATCCCCGTGCCGGGCCGCAGCCGGCGCGCCACCATCACGCGCTGGGGCGATGTCTCCTACCTGGGCACCACCGACGAGGACTATGCGGGCAGCCTGGACGACGTGCACTGCACGCGCGCCGAGCTGGACTTCCTGCTCGAAGGCGCCCGATCGGCGCTCAAGGTGGACCTGTCGCCCGAGGACGTGGTCGGCTCCATCGCCGGCTGCCGCCCCCTGGTCGGCCCGCCCGGCGGCAAGACCGTGGAGATGAAGCGCAACCACGAAATCCATGTGGCGACCGACGGCCTGGTCACCATCGTCGGCGGCAAGCTCACCACCTCGCGCCACATGGCCGAGCAGACCGTGGACGCCGTGGAAAAGCTGCTGGGCCGGCGCACGCGCTGCACCACCACCTCGGCCTTCCTGCTGGGCGCGGCCGGCTACGACGCCCAGGCCATCACGGCCACGGGTGGACTGTCGGCCCATCTGGGCGAGCGCTACGGCACGGAAGCGCGCTTCGTCAGCGACATCCTCGACGCGCATCCCGCGCTGGCCCGGCCCATCGTCGAGGGACTGCCCCACACCGAGGCCGAAGTCCTCTACGCCGCGCGCCACGAAATGGCGCGCACGGTGGAAGACGTGCTCTCGCGCCGCATGCGCGCACGCCTCATGGCGCGCGATGCATCGGCCCGCGCCGCAGCGCGCGTGGGCGACATCCTGGCCCAGGAACTGGGGCTGGCACCTGCGCAGATAGCGCAGCAGATCCACGACTACCGCCGCGCCATGGAGCGCGAGAAACAGATTTTGATGGGAGACATCCAATGCTGAGCAAAGACGCAATCGCCCGTGGCTACAACCGCCGCAACTACGTGGTGGGCGCCCCCACGACCCCAGGCTGGGCAGCACAGGCCGCACCCGCATCCGAAGGTGCGGCCACTGGCAGCCCCTGCGGCCTGCAGCACAAGCCAGTGGCCGTGCCCGAGGCGGTGCTCGCCGCACTGCGCGCCGCCTGTGACCGCGTGCAGACCGAGCGCGCCGACATCGTCGCCGGCACGCGCGACTGGTGGGCACGCACCATGGTGGCCGAAACCTCGGGCCACCCGGCCACGCCGCAGGCCGTCATCGCCCATGCATCCACCGTGGAGCAGGTGCAGGCCGTGATGCGCATTGCCGATGCACATGCCATTCCCGTCACCGTCTCGGCCGGGCGCAGCAACGTCACGGGCGCGGCCCTGCCCCTGCGCGGCGGCATCGTGCTGGACCTGTGCGCGCTCAACCGCTTCATCGCGATGGACGAGCAAAGCCAGATCGTCGAGGTCGAGGCCGGCATGTTCGGCGACGTGTTCGAGGAAACCATCCAGCGCCGCCACGGCATGACCATGGGCCACTGGCCCTCGTCCTTCGGCATCAGCACCGTGGGTGGCTGGGTGGCCTGCCGGGGCGCAGGCCAGTTGTCCACGCGCTACGGAAAGATCGAGGACATGGTCCACGGCATGGACGTGGTGCTGGCCGATGGCCGCCTCGTCACCGTGGGCGGCTACGCGCGCGCGGCCATCGGCCCGGACCTGCAGCAGCTGTTCATCGGCTCGGAAGGCACGCTGGGCGTGATCGTGCGCATCCGCTTCAAGCTGCACCGCCTGCCCGACCACGGCCGCGCCATCGCCTATGGTTTTGCCAGCTTTGCCCAGGGCCTGGAGGCCTGCCGCCAGATCCTGCAGCAAGGCGCCAACCCCGCCGCGCTGCGGCTGTACGACGCGCTGGAAAGCGGCGTGCAATTCGACCGCAGCGACCTTAACGTGCTGCTGATCGCCGACGAAGGCGCGCCCGAGATCGTCGATGCCGTCATGGCCATCTGCGAACGTGTGTGTGCACCTTTGGGTGAACGGCTGGACGGTGCCGCCACCCTGGAGCGCTGGCTGGACACGCGCTACCTGACCGGCAAGAGCGCCGAGGGCTTCAAGAAAGGCCCGGGCTTCGTCGCCGACACTCTGGAGATGTGCGGCCCCTGGAAAGACCTGCCGGCCATCTACGAGGAAGTGGTCGCCGCGCTGCAGGCCATCCCCGGCACCCTGGCCGGCTCGGCCCACCAGTCGCATGCCTATGTGGATGGCGCCTGCCTGTACTTTTCGCTGCGCGGCGAGGTGGCCGTGGACCAGCGCGCCCAGTGGTACCGCGCGGCCTGGGACGCGGCCAACGCCGTGCTGCTGCGCCACGGCGCCACGCTCAGCCACCACCACGGCGTGGGCCTGCTGCGCGCGCCCTACATGCGGCAATCGCTGGGCCCGGCCTTTGCCCTGCTGGAGGCCACCAAGCGCATGCTGGACCCCAAGAACCTGCTCAACCCCGGCAAGCTGGGGCTGGACCTCTGACATGGGCCGCCCGGACAACTCCCTGGGTGCGCGGCTGGCGCGCCGCCCCGTCATCGCCACCCTTTACGGGGCCGAGCAGATGGACGCGCTGCTGGCCAGCCAGGCCGAAGTCGCCATCGTCGCCAACATCGAACTGCGCCGCCTGCGCTCGGTGATCTCCACCATCACAGGGGCGGGCAAGATCGCCATCGTCAACATCGACAGCTGCGACGGCATCTCGCCCGACAAGGGCGGCGTGGACTACCTCGTGGACCTGGGCGCCAGCAGCCTGCTGTCCACGCGCGTGGCCACCATCCAGCGCGCCAACAAGGCCGGGCTGCTGACCATGCAGAAGGTCTTCGTCACCGACCGCTCCACCTGGCCACGCAGCATCAAGGCGGTGGAGCAGAGCGACCCCAACCTCGTGCAGATCATGCCCGCCCCCATGCTGGCCCACATCACCGAGGCAGAGCGCCGCATCCTGCCGCCGCTCGTGGCCTCTGGCTTCGTCTGCAGCCAGGACCAGGTGCAGCAGGCGCTGGCCGGTGGGGCGATTGCGGTATCTACCAGCGACAGTGGGCTTTGGTGAGGAGCGGCTGCCAGGGTCATGGTTGGCCAGCATCCGTGTGGAGCACTCGCCGAGACTCCTGCCTGCGTCGAGTGCTCTCCAGCTCTTTTTGAAGCAACTCGGCATCCGGCAATACCATCCGGTAGTTGGCCGCCATCGCCTTGGTCGACAAGCCATCCAGCGCATACCGCGCCAAGGCATGGCCCTTGTCGGCGCACAGGATCAGGCCGACCGGCGCGGCGGCAGATTTGCCCGCTGCCACAGGTGTCCTCCTTGTCATTGCGTCACCTTCACGGCACAGGACAACCGGAGGGTTGCCTTCCGACAGCCCGGCCCTGCGCCTCAGCTCCCTCGCCGGCTCCGCATCTTCACGCGCTCCACCAGATCCTTGAGCAGATCGAAGTGCAGACGCATGTGCTTGAGCAAGTGGCGGTAGCGTGAGCGAGGCAGCTTGAAGGCCTTGTCGGCAAGCTGAATGGCGCTGGCCGCCATGTGCCATTGCTGCTCGAATGCCGCATGGTCCTGCGGCGGATCGGCCTGCATGCGCCGAATGTGTGCCAGCGCAAGTTCCACCGCGCATGCCACTTCGAACTGGCGCGCATTGCGTCCCCGCTTGTCGTGGCAGGCCTGGGGAAAGCGCCGCCAGCGTGCTCTCCGCCATGGACAGCGAGACATGCATGGCCTTCTGCCAGGTGGGCGAGGTGGGGGATGGGGTGGCTTTCTCTGTTTCCGGGCAAGGCAGCGCATGCACTGCCACGCGGGCAGCGTTTTTGGAGGAGGTCATGGGTCAGCCCTCCCGCTGGTGGAGAGGGCTGATGGAGACAGGCTCGGCATGATGGCCGGCCAGGGAGGCGGAAGACATGGTCTTGATTCCTGGGTGAACAAGACCCCGATTGACGGTGGGGGCTGCAACGCCGGTTCAGGTGTTTCTACGCACCGGGCCTTTCGGCTTGCCGCCAAGTGTAGCGATACAAGCTGCTCTACTGCACCGTCCGGCCCGGCAGGCGCCCGCGCGCTTCCACCCAGCGGAACAGCGGCGCCACCAGCAGCAGCACGGCAATCAGCCGGCAGACCTGGAAGGCCGTGACCACGGGCACGCCCAGCTGCAGCACCTTGGCGGTGATGGCCATCTCGGTGATGCCGCCCGGCGAGGTGCCCAGCAGCAAGGTTACCCAGGGCAGGCCTGTGGCAGCGTGCAGCAGCCAGGCGAAGCCCGCGCAAACCGCCATCAGCCCCACGGTACCCAGCGCCACCATGCCCAGCCAGCGCGGAGCGGTGTGCAGGAACTCACGTCGAAAGCGCACTCCCAGGCTGACGCCGATCACCAACTGTGCGGCATTCATCAGCCATTGCGGCACGGCAGACAGCTCCAGGCCGGCCATGGTCAAGCCCATGGATACGGCCAGCGCACCCAGAAACCAGGGATTGGCACGCCTGAGCCTGAGCATCAGCAATGCCCCGGCGCCAGTGGCCAGCGCCAGCCAGGCAAAGCCCGGCCATTGCACATTGCGCACGCTGGGCAGCGTCAGGCCGGGGTCGCCCTGCAGCCCCGCCCATTGCAGGGCAAAAGGAATGCTCACCGTGACTATCACCAGCCGCAGGCTGTGCGCCGCAGCCACCAGATCGGTGCGCGCATGCTCGCGCTCGGCCAGCAGCGTCATCTCCGAAGCCGCACCTATCGCCCCCGAGAAATAGGTCGTGGCGCGCAAGCGCTCTTCGTCCATGCCCGGTTGCCCCAGCATGGAGGGGGCCTGCACGCGATACAGCCAGCGCCCGAAGGCCCAGCCCAGCAACAGGGCCCAGGCAATGGCCAGCGCAATCGCCCACCACAGACCGGCGACCAGCTCGGTCACCGCAGGCGTGAAATACAGGCCCAGAGCGCCGCCTATCGTCCACTGCCCCAGATCGCGCAGCCTGGCCCAGCTTTGGGTGGGCGCCCCGCCTATCGATAGCAGGGAGATGGAAATCAGCGGACCCAGCATCCACGGCAGCGGCGTATGCAGCACCAGACAGAGCTGGGCTGCCAGCCATGCCAGCAGCAAAGTAGCGGCCACACGGGCCAGAAACACGGGGGGAAGCAATACGGACATGTGCACGGGAATCCGGCAAGGCACGACAATGGACGCGCGACAGGGGCAATGCCCCGCAGTATCGCGGCAAAACTCGGTGGGCAAAGCCGGTGGGAAATCTACAGCTACGAAGCCATGCCCCGTCTTTCAAGATTGGACTGCTCAAACTATGTGGACTGCATCTCAGGCATCTATGCGCCTGAAGCCTCATTCTTCGCGCCCCGCGCTTTCTTTTCTGGCCACGGCAGCCGCATTGCTGCTCGGCGGCTGCGCCCATCAGACCAGCACGCTAACCTCCAGTGCAGACTGGCAGCAGACGCTGGCGCAATGGACCGATGCCCAGGTCATCGCTCTTGGCGAGCAGCATGACCAGATTGCCCATCATCAGTGGGAAGCACAAACCGTGCAGCTGCTGGCGGCTGGGCAGCGCCTGGGCGCGCTGGTGATCGAGATGGCACCGGCCGGGGGCAGCACGGCCAGCCTGGCCACCACAGCGACCGAAGAGCAGGTGCAGCAGTCACTGCAATGGCAAAGCGGCGCTGCTGGCGGTGGCTGGCCCTGGCAGGACTATGGCCCCATGGTGATGAACGCCGTGCGCGCCGGTGTACCCGTACTGGGCGGCAATCTGCCGCGCGCGCAGATGAAGCAGACCATGGGCCAGTCCCGCTATGACAACCACCTGCCAGTCCCGGGCTGGCAGTTGCAGCTGGACGCCATCAAGGATGGACATTGCGGCCTGCTGCCCGAGTCCCAGTTCGCCCCCATGGCCCGCATCCAGCTGGCCCGCGATGAATCCATGGCCAAGGTCACGGCCACCGCCGTGCAGCAATTGAGCCGGCCCGGCCAGTCCGTGCTGCTGGTTGCGGGACGCAGCCATGTGCGCAGTGATATCGGCGTGCCCACCTGGCTGCCCAAGGATTTGAGGCAGAAAGTGGCGATAGCCCAATCGGATAAAGCGCCAACTGCTATCAGTATGAAAGCAGACAAGCTGCTGACACTGGCGGGCAATGCCTCACAGGACCAATGCGCCCAGTTGCGCGAGCAGTGGAAAGGCCGCCCAGCCCCCCAGACACGGGCCAACTGATCTGCTCAGTCCAGCAGCCCCTTGTTCCTGAGGGCCTGCTCAAGCAACCGCGCCAGCCGCTCATCCGGCAACTGGGCGGTGTAGTTCAGCGTGTGAAACCAGGGGTTGGGGTGCACGGTCTCGAAGTCGCAATCCAGCATGAGACGATAGCCACTGCGGGAAGGTGGGTGGTCCGTCAGGTATTCAGCCAGCCAGTCCTGCAGCCAATCGCCGCAGTCATCGAAGTTGTCGCAACCGAACACGGCCTCCACCAGCCTCAGCGGCAATTTGAAAGTAAAGCTCTGGGCCGGGTAATAAGGCTGGCAGGGCGGGCACATGGCTGAGTTCATCAAGCTGTCACGCCGCTCTGCACATCGACCAGGGGCTGGCCGGCGCCTGCTTTTTCCAGCAGCCGCGCAAAGTCCTCCGCCGGCAAGGGGCGGCTGCAGAAATAGCCCTGGAAGAAGTCACAGCCCTTGTCTTGCAGAAAAGACAGCTGCTCCTGCGTTTCCACGCCTTCGGCCAGTACCTTCAGGCCCATGGCATGACCCAGGGCAATGACCGAGCTGCTGATGGTCATATCGTCCGCGCTGTGCGGAATGTCACGGATAAAGCCCTGGTCGATCTTGAGCAGATCGAGCGGGAAGCGCTTGAGGTGCGCCAGCGACGAATAACCGGTGCCAAAGTCATCAATGGCCAGACGCAGGCCCAGCTCGCGCAGGCGGTTGAGCACGGCCAGCGCCTCTTCGGGCTTTTCGGCCAGTGCACTTTCGGTGATTTCCAGCTCCAGCAGGCTGGCCGGAAAACCCGACTTGTTGAGCGCATCGGCCGTAGCCCCGGCAATATCGGTCAGCAAAAACTGGTGCAGCGAGACATTGACTGCAATCGTCAGATCGGGCAGACCGGCAGCACGCCATTGCTGACCCTGACGACAGGCCTCACCCAGCACCCACAGACCCAGCTGGCCGATGACGCCCGAGTTTTCCGCCACGGGAATGAAACGGGCCGGCGAGATCAGGCCTTCCTCTGGGTCCAGCCAGCGCAACAGGGCTTCAGCCCCCATCAGGCGCCCCGTCGCCAGCTCAATCTGTGGCTGGTAATACAGACGCATATGGCCCAGCTCCAGCGCACGGCGCAGGCGCGCCTCCAGCGCCAGGCGCTCGCGGGCGGCCTGGGTCATGTTCTCATGGAAGAAGCACCAGGCATTGGAGCCTCTGGCCTTGGCTCCATACACCGCTGCATGGGCGCCCTGCAGCAGATCGTCGGCTGTCAATGCATGGTCGGGATACAGACAGATGCCTGCGCTGACGCTGACCACCACCGACAGGCCATCTGGCGTGGTCCAGGGCTGGCCGGCTGCTGCCATCAAGCGCTCGGCCACGTCCACCGCGCTGTCGCGACCGCAAATGGATTGCGCCACCACGCAGATTTCATCGCCCGCCAGGCGGCCAATGATGTCGCCGTGCCGCAAAGCACCCTGCATCTGCACAGACACATGCCTGAGCACCTCGTCGCCGATGGAGTGGCCATAGCTGTCGTTCACGTCCTTGAAGCGGTCGATATTGAACAGCAGCACGGCCATGCGACGGTTGGTGCTCCGACTCAATTCCACCGCCTCGCTCAGCATGCGCGTGAATTGAGAGCGGTTGGGCAGACCGGTCAAGGTGTCGCGATGGGCCAGAAACTCCAGTTGCTGCTCGCGCGCCTTCTCGGCCGAGATATCGGTGAACATGCAAACGTAATGCGTCACCTTGTCGTTGGCATCCTTGACCGCACTCAGCGACATGCGCTCAGGAAAGACCTCTCCATTCTTGCGCCGATTCCAAATTTCGCCCTGCCAGTGCCCTGTGGCGTGCATGCTGGCCCACATGGCGTCATAGAAGGCCTTGTCATGTCGGCCGGACTTGAACATGCGCGGCGTCTTGCCCAACATTTCCGCTTCGCTGAAGCCCAGCAGCTTCGTGAACGCGTGGTTGACCGAGAGAATTCGGCTGTGTGCATCGGTCACCACCACACCTTCGATGGTGTTGTCCACCACCGTGGAAGCCAGGCGGCTGCGCTCATCGGCCTCGCGACTCGCAGTCTGGTCGGAGAGCAGACCCGAGATCCGTATCAGGCGTCCGCTCTCATCCTTGTAGGCCTGGCCGCGTGCGCGGAACCAGCGATACAGACCGTCAAAGCACAGCAGACGTGCCGTCAGCACCAGCATGCTGTCCTGCTCCAGTGCTTGCTCGGCCTGGGCGCGCGCACCTGCGGCATCTTCGGGGTGCAGGCGCTGTTGGAAATCGAACTCCCGGGCCAGATCCTGGCCCTGATAGCGCAGCAAGGCACTCATGCCCGTGGAGAAGTTCAGCCGCTGCTCGAGCGCGTCCCACTCCCACACGCCATTGCCGCTGCCCTCCAGCGCCAGGCGCAGCATGGTCTCGCTGCGCATCATGGCCTTGCGCGCACTCACCATCTCGCTGAGGTCCTGCAGCACGCAGACCAGGGCCACCGGCCCGTCCACACCCGAAGCCGCCACGCGGCTGGTGGTGCACAGCACGGGCGTAACCTTGCCGGTGCCGGCATTCACGCATTGGCGCAGCACCTGGAAGTAATCGGTGCTGCCGTCCAGCAGGCGCTGCAGCTGCAGAGCAACCTCGTCCTGGTCATTCACCGGCACCAGCACCCGGAAATCCTGACCGCGCAGCGACTCGACGCTGCAGCCCAGCCAACCCGCCAGCTTGGCATTGGCCCAGACAATCTCGGCACCGCCCACATGCACGCGAGCCATGCCGGCCGGTGCGTGGCGCACCACCAGCTCCAGCTCCTGCGCCGTCTCCCGGCCACGCTGGTCGGCGCGCGCCTTGCGCTGCATGAACAAAAGTGCAACCAGCGCTGTCGCCAGCAACCAAACAATGAACAGGCCTATCTGCCAACGCAGCGACTGTCGATTCAGCGATACATCAAAATAGCCGAGCACGCCCGCCTGCGCCCCCAACCAAAGCATCCCCACGCACAAATAGAGGGTGACAATCACCCAGGGTGTGAGCGGAGAATGCCCCTCCTCGCTTTTCATGAATTTCCTTTGTCCGCAGGGTCCTCGCCTTGCTGCGACAATTGCCGAGCTATGACCCAAGCCTATATTTTGACTTTATCCTGCCCAGACCGACTGGGCCTGGTGCATGCCGTTTCCGGATTCTTGCTTGAACAAGGCGGCAATATTGAAGAAGCAGCGCAGTACAACGACCCGGTAACCGGTCTGTTCTTCATGCGCGTGCAGTTTGCCTGCGATGGCAAAGACGCCGCCTCTTTAAAGGCATCCGTTGCCGAATTAGCTGATCAATATCAAATGCAGTGGAGTTTGCACTCCAAGGCCGAGCGCATCAAGACCGTCATCATGGTCAGCAAGGAAGGCCACTGCCTCAACGACCTGCTGTTCCGCTGGAAGTCGGGCCTGCTGCCCATCGAGATCAAGGCCATCATCAGCAACCACCGCGAGTTCTATCAGCTGGCGGCCAGCTACAACATCCCCTTCCATCACATTCCCGTGACTGCCGCGACCAAGGCCCAGGCCGAAGAGCGCCAGTACGAGATCATCGAGGAGGAAGGCGCCGAGCTGGTGGTGCTGGCGCGCTACATGCAGGTGCTGTCCAACGACCTGTGCAAAAAGCTGGCCGGCCGCGCCATCAATATCCACCACAGCTTCCTGCCCAGCTTCAAGGGCGCCAAGCCCTACTACCAGGCGCATGACCGCGGCGTGAAGCTGATCGGTGCCACCGCCCACTATGTGACGGCCGACCTCGACGAAGGCCCGATCATAGAGCAGGACGTGGCACGCGCCGACCATACCGACACCGTGGAGGACCTGACGGCCCGTGGCCGCGACACCGAGAGCCAAGTTCTGGCCCGTGCCGTGAAGTGGCATAGCGAGCGCCGCGTCATTCTCAACGGTCACAAGACCGTGGTGTTCCGCTAAATCCCTGGGCTTGGGATTGATCATATGACCCGCAGCCCCGGCGCCTTGAACAGCATTACGGCCAGGCGGATTCCGCCGATACAGTGCCTGCTCACCTTCGAGGCTCTGGCGCGGCTGCGCTCGGTCACGTTGACGGCGGAGGAGCTGTGCGTCACGCCCAGCGCCGTCAGCCACAGGGTCAAGCAGCTGGAGCAGATTCTGGGAGCGCGCCTGTTCGGCCGCACGGATTTCTCGCTGACCACGGATGGCAGCTCCTATCTGGCCCATGTGCGTGAAGGCCTGGGCGCCTTGCAACGCTTTCCGGGAGCGTCAGCCTCGCCTGGGCGCAGGCGCCTGAAGCTGGCCGTCACCCCCACTTTTGCGCGCGTGATCCTGATCCCGCGCCTGCGCCAGTTCACCGAGGCCTATCCCGAGATCGACATTGCGCTGCAGGTGTCGATTCCGCTGCTGGATGTGATCGGCGAGGACGCCGACCTGATGGTGCGCTTCGGCGCCGGCCACTATGCCGATGTGGAGCATATCGAGCTGGCCCGCGACACGGTCACACCGCTGGCCTCGCCCAGCTTCATCCGCGAACATGGCCCGTTCGAGCGCCCTGAAGACCTGGAAGGCATGCCGCTGCTGCGCAGCCCGCTGGAGCCCTGGCGCACCTGGTTCGCCGCCACCGGCCTCGACATGGCCGAGCCCAACGAAGGCTCGCAGTTCAACGATATCGGCCTGATGTGCGATGCCGCGTCGGCCAGCATGGGCATAGCCCTGGTACGTCACAAGCTCGGCGCCCCCTGGCTGGAAAACGGAACGCTGGTACGCCTTTTCGATGTCGATGCACCCAGCCCGCACGCTCACTACCTGTGCTGGAAGACCGGCATCATGGACCGCTGGGAATGCGCTGCCTTCGCTGAGTGGCTGCGCAAGGCGATGGGCTGAGCTGCCCCCGCGGCTTCGCTGCGGCACAGCTCTTGCTCGCCGTCCCTGGCCCGGCGAGCAGTTCGTTACACGGGCTGCTCGATGGATAACGAAGATGGAGCACCCACGGCATGAACCTGCAGCCCAGGCTGTACCCCGGCCTTGACCAGAACCAGGCCCTCAACAGAGAAGCGTCCTCGCTGCTCATCCGCGCCCTGGCCGGCACGGGCAAGACGACCACGCTGGCCATCAAGGCCGCCGACCTGATCCGCACCCAGGGCGCACGCAACGTGCTGATGCTGGCCTACTCGGAGGCCGGCATCAAGGCCATTCAGGCGCGCCTGGACCGGCTCTCCGCCATGCCCCTCGAAGGCCTGCATCTGCTCACTCTGGAGCATTTTTGCGCCCGCCTGCTCGAAGAGCAGGGCGACCCTGTACCCATGCTCTCCTCCGGCCTGGAGAAGAATCTGCTCATCCAGCAGGCGCATGAAGCGCTGTCGCAAGAGGCCGAGCGGCATGCCGAGCTCGACATTCCCGAGCTGGCGGACTACTTCGCCCGGCCTCTGGACATCAGTGCCTTCCTCGCTTTCGAGGCCCAGGCCAAGCAGTGCATGCTGGAACTCGACATCGACGACAGCGGCCTCGGCGCGCTGGCATATTGCCGAGACAACGCCCTGGACTACGGCCTGTACCGGCTGCTGCGCAGCTATGAGCGGCTGCGCGCAGGCCCCACCCAGGAGCCACTGTTCTATGCACCCGGCGACTGCACCTATGCGCTGGCCTGCCAGCTGGCCGCACTGGACTTCGATGCCGACTTCCCTTTGCTGCAGGGTCGCTTCGAAGCCGTGCTGTTCGACGAACTGCAGGACCTGGACGAGGCCGCGCTGCTGGTGCTGCGCCATCTGGCGCGCGGCAACGGGCGCTTCATCGGTGTCGGCGACTTCAACCAGCACATACTGCCTGGCGCCTCCTCCATCTTTGGCGACAGCGCCCAGCGCATACTGCAGGAGCTGCCCGCGGGCACCGGCCAGGCCACGCTCAACACGACCTATCGCTTCGGCCCCGTCATCTGCCAGGAACTGAACCGGCTCTTCGGCGTGGAGTTCGACGCCCATTACCGCAACGCCTCGGCCTGGTTCGAACATCGCCATGGCGATGACGAGGACTGCGCCCGGCAATTGCTGGATATTCATGCCGCCGTGGCCCGTCAGCCCCGCAAACCGCAGGATCCGCCGGCCGTGTTGCGTGTCATCCTGCATTCGCCCGAAGATTCGGTACTGCTTGAATGGCTGTTCGCCCACGAGGGCGTGCACTATGCCTGCAAAGGCATGCAGCGCTTCTACCAGCGCCGCGAAATCGCCCTGGTGCTGGCCATGCTGTGGGCCATGCAGGGCTGCAGCGGCGGTGCGCTGCTCTCGCAAGGCATTCTGAGCAGCGCTGCCGAAGGTCTGATGCGCTATGTGCGCCATGCCAGCCCGCCCGACCGGGATCTGCTGGCCAACGGCCTGTTCGACATGACTGCACTGGGCGACGCCCCGCCGGAATCCGACACGCTGCGCATCGCCGCCGAACTCATGGGACAGCAAGCCGCCATGCGCCGCTTCCTCGCCGCCTACATCGCACCAGACTCCCCCTGTGCCCGGTTGCTGGCCCTGCCCGCCGACCAGTGCGCCGATGCGGGGCAGTTGCTCCGGCACCCTCTGTTACGACAGTTCTTTGCCCAGGCCCCCATCAGCCAGGACGAACTGGGCCAGTGCCTGGCCAGCCTGCAAGCGCTGTCGCGCATCTGCGCCGGGCTTTCCGTCGATGAATTCCTGGGCCGCCTCAGCCTCATGGTCCAGTCGAGCATCGCGCAGCATCAGCGCCATGAAAAACCCAGCTTGCAACTGCTCACGGTAGAGCGCAGCAAAGGCCATGAATACGAGTATGTAGCCGTGCCCTTTGTCAATTCCAGGCACTTCTCGCCCAATGCGAGCGACCCACAGCGCAACATGCTCTACGTCGCCATGACCCGTGCCAGCAAGCGCCTGTGGATACTGGAGAGCAGATGACGACGCAAGGCCATGGGACGATGCAGATCAAGCCCGTATCTCATAAGCGGGTCAAAACACCATAACGTCGCACCCAGCCGACATGGCCACAGTTGCCCTCTCCCACTCTTGTTGCAAGCCTCCCACCATGGGCTGACGACAACGAGGAGGAGACCCATGCAAACCCCATCGCGCTGCGCCTGGCTACTGGCCGTCGGCATCACCGCCAGCCTGACCCTGCATGCGCAGGAGAACAAGCTCACCATAGGCGCCAGCTTGCCGCTGTCAGGCCCGCAGGCCGAGGCCGGCAAGGAAGGGATGAGCATCATGCAGGCGCAGGTGGAGGCATTCAACAAGCAGGGAGGCCTGGGCGGCAAAGCTTTGACACTCAAGGTGCTGGACGATGGCTACGAGCCACAGCGCGCCGCCAGCAATGCACGCCAACTGGTCCAGGAAGGAGCCCTGGCCCTGCTCAACTGCTGGGGAACGGCCAGTTGCACAGCCATGCAACCCGAGGTACAGCAAGGCCAGACGGCCCTGGTGGGCGTGATTGCCGGAGCCGGCAGCATGCGCCAGCAACCGGGCCGTTTCATCTATCCGCTGCGCGCCAGCACCCAGGCTGAAATCGCGGCCATGCTGCAGCAGATGCAGACCATAGGTCTGCGGCGGATCGCCATCGTTCACCAGAACGACGGCTTCGGCAAAGACAGTCTGCAGATTGCCCTGGCCGCCTTTGCCGCCAAGGACCTCAAACCCGCCATCACGCTGGCCGTGGAAGCATCGGGTGCCAATACCCCTGACCTGGCCAGGCAACTGGCCGCCCTGCCCGATCTCCAGGGCGTCATCGTGCTGGCGGGTGCCCCTGCCAGCATAGGTCTGATCACCATGGCCAGACAGGCTCATGTCACGGCGCCTTTCTACAACCTGGCCGCCCAGGCCAACCGCGCCGTGGTGCAAGGGCTGGGCCCTTATACACGCGGCATTGCCTTCACCACCCTGGTGCCCAGTCCCTGGAAAGGCGCGGTTCCGGCCATCAAGGACTACCAGCAGCTTCTCGACCACGGCGGCATGCCGCCTGCCTCCTATCTGGGCCTGGAAGTCTTTCTCAATACCCGAACCCTGCTGGATGCGCTGCGTAAAGCTGCGCCCACAAGCAATCGAGCGGGCTTGCTGGCCGCCCTCGACGCCATGGGCGAGATTCGCTACGGCGCCATGCATCTGCGCTTCACACCGCCGCGCACCGGCTCCAGCTATGTGGGGCTGACCATGATTGATGCGAGCGGTCATTTCAGGGAATAAATCAACTTCAATTCTTATTCATCAATCGTCAACAGCTATCATTTCAAGAGCAAATATCATCATCATCGCAAAGCATTTCAAGCAGCTTTGCAATAAAGCTCACACCAATGCGCGGGCGCATCCCCTACATTTGCAGGCATGACGTTCGCCAGCACTTTTACCGATCTCGTCGCCACCTCCAGCGCAGCGGCCAACGCCGCGCACCACCCGCCCGAGCAGTCCGAGCGTGCTCGGCGCCAGGCCGAGGTGGTGGAGGCCCTGCGCCCCCATGTGCCGGCGCATGCCCTGCTCTATCAGAGCGAAGACACCACACCCTATGAGTGCGACGGACTGACGGCCTACCGCCAGCGCCCTCTGCTGGTCTGCCTGCCCGAGACTTATGCACAGGTGCAGGCTGTGCTCAAGACCTGCCACGCCATAGGAGCGCCCGTCATTGCACGTGGCGCGGGGACGGGGCTTTCGGGCGGTGCCATGCCTCACCCCATGGGCGTGACGCTGTCGCTGGCGAAATTCAACAAAATCCTCAAGGTCGACGCCTACAGCCGCACGGCCCTGGTTCAATGCGGCGTGCGCAACCTCGCCATCAGCGAAGCCGCTGCCCCCTACGGTCTGTACTATGCGCCCGACCCCAGCAGCCAGATCGCCTGCACCATCGGCGGCAACGTGGCCGAAAACTCGGGCGGCGTGCACTGCCTCAAGTACGGGCTCACGGTGCACAACGTGCTCAAAGTGAAAGGCTTCAGCATCGAAGGCGAGCCCGTCGAGTTCGGCTCGGATGCTCTCGACACCCCCGGTCTGGACCTGCTGGCCGTCATGATAGGCAGCGAAGGCATGCTGGCCGTGGTGACCGAGGTCACGGTCAAGCTCGTGCCCAAGCCCCAGCTGGCGCGCTGCATCATGGCCAGCTTCGACGATGTGCGCAAAGCGGGCGACGCGGTGGCTGCGGTGATCGCGGCCGGCATCATTCCGGCGGGTCTGGAAATGATGGACAAGCCCATGACGGCCGCCGTGGAGGACTTTGTGCGCGCCGGCTACGACCTCACGGCAGAAGCCATTTTGCTTTGCGAGAGTGACGGCACGCCCGAGGAGGTCGAGGAAGAGATCGCCCGCATGAGCGAAGTGCTGCGCCACGCCGGCGCCACGGCCATCACCGTCAGCGAAAGCGAGGAAGAGCGTCTGCGTTTCTGGAGCGGACGCAAGAACGCCTTTCCCGCCAGCGGCCGCATCAGCCCTGATTACATGTGCATGGACTCCACCATTCCGCGCAAGCGTCTGGCCGACATCCTGCTGGCGATTCAGGAGATGGAGAAGAAATACCAGTTGCGCTGCGCCAATGTATTCCATGCAGGAGACGGCAATCTGCACCCCCTGATCCTGTTCGATGCCAACAACCCCGACGAACTGCACCGCTGCGAGCTGTTCGGCGCCGACATTCTGGAAACCAGCGTTGCCATGGGCGGCACGGTGACGGGCGAGCATGGTGTGGGCGTGGAAAAGCTCAACAGCATGTGCACCCAGTTCACCACGGCCGAGAACGCCCAGATGTTCGCGCTCAAGGCGGCGTTTGACCCGCAATCGCTGCTCAACCCCGGCAAGGTGATTCCCACGCTCAACCGCTGCGCCGAGTACGGCAAGATGCTGGTGCGCGGCGGGCAGATTGCCCATCCCGATCTGCCGCGCTTTTAACCGCCAGCAGAGCCATGCAGCGCAAATACCGATTGATTCTGAGTCTGTCTGCGCTGTTGCTCATGGCTGCCAGCCCAGGTGCGCATGCGCGCGGCTATGTCTCCACCGGCAAATGCGGCATCTATCCGCGCCTGGCCATCACCAGCCCCGCCGGCACCTGCGTGGGGTTGATTGCCGACGAGGCCCACGGCCTGCGCTTTCCGCGCCGCGTATTGGAGATTGAGCCGGGCCGTATCTGGGTGCTGGACATGGGCAACTGGATGCCGCAGCAGGGCCGGCTGATCGAGCTGCGGCTGCCGCCTGACGCCGCCACAGCCGCCAATGCCAACACCACGGACAGGGCCGTCGAAGCCAGAGTGTTGCTGAGCAAGCTCAACTACCCTTCGGGCATGGTGCGCGGGCCGGACGGAAAAATCTATATCGGCGAGGCCGACAAAATCTGGCGTGCCGCCGTTCCCACGTTGGGCCAGCCGCCGCAGCCCGAGGTGCTGGCAGGCAATCTGCCCGCCGACGGTGCCCATATGCTCAAGGAGCTGAGCTTTGCGCCCGATGGCAGCCTGTACGTCAACATGGGCAGCTTCAGCGACAGCTGCCGTGGCGAGGATCAAAAGCAGCCCATGCCCTGCCCCGAACGCACGGGCGCCATGCCGCGCGCTGCCGTCTGGCGCATGGTGCTGCAGGCTGGCAAGCAGCCCGTCAAGGAATTCAAACCCTTTGCCAGCGGTCTGCGCAACTCCATGGCGCTGGCCGTGATGCCCGACGGCCCTGCGGCAGGCACCGTCTGGCAAGGCGAAAACAATATCGACTACCGCGACCCCAGGCAGCCGCCGGAGGAGCTCAACCTGCTGCACGCGGGTGCCGACTACGGTTGGCCTTACTGCATAGGCGCACGCCAAAACGCACAGGGCTATGAAAAGCGCTTTGACTGCAGCAAGACCGAGGCACCGCATATGCTGTGGCCCGCCCATGTGGCGCCGCTGCAGATGCTGGCCACGCCTGTGGGCAGCGCATTTGGCGGGCAATTGCTGGTGGCCTGGCACGGCCAACGCGCAGACGGTCAACGCCTCGTGGGCTTTGCGCGCGACGACAAGGGCCGGCCCTCTGGCAAACCCATTCAATGGCTGAGCAACTGGGACGCCAGGCCCGGACTGCGTCCCGGTGGCCGCCCCACGGGCATGGGCCTCGATCATGCGGGTCGCCTGCTGGTGGTCGAGGATTTCAACCGCAGCCTGCTGATGCTGATGAGTGAAGCGGGCACGGCGCCAAGACCCAGGTAAACAGGTAACCAGGTAAGGTGCTCAGTTCAGCAGATCGCGTCCACGCGCCAGAAACCTCGCGTACTCCTCGTCGGGGACAAACAGGCCGCCCGTGGTCCAGACAATATGTGTAGCGTTTGCCATGTGCGGCAGCAGCTTCTGGCGCTGCAGATAATCCTGGCCCGCAACACTCTCCAACAAGGCACGCGGACCGCTAAAGCCTGCTGCGGCCGATGGCTCGATCTGCAGCCCCTCTCTATCCTTCAGCAGGCACAGATGGCGAAACAGGGTTTCGTCCTCCACAGTGAAAACTCCGCCGAGAAAGCCACGCACCACGTCGGCCGCCAGCTCCGATGCACGCGGCACTGCCAGGCCATCGGCCTCGGTCTGGTTGTTCAGGCCCAGCTCATAGACCGAAGGATGGGCATCCAGACCGGGCAGCGCTGCAGCACCGGCCAGCATCTCAATCATGAAGCAGGGCGACTGCACGGGCTCGGCAAAAAAACAATGCGCATTCGGTCCGAATGCCTGCTGCAGACCCAGGGCCACGCCGCCGGGCGCCCCCCCAACGCCGCAAGGAATATAGACAAACAAAGGATGCGTTTCATCCACGGCAATCTCGTTCTCTGCAAGTTGCGCGACCAAGTGCGGAGCCGCCGCCGCATAGCCAAGCAACAGCGAAAGCGAATGCTCGTCATCCACAAAGTGACAGTGCGTATCCTGGTCGGCCAGCGCGCGGCCTGCGGCCACGGCCTGGGCGTAGTCGCCGGCGTGCTCCACCACCTGCACGCCACGCGCACGCAGGCGCTGCTTTTTCCACTCCTTGGCATCGGCAGACATATGGACCGTTGCCTTGAAGCCCAGGCCCGATGCCATGACGCCAATCGACAGACCCAGATTGCCCGTGGAGCCTACCGCCACCTGGTACCTGGCGAACACCGCACGCGCAGCATCGGACGCCAGTTGCAGATAGTCGCCATCGGCCAGCAGGCCATGCTGCAAAGCGATCTGCTCCGCATACTCCAGCACCTCATGCACGCCACCGCGTGCCTTGATGGAGCCCGCTACTGGCAGGCTGTGATCGGCCTTGAGCCAGAGCCGGCCCAGTTGCTCGGGCAGCTGCAAAGCCTGCTGCATCTGCGGCACGTGCAGCAGCGCCGACTCAATACGTCCGCCAGATGCCTGTAACTCTGGAAACAGTTGCGCCAGCAAGGGCGCAAAGCGTTCAAAACGCTGTACAGCCTGCTGAACCTGGGCTGCGTCTATAGAGTGTGTGGACCGAGCACTCTCGCTGCGCCCGGCCCATAGCGTGGGCCGGGCATCACGCAGGTCTTCAACAAGGTCGCGCAGTGCGGAGAAAGTCATGGCAGGCATCCATCGTCATACAAGAGCGCCATATTAGGGCCAATGGTGCAGGCCAGACAGGTCCGCAAAGGCGCAGCATGGTCGCTATACCTCGCCCATGGCCGGATCGCTGATTGTGTGCTGACCGGTTTCCACGCGGCCGGCAAAGCGCCGGTAGTACGCCGGATCGCTGTTGCAGGTCACGGCAAAGTCATACCACTGGCCACTGGCCTTCAGCTCCCAATGCCTTTCGGCGCTGGCGGCGGCGGCAACGCTAACCGTCCAGGGACCGTCGCTGAGGTAGGCCATGGGTGTGATGGTGAACACCGCAGCCTGAGTGCCCTTGTTCATCAGATCCACGTAGACATTGCCATTGGCGATGTCGTAGCAAACACGCACCTCGGGGGCGGCCTGTGTACTGCCCAGGCGATTCAGGTCGCCCTTGAAGTGGCGGTGAAAACCGTTGGGCCCCAGCACCCAGAGGTCGTACTTGCCGAAATTGTCGCGCAAGGCATCCCAGGTATCGGACAGCGTCTTGCCCGCTTCCACCATATAGCGGCGCGGCGTGCGATCCAGCTTGTAGCGGTCGTAGACATGGAAGACGGCCGCCTGCGTGCCGGTGTTGGCAAACACCAGCTCCACCGGGCCGTTGCTCTGGCAGCGCGCACTGGTATGCAGCTCGTAGGGCAAGGCCCGCGACGGACGTGTACCGACTGCCTGCAAAGGCAGCTGCATATCGCGCGGCACTGGCACGGCGGGCAGCTTTTGCTGATCGGCACGCAGCTGGTCGGCGACATCGCGGGTGGAGCGACCGGCCAGCACGGGCAGGGTCTCGTTGTTCGGCGTCTTGAAGTTGAAGGTACTCAGAAGATCTCCACATACCGCACGACGGAACGGGCTGATATTGGGTTCCTTCACGCCAAAGCGTGCCTCCAGAAAACGCAGCACCGACGTATGGTCGAATACCTGAGAATTGACCCAGCCGCCACGACTCCAGGGCGAGATCACATACAGCGGAACTCGCGGCCCGGGACCATAGACACGGCCATCGGGGGCGGGCTGGCTGCGGCTGCCTTCCGGAGCGCCATGCGTGAAGTACTCGGCCTGCAGATCGGCTTGCGGCAGCGTGGTCTTGCCTGCATAGGTCTTGTCGGCGTTCTGCGATGGAGCCGAGGGCGAAGGCATATGGTCGAAATAGCCGTCGTTCTCGTCGAAATTGACCAGCAGCACGGTCTTGCTCCAGACCTCGGGATTGGCCGTCAACGCGTCCAGCACCTCCTGCAGAAACCAGGCGCCCTGCACAGGGCTTGATGGACCGGGGTGTTCGCAATAGATGGACGGTGCATTGACCCAGGACACCTGCGGCAGCCTGCCTTCACGAATATCGCGCTTGAAAGCGTCCAGGTATTCCTCGGGCTTGTTGCCGGGCAAGGTGTTGGCCACGCCTTTGTACAGCGGGTTGGCAGCGTCGTCGCTGGCCGCGTCATAGGCATGGTAGGGCAAGGCCTGGCCGGTGTTGGTATACGGCGCATTGGGCGCGCCGCCACTGGAGACGGGAAAGCCAGAGGCCAGATTGGCGCGACGAAAGCTCTGGAACGCCCCCAGCATGTTGTCGCCCCACTCGTCGGGCATGTTCTGGTAGCTGATCCAGCTCACCCCGGCTTCCTGCAGCCGCTCGGCATAAGTCTTCCATGTGTAGCCGGTGTTGGCGTCGCTGGGCACGCCGTTGATGGCATCCCACTCGTTATTCACGAAAGCCACGTTCTGGGGCACGGCACCGTTGGTGCCCGTCATGTGGAATGAGCGGTTGGCATCGGTGCCGGTGTGCATGGCGCAGTGGTAGGCATCGCAGATCGTGAAGGCATTTGCCAGCGCGAACTGGTAGGGCAGCTCCTGCTCCTTGAAATAGCCCATGGAGGTGTCCGTCTTGGCCACGGGCCAGCGCGACATGCGGCCGTTGTCCCAGGCCTGCTGACTGTCCAGCCAGGAATGGGGAGTGCCGGAAACGCGCTGCGCGTTGTTGGCCGTTCCGTCCAGATGGTAGGGCGTGATGACCGTACCGTTGGCACGCTCCTGCTGCCAGACCTTGCGGCCGTTGGGCACGGGAATCGTCATCCGGTCGCCAAAGCCGCGCACCCCTTTGAGGGTGCCGAAGTACTGATCGAAGGAGCGGTTTTCCTGCATCAGGATCACCACATGCTGCACGTCCATGACCGTGCCTGTGACATTGTTGGCCGGAATGGCCAGCGCACGGCGGATGCTCGGAGGAAACGCTGCCAGTGCGGCAGCGGAAAAGGCGGCGTTCTTGCCGGCCTGCAGAAGGTTGCGTCGCGAAATCATGGTGAAGCCTTGTCTGTCACCGCGCTCAGGGAGCACAGCGCATCTCCGGCTTGGCCGGCTCGGTGGGGGTCGTGGGATTGCTGGGATTGGTGGGGGTCGTCGGGGCAGGCGGGCTGTCATCGCTGCCTCCACAGGCGGCCAGCGTGGCGGCCGTCAGGCAGACGAGCGCCAGCGCCTTGATCAAACGCTTGTTTTGCATGGAGTCTTTCACTTGGATGTCGACAGGTTTCGACCGGCAAGAATCTAGGAAAAGCTCGTGTCATCCCGATGACGTCCGTGTTTCAGTGCGTTTACTCACATCGGTCCAGCGCTCAGAATTCGCGAGCCTTGCTCGGCACGAAGCGCCATGCAAAAAGGGCCGATGCATTCGCATCGGCCCTGTGCAAAAGACATTGCAACGCCGGTCAGAGCGCTGACGCTTGCATGGCTATTGGCGCTTCTGGTAACCGAGTCTGTACAGCAGCGGCAGCACCAATAGCGTCAGCACCGTGGACGAGAGAATGCCGCCAATCACCACCGTGGCCAGCGGCCTTTGCACCTCGGCCCCCGTTCCCGTGGCAATCGCCATGGGCACAAAGCCCAGCGATGCCACCAGAGCCGTCATCAACACGGGACGCAGACGGGTCAGCGCTCCTTCGGTGACGGCCTGTTCAACGCCCATGCCCTGCTCGCGTAGCGAGCGGATATAGGCAATCATCACCAGACCGTTGAGCACGGCCACGCCGCATAGGGCGATAAAGCCGATGGCCGCCGAAATGGACAGCGGAATGCCGCGCAGCCACAGCGCCGCAATCCCGCCCGTCAACGCAAACGGAATGCCGGTGAAGACGATGAGACCGTCGCGTACATTGCCGAACATGGCAAACAACAGCGTGAACACCAGCACCAGCGCCACGGGCACCACGATCATCAGGCGCTTGCGGGCGGACTCCAGGTTCTCGAAGGTTCCGCCCCAGCGCGTCCAGTAGCCTGCAGGCAACGCAACGCCTTCAAGTTCCTGCTGGGCCTGCGCCACAAAGGAGCCGATATCTCGCCCGCGCACATTGGCGCTGACAACGATACGACGCTTGCCATCCTCGCGGCTGACCTGGTTGGGCCCCGGTGCCAGCTCCACCGTCGCCACCGATGACAGCGGCACAAAGCCCAGACGCCCGTCGCCGCCGCGCGGCAGCGCGATCGGCAGGCGGCCTATGCCGTCCACATCGCTGCGCATGGCCTCGGGCAGGCGAACCTGGATGGCAAAACGTCGATCTCCCTCGAATACCGTGCCGGCTTCACGCCCGCCAAATGCCGTGCTGATGGCATCTTGCACATCGCCCATGTTCAGGCCGTAACGCGAGGCTTTTTCGCGGTCGATCTGCACCGTGAGCATGGGCAGACCCGTGGTCTGCTCGACCTTGACCTCGGAGGCGCCAGGAATCTTCTGCAGCATGGCGGCTACGGCCTGCGCGGACTTTTCCAGCTGAGCCATGTCGTCGCCGAAGATCTTGACGGCCACATCGCTGCGCACGCCCGAGATCAGCTCGTTGAAGCGCAGCTGAATCGGTTGCGAGAACTCGTAGTTGCTGCCCGGAATCCTTTCCACAGCCTCTTGTACGGCAGCCAGCAGATCGTCACGCGAGCGTGCCGGATCGGGCCATTGCTCACGCGGCTTGAGCATGATGTAGCCATCCGAAATATTGGGCGGCATGGGGTCGGAGGCAATCTCTGCAGTGCCGGTGCGCGCAAACACTCGCTCGATTTCAGGGAACTGCTTTTTGAGCTCGCTCTCGATCTGCATCTGCATCTGCACCGACTGCGTAAGGCTGGTGCCCGGTATGCGCAACGCCTGGATCGCAAAGTCGCCTTCATTGAGATTGGGCGCAAACTCGCTGCCCATGCGCGTGGCCAGCAGCAGACTCAGGGCGACAATGACGCTGGCCGCCGTCAGCACCACTGCAGGTGCATGCATGACCTTGTCCAGCACCGGCGCATAGGCACGGCGCGCCCACTCCATCAGACGGTTTTCCTTCTCGGCCACCTTGTCGCCCATGAACAGCGCAATCGCGGCAGGGATGAAGGTGATAGACAGCAGCATGGCACCCAGCAACGCGATCACCACCGTCAGCGCCATGGGGTGGAACATCTTTCCTTCCACACCGGTGAGCGCAAAAATGGGCAGATAGACCACCATGATGATGAGCTGACCGAACAACAACGGACGCCTTGCCTCCCTGGCTGCCGCAAACACTTCCTCGAAACGTTCGCTGCGGGTCAACGATCGGCCTGCTGCGGCCTGCGCATGGGCCAGCCGACGCACGCAGTTCTCCACGATCACCACCGCACCGTCGATGATGATGCCGAAGTCCAGCGCCCCAAGGCTCATCAGATTGGCGCTGACGCGCATCTGCACCATGCCCGTAAAGGTGAACAACATGGACAGCGGAATGATGAGCGCCGTGATCAGCGCTGCCCGCAGATTGCCCAGAAACAGGAACAGAATCGCCACGACCAGCGCCGCACCTTCGATCAGGTTCTTCTTGACCGTGGCAATGGCTTTGTCCACCAGATTGGTGCGGTCGTACACCGTCACGGCCTTCACGCCAGGCGGCAGGCTTTTGTTGATCACCTGCATGCGCTCATGCACCGCCTGCGCCACTGCGCGGCTGTTCTCGCCAATCAGCATGAACACCGTACCCAGCACCACTTCGCGACCGTTGTCCGTGGCAGCCCCCGTACGCAGCTCGCGGCCCAGGCCCACATCGGCCAGATCGCGCACGCGAATCGGCTGGCCTTGCGCCGACCCCACGATGACTTCGCGAATATCGGCAATGCCCCCCACCTGCCCCGGCGCGCGGATCAGATACTGCTCGCCCTGGCGCTCGATATAGCCCGCGCCCACATTGGCGTTGTTGCGCTCCAGCGCCGCGACGATGTCGGCCAGCGTGAAACCATAGGCCGCCAGCTTTTGCGGCTGCGGCGCCACCAGATATTCCTTGGCGAAGCCGCCAATGGAGTTGATTTCGGTCACGCCCGCCACATTGCGCAGCTGGGGCTTGATGACCCAGTCCTGAATCTCGCGCAGATCCATGGGCGTATAGGGCGACCCGTCGGGTTTGGTGGCGCCCTCATCGGCCTCCACGGTCCACAGATAGATCTCGCCCAGCCCCGTGGAAATAGGCCCCAGCGCAGGCGCGACGCCCGCTGGCAGGGCATCGCGCGCCTGCTGCATGCGCTCGTTCACCAACTGGCGTGCAAAGTAGATGTCCGTGCCGTCCTTGAACACCACGGTCACCTGGGACAGGCCGGAGCGCGACAGCGAGCGGGTCTGCTCCAGCCCCGGCAGGCCGGCCATCAGGGTCTCTATGGGAAAGGTGACGCGCTGCTCGGTCTCCAGCGGCGAATAGCCGGGCGCCGAGGTATTGATCTGCACCTGCACATTGGTGATGTCGGGCACGGCATCGATGGGCAGGCGCTGGTAGTTGTAGATGCCAAGGCCCACCAGGGCCAGCGTGGCCAGCATGACCAGCCAGCGCTGGGCAATGGCAAAGCGGATGATGCGCTCAAACATTCAAACTCCAAATATCTTCATCTGCCCTGCCACACCGGCGCAATCCAAACCAGAGACACCGAGCAAGAGCCGCCTCGCGGCGGGGCCGCCCAGGCGAGGGTATCGTCCCCTGGGGAAAGGCGCGCAGCGCCTCAGGGGGTTCCATTCAATGCACATGCTCGGCTGTTGCCTTGCCAAGCTCGGACTTCAGGACGAAGCTGCCGTCCTTCACATAGCGCTGGCCTGTACTCAGGCCCTGCAGCACTTCGGTGTTCTGGCCATCCGTCTTGCCCAGTTTCAGGGCCTGCGCCTTGAAGCCGCCGTCCACCGGCACGAACACCACGGGCTTGTCGCCGTCGATCTTCTGGATGGCCGCACTGGCCACCGTCACCGCCGCCTTCTGGCCGGCGGCCGTCAGATCCACATTCACGAAAAGGCCCGGACGCCAGATGCCATCCGGGTTGTCCAGGGTGATGCGTGCCGGTGCCGTGCGGGTTTCCTGCCCTATCAGGGCGCCCACATAGGCCACCGTCCCCGTGGCTTTCGATTCAAAGGCCGTCGCATGCACAGTGGCCTGTTCGCCCACGCGCACAAAGGGCAGGTCGCTGGCAGCCACCTTCATTTCGGCCCAGACCGAACGCAGGTCGGAGATGGTGAACACGGCCGTGCTGTCCTGCACGGCCTCGCCCACGGAGAGATGCTTTTCCACCACCACCCCATCGAAGGGCGCGCGCAGCTCGAAGCGGTTCAGCGCCCCGGCAGAGCCCGAGCCGGCACCGATCGCAGCCAGCTTCTGCTGCGCATTGGCGGACGCGATTTCGGCCTCGCGCAGTGCCTGCTGGGCCTGCAGATAATCCTGCTCGGCCGAGACCTTTTCCTGCCACAGCTGCTTTTCGCGCTGATAGGTGGTGCGCGCCAGTGCGAGACGCTTTTGCGCGGCCATCAGCTCGCTGCGCTGCTCGGATACCGCAGGGCTGGTGAGGGTGGCCAGCAACTGACCCTTCTTCACCACCTGCCCCAGATTGGCCGCCACGCTCTCCGCCACGCCGGCCACCCGCGGCACCACATGGGCCGTCCTGTCCTCGTTGAAACGAATCTCGCCCGGCAACTGCAGCATGCTGGCTATCAACGCCGGGCCGGCCTCGGCCAGCGCCACGCCAGCAGCCTTGGCACGCTCGGCATCGAGCTTGAGCAGGCCTTCATCCTCATCATCCGCATGAGCGGATTCGGGCTTGACTGCGGGTTTTCCGGTGCCTGCTGCCTGTTCATGCCCAGGCTCGCTGTCATGGTCATGCCCCTCTTTTTCGCCATGCTCATGCCCGTTCTTTTCTTCATGGGCATGACTCTTGTCTGCAGCACCGTGACCATGGCCTTCGGCGCTTGCAGCCGCTGGCTGCGTACCGTAGACAATCGCTGCAGCAGCAGCCGCACCGAGCGCCAGAATGATGGCGATGGCAATCGCCGTGCGGCGGGGCTTGGGAGATGTGGAATTCATGATACGTGCTTGTTCCTACTCAAGACCGGGTACATCGCCCAGTTGGCGGGTGATGTCGGCAGCCGCCTGATGGGTTGCCACCAACTGCTCCAGATATAGGCTGCGTGCCTCGGCCAGCGTGCGCTGGGCATCCAGAACTTCCAGATAGCTGAACTTGCCCAGGGCAAAGCCCTTGGCTGCAACTTCGTAAGCGGACTCGGCCGCCGGCAGGACCTGCTGCGCCAGTTGCTCGGCCTGGGCCCGGCTGGTCTGCAGCTGCTCGCGTTGCTGCTGCAACTGTGCGTACATTTGCTGGCGCGTGGCCATCAGCTCGTCCTCTGCCTTGTCGGCCAGACGCAGCGCCTGCAGCTGATTGCCGCGGTTGCTGTCCAGGATCGGCAGCGGCACCGAGACACCCACCACCAGCTGATTGCGTCCCACTTCCTGTGCACGCTTCATGCCCAGACTCACGCTGGGGTCAGGCAGGCGCTTGGCACGCTCGAGCTCGGCGACGGACCTGGCTTGAAAAACGGCCTGCTGCGCGCGCAGCATCTGCGGTGAATGCTCCAGCTTTTCCAGCATCAAGCCTTCATCGGGCAACACCGGCAGCTGCGCCAGCTCCCCCACCGCGCTGCCAAATGCCGCAGGCTGCGCTCCCCACAGCGCCGCCAGCTGCTGACGTGCCACACGCAGGCCGGAGCGCGCTTGCGCCAGCGCCAGCTCGGCACTGCTCTCGGCCACGCGGGCCTTGGTTTCCTCCAACGGAGCCACCTTGCCTGCCAGCACGCGCTTGGACGCAGCATCGCGGGCACTGCTGGCAATCTCCAGCGTCCTCTGGTGCAGCTGCACGCGTTGCTGGCCGGCCAGCACATTGGCAAAAGCCGTTCGCACATCGGCACGCAAACCGGCCTGCGCAGCCTCCAGCTCGGCCCTGGCCAGTTCGCGACCATGCCCGGCTGCCTTCATGCGGGCCTCGCGCTTGCCGCCGATCTCTATGGACTGGTTCCATTGCAGAGTTATGGACCTGGTTTCGCGGCGCGTGTCTTCCTGCGAATAGGCCAGTTCGGGATTGGGTCTGGCGCGACTCTGGATCAGCGCCCCCTCGCTGGCCGCCAGGGCCTGCGCTGCCGCCCGCAGACTGGGGTTGTGCTCCATGGCCAGCGCCAGTGCGGCCTGCAGGCTTATGGGAGCAGCTGTTGCCGCTGTTGCTGCTGCTGTTGGCGCAGCTTGTTGCGCCCAGGCACAAGGCACAAAAAGGCCCAAACCGCTGCCCAGCAACACAGCGGCCGCCTTGGTGATGAATGTCATGGTGATGCTCCGCCGGCATGCCTGCCCTTCCATTGGCAGTCTTGTGCAAGCGGAGCAAATCTAGCCTCGCGGCCCCCACAGGGTTCTGACCTCAAGATGACAAATTTGTCATCTTCGCAAACGACCGACTTGCTCGACAATCTACGCATGAAGCTTCTAGTCATCGAGGACGAAACCAAACTCGCCGAATACCTGCAAAAAGGCCTGGGCGAGGAAGGCTTTGTGGTCGATGCCGCACACAACGGCATTGACGGCCTGCACCTGGCCACCGAGCAGCCCTACGACCTCATCATTCTGGACGGCATGCTGCCCGGCATAGACGGCCTGGCCGTGCTGGCGGCTCTGCGCCAGTCCCGCCAGACGCCGGTGCTCATGCTCACGGCCCGCGCCCAGGTGGAGGACCGCGTCAAAGGACTGCAGGCCGGCGCCGATGACTATCTGGTCAAGCCTTTTGCGTTTTCAGAGCTGGTGGCCCGCATTCATGCACTGCTGCGCCGTGGCCTGCAGGCCACGGCCACGCCCGAAGCCACGGTGCTGCGCATGGCCGATCTGGAGCTGGATCTGCTGCGTCACCGCGCCACGCGTGCGGGACAGCGGCTGGACCTGACGGCCAAGGAGTTCAATCTGCTGAGCCTGCTGCTGCGGCGCCAGGGCGAAGTGCTGTCGCGCACCGAGCTGGCCTCCCAGGTCTGGGACATGAACTTCGACAGCGAAACCAATGTTGTCGAGGTCGCCGTACGCCGCCTGCGCCTCAAGCTCGACGCGCCGTTCGAGCTGCCCCTGCTGCACACGGTGCGCGGCATGGGCTATGTGCTGGAGCTTCGCCTCGATGCCTGATAGCAGGTGCTCACCATTCGCGTAGAGCGATCAGTTCCTCCACATCCGCATCTTCAAAACCATAAGCCTTGGCAATGGCCTCGAAGTCAGCCGCAATGCATTCACGTGCCGCCGTTTCCATCTCGCTGCCCTGCTCTTCGAACTCCTGCTGCAGATCGTTGAAACGCTCGGTCGCAGCGTGGGTCAATCGATACAGCTGCTCCAGGTTCTGCGGCTTCTGCTGCTCTATCTGCAGGCAGAGTTCTCTCAGAATATCCTCGCCCTTGCGCACCAGTTCTTCGGGAAAGTAGCTGTCCTCGTACATCTCCAGCAAGAAGGCGTAGTTGTTCATGATGGCGTTACCAAGACTCATGGTCCGTTCCTTTTTCCAGCAAACCGCAAACAATGAATCTTCCAGCATAGCAGCCACTCATGACCGCTGATCACGTCTCTCCAAGCGCTCCTCAGATCCCGAACCTGAGCCGCCGGCTGTCGCGCTCGCTGGCCCTGCAGACCATGCTGGGCCTGGGCCTGGTCTGCGTGGCCGTGTACTGGGGTAGCTGGCTGGCACTGGCCCAGCGCCAGCAGGAAAGCCTGGAGCAAAAGCAGGTCACGGTGACGCATCTGCTGCAACAGGCCCGTGCCAACCGCTCTGCGTCCAGCATGCAGCACATGTTGTCCGACTTTCTCACGGGCCACGAGGATATGTCGATCCGCGTCAGCTATGCCAGCGGCGCGCTGCTGTTCGAGAAACTGCACCAGCCCCTGGACGATGTTCATAGCGCACGGCGCAGCTTCAGCGTCGTGCTGCCAGCCCATGCGGATCAGCAGGAACAGCAGCTCGTGCAGGTGCTGCTGATGCTGGACCGCCGCCCCGACGATGCCCTGCTGCGCCAGCTGGCCTGGATTCTGGGCCTTGCCGCCGTCAGCGGTGCGCTGCTGGTGTCGCTGTTCAGCGCCTGGCTGGTGCGCCGCGGGCTGGCACCTCTGCATTCGCTGGTGGAGCAGACCCGGCAACTGGGCGCCAAGGATCTCACGCACGACTGGCAGACCAGGCTTGACGACAGCAACCAGCCCCAGGAGCTGCGTCCGCTGATTGCACAGTTCAACGCGCTGCTGGAGCGGCTGGCAGTGGCCTACCGGCAGATGGAGGCCTTCAATGCCGATGTGGCCCATGAGCTCAACACCCCTCTGACCACGCTCATCAGCAGTTGCGAGCTGGCTCTGCGCAAGCCCCGCGATGCCGACGAGCTGCGCGATATCCTGGCTTCCAATCTTGAAGATCTGCAGCGCATGGCCGGCATCGTGGCGGACATGCTTTTTCTCTCTCACGCTGATCGCGGCGAAAGCGCGCACCGCATTCAGGTGGCCAGCCTGGCCAGCCTCGCGGACGAAGTGGTGGAGTATCACGAGGCAGCGCTGCAGGAAGCAGATCTGCAGGTGCGGGTGCAGGGCGATGCACAGGCCCAGGTCGATGCGCGATTGCTGCGCCGGGCGCTGTCCAATCTGCTGGGCAATGCCACCCGCTATGCCACGCCGGGAAGCTGCATAGAGATACAGATCAGCACGCCGCAGGCCGGTCAGGTCACGCTGGCGGTGCAGAACCAGGGCCAGGCCATTGCCGCCGAACACCTGCCCAGGCTGTTTGACCGCTTCTACCGCTCGGACGCAGCCCGCAGCCAGGCCGATCGCAACCATGGCCTGGGCCTGTCCATCGTGGCCGCGATCGCGCGCATGCATGGCGGACAGGCGTTTGCACGCTCCGACCTGTCCGTCACCAGCATCGGGCTGAGTCTGCCTACGGGTCAGGATGCGCAAGCCCGGGCGCCTGTTTCATCCGGCAACCAGGTGTAAATACCGGGGATGCCCACAAGCAGCACCGCGCGGGGATGACATGGAGCAGCGCGGTCAGGCCGCAAGATGGCCGGCCGTGCATCGCTGAAAGGAAACACCATGCATTGCTTGAGACATGCGACCGGCCTGGTCCTGGCTGCCAGTGCAGCTCTCGGCCTGCCCGCTCTGGCTCAGGGCCGGATTCCCGATATGCAGCAGGCCGGCGCACTGCGCTATAGCTGCGGCGGCATAGGCGAGGATGAATCCACGCTCATGCGCGCCGCGATGAAGGACTACCCGCTGTCGCTTTTGTTTGCGCAAAAAGATGGGGCCTATCTGGCCAATGTGGCGGTCGAGGTCAGCTCCGGCAAGGACAGCAGCCGCTTCACGGCCAACGGCCCGGTCTGCCTGATCCAGTTGCCCGCCGGAAGCTACAAGATCACGGCTACCACCAAGGATGGCGCCAGCCAGACCCAGGCGGCAGAGATCGGCAAGGGCCCGCATCAGCTGGACTTCCGCTACTAGCGACAAGCCGCTGGCCGGTGGCGGCAATGCCCCGGGGCCGTCCAGGGGAGATGCGCGCGGGCGCGCTCTGCGAGGCCAGGCAATGAGGACAATAAGCGCCATGTCCCAAGATCAAGACGCATCCACCTATCAAGCCCATCTGCAGGCCGGCAACGCGCTGGTGCAGCAGGCCCAGAAGATTGCCACGCAGGACTTCGAGCAGGCCCGCGCACTCTGGCAGGCCGCCGGCAAGGAGTTCTACCTGGCGCACAAGGCCGATATGAGCGAGCCCGAAGCCGCCTTTCGCCTGGCACAGGCCTGGATGGCCGAGGCCCATGCCCTGCAGAAGGAAGAGAACAAGAACGCGCTGGTCATGTGGGCCAACGCCGCTGCGCAATGCGAGCTGGCCTTTGACCTGGAGCCCGAGAACGGCCGCATCGCCATGACGGCCGCCAGCTGCCATCTGTTTGCCGGCCAGGCCGATGCCGCCAAGGCCTGGCAGCTGATTGGCAAGCAGCTGCTGCCGCCCGAGCCTTCCGCGCCCGCCGCCTGATATTTTTGATAGCTTGCAGCGCTTAATAACAAAGGGTTTCAATGCTTTTATGCATTGAAACCCTTTATTCATTGGAGAAAGCAGCTATTAAATTAATGCTCTCTCAAAAAGCCTGGCGTTCGAGCGCGGTGCGAATCTGCTGCGCATTGGCCCGCATGGCCTGGGGGCCGCTGCTGCCCAGCAAATACCAGATCTGCGGATCGACGAACACCACTTGCTGCTTGCGGCCTGCACGGGTGTTCTTGATGGTGTCGTTGTCGAACAGCTCACGCGACGGCAGAACCAGCTGGCCGTCCTTGTCCCGGGTGCTGCCCGTGCCTGCATTGCGGTCGATCACGAACAGCCATTCCGGGTCTATCCTGGCGATATCGTCCATCTTCAGCGCAATCCCGCGCGCCTGCGCCGGATCTGCGGGCAGGGCTGGCTTGACGCCCAGCACGTCATGCAGCAGACCGAAGCGCGAGCCCGGCGTCTGGGCGCTCATGTTTTTGTTGACGGCCAGCACCAGCAGGCCCGGTGCTGCCTTGGCCGCAGCAGCGCGGGTGGCTTCCACATCGCTTCGCACCTGCTGCATGAGCTGCGCGCCCTGCGCCTGCTTGCCCCAGAGGCTGGCCAGCAGGTTCACATTGCGCTGCATATCGCCCAGCAAGTCCTTGCCCGAGGTGCTCAGATCCAGCGTGGGTGCGATACGGCTCAGCGCTTCGTACTTGCCGGCCGAGCGGCCGGCCACCACGATCAGATCGGGGCGGATGCGGCTCAGCGCCTCGTAGTCGGGCTCGAACAGCGAGCCCGACACCTGGTAGCGGGCATCGGCGTAACCGGCCAGATAGGCGGGGAAATGGGCCTTGGGCACTCCCGTCACCGGCAGCTTGAGCGCCTGCATGGTGTCCAGCGAAGCCAGGTCGTACACCACCACGCGCTGAGGAGCCAGGGGCAGCTCGGTCACGCCCCTGGCATGCTCGACCTGGATACGGGCGGGCTGGGCCGCCTGCGTTTGCGCCCAGGCGGCGCCGGCCATCATCAGCAGTGCCAGAGTGGTGGCGCGACGACTGATCAGTTGTTGCATGAAGAACCTTGAAAAGCAAAACAGAAGAAAAGTCGGCAGCCCTTGCCGCGCATCCCGACAACGGCTGCGATGACCAGGATCAGAACTTGACGTTCATGCCCAGCCAGTAGCGGCGGCCGTCGAGCACGGTGTCGTAATTGACACCGTCATAGATGACCTGCTTGTCCAGCAGGTTGTAGATACCCGCATACAGCGTGACGGTCTTGTTGAGCTTGTAGGAGCCGCCCAGATCCAGCATGGTGTAGCTCTTCTGGGTGAAGCTGCCCGAGGATGCTCCGCCCGTGGGCGCGCTTTCCTTGCCGCGGTAGGACGCCTTGAGCCAGCCATTGAGCTGACCCGTTGGGCTCCAGTCCAGCGAGACATTGAACAGATGGCGCGGCAGCTGGTTCAGCGGCAGGCCGGCAAACTCGCCGCTCTTTTGCTCGGACTTGGTGAAGGTGTAGTTGGTCTTCAGGCGCAGCGCCCTGCTCAGCTGGGTGCCCAGCGAAGCCTCCAGGCCACGCGTGATGGCGTTGTCCACATTGATATTGGTGGTGGGCACGCGGCCCGAGCTGTTGAGCGGGCCGCAGCTGGGGCAGGCCACGCGGGTGATCTTGTCCTCGAACTCGTTGTCGAACACCGTCAGTCCTGCCGTAGTGCCGGCGCCGCTGTCGTAGAGCACGCCGATTTCCTTGGTCAGCGAGGTTTCGGGCTTCAGATCGGGGTTGCCGTAGATATTGCCGCCACGGCTGCTCTGGCCCCAGTCACCCACGGTCTGACGCAGCGACGGCGCGCGAAAGCCCGTGGAGACGCCGCCCTTGACCGTCCACTGCGGGGCCAGATTCCACACGCCATACAGGCGGGGGCTGACCTGGCCGCCGGCCTGGCTGTCATGGTCGTAGCGCAGGCCGCCGGTCAGTGCAAAGTCCTGGTGCAGACGCCATTCGTCCTCGGCAAACACGGCCCACTGGCTGCGGTTGATGCTGGTGCGGCTGGCATTCGGCAAGGTGTTGGTGGTGGTGTCCGTCAGGTCCTGCTCGTTGTAGCTCACGCCCGTGGTCAGCAGATGACTGGCCCCCAGCGGCGCCACCCAGCTGCTGTTGAACACCGTGTTCTTGATGGTCATGTCGCGCGACAGGTTGCGCGTCTTTTCCTGCTGCAGATAGGTGTCCGAGGACGCCCAGCCCCAGCGGCCCTTGTGCTGCAGCGAGAAGTTGTCGCGCTCGAACTTGCGGTCGCTGAGTGCGGCCGTGGCCGCCAGCGTCTTGCCCGGCGTCGAGGTGTAGTGCTGCTTGCCCGTGCCCAGCTCGGCAATGATGTCGTGGTCCTTGTTGGGCGTCAGCGCCAGCTTGACGTTGAGCGCGCGGTTGTCGTAGTCGTTGTAGCCGTTGAGGATGTGGTCCTCGCCGCGCTTGTTGTAGTTGCCGTAGATGCTCAGGCCCAGCAGATCGGTCTGTATGGGGCCGGACAGATAGAAATTGCTCTGGTAGATATTGCCCGAGGAAGAGCGCTCCTGCAGCGTGGCCTCGGTGCGGATGGAGCCCATCCACTCCTTGGCCACCTTGCGCGTGATGATGTTGATCACACCGCCCATGGCGTCCGAGCCGTAGAGCGAGGACATGGGGCCGCGCACCACCTCGATGCGCTCTATCGCCTCCAGCGGCGGCACCCAGCTCTGGTCGGTTCCGGTGGAGCCGTTCGCCTGGGTTTCTCGGGTGTTGGTGCGCTTGCCGTCCACCAGGATCAGGGTGTAGTTCACGCCCATGCCGCGCAGGCTGATGTCGTTGGAATTGTTGTCCGAAGGCACCAGATTCACGCCGGGCACATCGCGCAGCGCATCGTGCAGATTGTTGTAGCTGCCTTTTTCCAGCTCTTCGCGGGTAATGACGGAAATCGAGGCCGGCGCATCCTTGATCTCCTGCTCGAAGCCCGAGGCCGTGACCACCACTGTCTCCAGAGATTTCTCCTGCGCCGCCGTCAGCCCATGGGTCAGCAGGCCGGCAGCCGCCAGCGCCATGCCCAGCATGGGACGCAGCGACCGGCAGGCTGTGGACAAAGGACGGGAAGACGAAGAAACGCAGGCCGTGGCGAAGCCTGCAGCAGCGGCTGCATGAATTTGCATGATGAGTTTGGACAAAGATGCACATCGACCAGGCACGGCTGCGCCCCATGGCCAGAGCCACGGACAGCAGGTACAGGTCAGCGAAGCATTCGCACTGTTGGAGTGATGAAGAAGGCAATCACGATCTGCGCATGAGATCGTCGTGGCTACACCATGCAGCGGGGCATGGCGGCATGCGGCCATTCAATGGGCATGCCTGGCTGGGTCATAGATTGCAGCAAGGTCTTCTTGTTGCGAATAGTTCTCATTGTAAACACAAACAGCAAGCACTCGAAAGAATTTTTACTGTTAAGTACTTTGGCCAGGCTAGAACCAGCATCGCCCGGCATCTGCATGCGCTGCTGCGTCGTGAAATGGCGCTATCCCAGCCAGGCCAGCAAGCTGCGCCACAAGGCTGCGGCATGCGAGATGAGAAACAGCAGCAAGCCGATGGCGCCGCCCACCAGCGTGCCGTTGATGCGTATGTACTGCAGATCCTTGCCGATATGCGCCTCGATCAGCGTGGCCAGCTGCTCGGCATCCCAGCGCTGCACGGTGTCCGCAATATGGCGGGCGATGAACTGCGAGACATCGGGGGCCAGCGTGGTCGCCCAGCGTTTGAGGCGCTCGTTCATGGACTCGCGCAGCGCCTCGTCATGCGCCAGTGCCTGGCCCAGCCAGCGCCCCATCACGGCGGCGCGGCGTGCCATGGCCGAATTCTCGTCGGCCAGATCGCGCTCCAGCCGGGCGCGCCAGCCGGCCCATAGCTCGCGCAGATAGACAGCCAGCTTCTCGTCATGCAGCAGATAGTTGCGCAGTTTTTCCACCTTTTCTGCGTAGGCTGGGTCATTCTGAAGTCCGTCGATCAGGCGCTGTATGGACCCGTCGAAGGCCTCGCGCAGACGGTGGCCCGGGTTCTGGGCGACATCCTGCAGCAGGCTGTCCAGAGCACTGGCAATCAGGCTGGCGCCCTTGTCGCTGAGCCAGTCCGTGGGCAGCATTTTTTCCTTGATCGGATGCTCGCGCTTGAGCCAGACCACGATGGTCTGCGCGATCAGCACATGGGTCTGCTCCTGACGCAGCACGCGGCTGATGCGCGCCAGCACATCGTCGAGCACCTCCTGGTGGCGCCCGCCCGCCGTCAGCCCCGACAGCAGGGATGCCGCCGCGCGCGACAGATCCACATGCTGCATCACGGCCTTGAGCGACTGGGTCAGAAACTTCTCTACCTGCTTGTCCTGCACCATCTCCAGCGCGGCCAGCGCCAGCCGCGCCACCTGCCGGCCCAGCAACTGGCTGTTGGCGGCAGCCGTCAGCCAGTCGGCCAGCGCCTGGGCCGGGTTGTTGCGCTCGATCAGCGCCACCAGCGAGGGCGCGTCGAGAAACTTGTCGCGCACGAAAGTGGCCAGGTTGCGCCCTATGCGATCCTTGTTGCGCGGGATGATGGCCGTGTGCCGCCCCACCAGCGGCAGCGGAATATGGCGAAACAGCGCCGAGACCGCAAACCAGTCGGCCAGCGCCCCCACCATGGCGGCCTCGCAGATGGCCCGCAGACACACCAGCCACAGCGGCACGGCCTGCCCCTCCAGTCCCCAGCGCGAGCCCGCCAGCGCCGTGGCGATGAAGCCGGCTGTCACCAGCAGCAGCAAAATCAGCGGCAGCCGCTTGGCGCGCTGCAGGGACAGGCGTTGTTCTTCGGTGAGCATGGCGCAAGCATAGGCGAGTCGGGCCGGCTCGCCTATGCCTGCGGTACTGATGACGGCGCATTGCCTGTCATGCGCCATTGCGACAACAGGAGGCAGGCTTTTGCAATTGCACCGAAAATAGCGCTCTTGTATTCCCTGACTCTCGAAAAAACATGACCGAAGCCACCCGCCCCGAACTGCCCGACCATCTGTCCGTTGACCCTCGCAGCCCCCACCATGTGGCCGCCGTGTTCGAGCACGACATCGGCATCCGCTTCAATGGCAAGGACCGCTTTGACGTCGAGGAATACTGCGTGAGCGAGGGCTGGGTCAAGGTGCCCGCCGGCAAGACCCTGGATCGCAAGGGCAAGCCCCTGCTGATCAAGCTCAAGGGCACGGTCGAAGCGTACTACCGTTGACTCCCTGAGGCGCTTTGCGCCCAGGCCCTTGCTCGATGTCTCTCACTGGGCAATCGCCCAGTTCAAAGAGCAATGAGCCTAATCGCCGCCTCAATAGAGAGAGCTGCCTGCGCTTTATTTACATGAATTTCAAATGCTTTAAGTACTGAAACCTAGGGTCTGTTGAGATTTGATTTTTACCTTCCGGGGTGGCGTCACAATCGCGCTGTGATGCGATACGTTTTGACAGATGAACAATGGGCTCGTATGAGCCCATTGTGTCTAGGGAAGATTGGGGATCGAGGACGCAGTGGCTCCAACAATCGACTGTTCTTGGAAGCAGTGCTTTGGGTTGCGCGTACAGGTAGCCCTTGGCGAGATCTGCCGCCTGAATTTGGCAAGTGGAACACCGTCTTCAAACGGTTTCGCGACTGGGTCAAAGCTGATGTCTTTCAAAAGCTGTTTGACGCGGTCAGCGATCAACCGGACATGGAATACGTGATGGTGGATGCAACGATTGTGCGAGTGCACAGGCATGGACAGGGTGCAAAAGGGGGTCTGCGAGCCAGGCCATAGGTCGCAGTCGAGGTGGTTTGACCACCAAGATATTGGCGCTGACGGATGCCCTTGGAAACTTGATCCGATTTGTGTTGCTGCCAGGCCAACGGCATGATCTTCAAGGTGTAGAACAGCTGCTCGAAGGCATAGACCTGCGGACATTGCTGGCCGACAAAGCGTTTGACGCAGACTGGCTGAAGCAACACTTGCTGGCACAGGGTTGCCAAGTGGTGATTGCACAAAAGGCCAATCGTCGAGCGCCCTTGCAGATTGATATAGAGGTCTACAAGTGGCGGCACTTGATCGAGAACTTCTTTTGCAAGCTCAAGGAGTTCAAGCGCATTGCAATGCGCAGCGACAAGACAGACAGCAGCTTCGCTGCTGTCATCACGCTGGCATCGGCTGTGATCAATTCACGTTAAATCTCAACACGTCCTAGTAATAACATGCGCTAGCAGCTCTTTTTTTATGAGCATCCATTGGTTTGCAGATCACAGCGCTCAAAACCGGCGCGCCCAAAACGAGGGACACCGAGCAAGGGCCTAGGCGGCCCCGCCGCCCCGCAGCGAGGGCTGCCCCAGCGACGGTGTCGTCCCCCTCCCCTAGCGCGCAGCGCGTAGAGAGAGGGGGAAGCGGTGGGGCCGCCTAGGCAAAACCGCTCAGAGGGTGCGATAACGTCAAGCCAGAGCTTCGGCCGGGCCGAAGAACTCGTAATGCACCTGGGACTCGGGCACGCCCAGTTCGCGCAGCGACTGCTTGACACTGCGCATGAAGCCACGCGGGCCCAGGAAGTAGACATCGGCATCGCGCGACTCGGGCAGCCACTGGGCCAGTCGGTCAGTGCTCAGCAGGCCCTGGGCATCGACCTCGTCGCCCGCGTCCGCCTGGTCGTAGCAATAGCGGCGCGTGAGCTGCTCGTGGCTGTTGGCCAGCGCATCGATCTTCTCGCGGAAGGCATGCACTCCGCGATCGCGCGCGCAGTGGATGAAGGTGATCTCGCGCCCCGTGGGCAGCGCGGCCTGCAGCATGGGCAGCGTGGGCGTGATGCCCACACCACCGCTGATCAGAACCAGGGGCTTGGCATTGGCCTGCAAGGTGAAATGGCCGGCGGGCGGGAACAGCTCCAGCGTATCGCCCACATGCAGCTGGTCGTGCAGATGGTTGGAGACCTTGCCGCCGGCCTCGCGCTTGACGCTGATGCGATAGCTCTTGCCGTTGGCAGGCGCCGACAGCGAGTAGTTGCGGCGCTGCTCCAGGCCGTCGACCACCACGCGCAGACCGATGTACTGGCCTGGCTGATGGGCAATCACCGTGCCGCCATCCACGGGTTCCAGATAGAAGGACGTGATCTCGGCGCTTTCGGCCTCTTTGCGCACCAGCTTGAAGGCACGCGCACCGCGCCAGCCGCCTTCGGCTGCCGCAGTCTGCTCGTACACCGCGCGCTCCGCACCGATCAGGATATCAGCCAGCTGCTGATAGGCGGCGGCCCAGGCGGCGATCACCTCATCCGTAGCAATCTCCGCCCCCAGAACCTCGCGAATGGCGCGCAGCAGGCAGGCACCGACGATGGGGTAATGCTCTGCCTGCACCTGCAGCGCCACATGCTTGTTGATGATTTGCGCGGGCAGATTGCCCAGGTTTTCCAGGCGGTCGATGTTCTTGGCATACATCAGCACGCTGTGCGCCAGAGCACGCGGCTGGGCACCGCTTTGCTGATGCGCCTGGTTGAACAGCGGGCGCACCTCTGGATACTCACCCAGCATGGTCTGGTAGAAATGCGTGATCAGGACCTCGCCGCCGGTTTCCAGCAGCGGTACGGTGGCCTTGACGATCTCGCGTTGACGTTCGGTAAGCATGCAAATCTCCTGGTTGCTGCCTTGCCAGCTGCAAGGCTTGTACCAGTCAGTGCAAGCGGCGTGCCAGCCTCAATACCACTGCAAAACAATGGCTTGCAGAAATATGCGTCAATATGACATTGCTCAATTGATGTCTTATTGACACCCAACGCTGTCGTTATGACAACATCCCATATTCTCAACGCTGTCAGCCCGCTGATCGCCGATCTGGCCCAGGACCTGCCCGAGCGCGAACGCCTGCGCCGCCTGCTGGCCGCGCTGCGCAACCTGTTGCCCGCCGATGCCGTCGCCCTGCTGAAGCTGGAAGGCGAATGGCTGCGCCCGATGGCGATCGACGGCCTGATGCCGGACACGCTGGGCCGGCGCTTTCGCCTGGGCGAGCATCCACGCTTTGCCCAGTTGCTGGCGGCCGGCCAGGCCATGCGCTTCGAGCCCGACAGCCCCCTGCCCGATCCCTATGACGGGCTGGTGGCGCACAAAGGCCAGGCCATCACCGAGCTGCATGTGCATGACTGCATGGGCTGCGTGCTGCAACTGGGCGGCCTGCCCTGGGGCCTGCTGACACTGGATGCACTGGAGCCGGGCCGATTTGCCGACCCCGCGGCGCTGGCCATGCTGCAGGCCTTCAGCAATCTGGCCGCAGCCACCGTGGCCACGGCCGAGCGCGTGCATCAGCTGTCCCAGCTCGCGCGCAGCGCCAGCGGCACTGCCAGAGCGGCCGCGCCGCAGGAGCGCGGACTGCAGGGTGCAAGCCCCGTCATGCGGCAGCTGCAGAAAGACATTGCCCTGGTCGCAGCCAGCGATCTTTGCGTGCTCATCACCGGCGAAACCGGCACCGGCAAGGAACTGGTGGCCCAGGCCGTGCATGCGCAGTCGGGACGTGCCGGCAAGCCCATGATCAGCATCAACTGCGCGGCCCTGCCCGACAACCTGGTCGAGAGCGAGCTGTTCGGCCATGTGCGCGGAGCCTTCACCGGAGCGCTGAGCGAGCGCAGCGGCAAGTTCGAGCAGGCGCATCAGGGAACGCTGTTCCTGGACGAGGTCGGCGAACTCTCGCTGCCCGTGCAGGCCAAGCTGCTGCGCGTGCTTCAAAGCGGCCAGCTGCAACGCCTCGGCTCCGACCGGGAGCATCATGTGGATGTGCGCGTGATCGCTGCCACCAACCGCGACCTGGCTGCAGAAGTCGGCGCAGGGCGCATGCGCGCGGACTTCTATCACCGCCTCAATGTCTATCCGCTCAATGTGCCGCCGCTGCGCGAGCGCGACAGCGACGTGCTGCAGCTGGCGGGCTATTTCCTCGAGGAGAACCGCTCCAGGCTCAGGCTCGGTGGCCTGCGCCTGGATGCGGCCGCACAGGCGGCCTTGCTCAATCGCAGCTGGAGCGGCAATGTGCGCGAGCTCGAGCACTGCATCAGCCGCGCCGTGCTCAGGGCCCTGAGCCGCAATGACGGCAGCGCCAGCCGCGCCGGCGCCAGGCTGCGCATCGTGACGCTGGGACTGGCCGATCTCTGGGAGCGGGCCGAGGCGCCAGCCGCCGCACAGGCCCCAGCGTCCATGGAGCCGGCCACACTGGCGGTGGCGCCCGAGGCCGGCCTGCGCGCCGCCGTCAGCGCCTATGAACGCCAGCTGGTCAGCTCCAGCCTGGCCCGCCACCAGGGCAGCTGGGCCGCCGCAGCGCGCGAGCTGCAGCTCGATCGTGCCAATCTGCAGCGCCTGGCCAAGCGGCTGGAGATCGACAGGCCTTGATCAGCGGCCCTGGATGCCCAGCAGCTCCACATCAAAGTTCAGTGTGGCATTGGGGGGAACGGCACGGCCCGCGCCGCGTGTGCCGTAGGCAATGGCTGGCGGGCAGGTGAACTTGGCCTTGCCGCCGACCTTCATCTTCTGCACGCCCTCGGTCCAGCAAGGGATCACGCCATCGAGCGGGAATTCGATGGGCTGCTTGCGTGCATAGGAGCTGTCAAACTCCTTGCCGGTATCCGGAAAGTAACCGCGGTAATGCACCTTGACGGTGTCCGTCGCCTTGGGGCTGAGGCCCGTGCCTTCCACCAGGCTTTCATAGATCAGCCCGCTGGCGGTGGTGACCGGCGCAGCATGAACCACTGCGCCAGCACCCATGACCCATACAAGACCGATCATGGAGATTGCTTTTTTCATATCGGATGCGCTGAATGAACAAAACCCGACTTTAGTACGAAGTCGGGTCGAAAAAATGTCACGACAGCCATACGGCCAGCCGCACCACCTCAGGTCCGGGCAATGCCGATATCGTCCAGCGCCTTGGACAGATGCGCCACGGAGCGATCCGAGTCATGCCATTTGTCCAGGCCGAACAGGCCGATGCGGAAAGTCTTGAAGTCCGGGCCTTCATCGCATTGCAGCGGCACGCCCGAGGCGGTCTGCAGGCCCACCTTGAGGAAGGCACGGCCGCTCTGGATTTCCGGGTCGGTGGTGTAGCTGACGACCACGCCGGGAGCCTTGTAGCCCTCGGCGGCCACGCTGGGAAAGCCGCGCGACTGCAGCAGCTCGCGCACCTTGCGCCCCAGCTCCATCTGCTCTTCGCGCACCTTGGCAAAGCCGTACTCGCGCGTCTCCAGCATCACGTCGCGCAGGCGCAGCAACGCATCCGTGGGCATGGTGGTGTGATAGGCGTGCTGCCCTTTTTCGTAGCCCTCGGCAATCTGCATCCACTTCTTCAGGTCGCAGGAGAAGCTGGAGCTTTGCGTGTGCTCTATGGCCTCGCGGGCGCGCGCCGAGAGCATGACCATGGCGCAGCAAGGCGAGCTGCTCCAGCCCTTTTGCGGTGCCGAGATCAGCACGTCCACGCCGGTTTTCTCCATATCGACCCACATGGCGCCCGAGGCCACGCAATCGAGCACGAACAGCGCGCCGACCTCGTGCGCAGCGTCGGCGACGGTGCGCAGGTATTCATCGGGCAGCATGATGCCGCTGGCCGTCTCCACATGTGGGGCAAACACCACCTTGGGGCGCTCCACGCGAATGGTCTCGGCCACATCGGCTGCCGGGCATGGCGCCCAGGGGTCCTGGCTGCCCTCGCCCTGCTTGCGCGCCTTGCAGACCACGGAGCCGCCGCCCAGGCCCGCATCGGCATCGAAGATCTGCGTCCAGCGGTAGCTGAACCAGCCGTTGCGCACGATCAGCACCCGCTCGCGGTTGGCGAACTGGCGCGCCACGGCCTCCATGCCGAAAGTGCCGCTGCCGGGAATCAGCACGGCCGTGTGGGCGTGATAGACGTCCTTGAGCATGCCCAGGATGTCCTGCATCACACCCACGAACTTCTTGGACATGTGGTTGAGCGCCCTATCGGTGTAGACCACCGAGAATTCGAGCAGGCCATCGGGATCGACGTCGGGCAAAAGTCCAGGCATGGGATATCTCCAATCGCAAATACTGAGCAGTCAAAAACACCCCGAAGCAGCCACTGGGCGGCCGGGGCGCTGGTGCAAGACTTTCAGCTTAGCATGAGCCGGAATATGGTTTTGCGTATGGAGTTCATATCAAAAACATGAGCTTCAAGCGCTTTGTATATCGGAGATTGAAGCTGATTAGATGCTGAAACCTTGATACCTTCATCAGCGTTTACCATGTGTCCACAAAGCGGCTTTCACCCTCGCGCAGGCGCGCCCCGGCCAGGCCACGCACCAGCCAGGCACGGGTCTCCGCGGGGTCGATGACGGCATCGACTTCCAGCGTGGCCGCCATGTGCATGGCCTCGCCATGTGCGTATTGCTGGGCCAGCAGTTTCTCGAACAGAGAATCGCGCTGCGCTCCCTCGGGCAGGGCTTCGAGCTCCTTGCGAAAGCCCAGCCGCACCGCCCCTTCCAGACCCATGGCGCCGAACTCGCCCGTGGGCCAGGCCACATTGAAGATGGGCGCATGAAAGCTGCCCGCCGTCATGCCCATGGCGCCCAGGCCATAGCCTTTGCGCAGCACCACGCTGAAGTATGGGACGCGCAGCTTGGCCGCCATGACGAACAGCCGGCTGACATGGCGCACCTGGGCGGTTTTCTCGATCTCGGGCCCCACCATGAAGCCGGGCGTGTCGACCAGGCTGACGATGGCGATGCCGTGGGCATTGCACAGCTGCATGAAGCGCGCCGCCTTGTCGGCCGCGTCAGCATCGATGGCACCGCCCAGATGCCCCGGGTTGTTGGCCATCAGCCCCACGGGCCGGCCCTCGATGCGCGCCAGCGCCGTGTGGATGCCGACGCCGAAGCCGCTTCTCAGCATCAGCAGGCTGCCCTCGTCCACCAGCCCGGTCATGGCGGCGCGGGTGTCGTAGGCGCGCAGACGGTTCTCGGGCACGACCTGGCGCAGCAGGCGCTGATCGGGCTCGGACCATTGGTCGATGCGGCCCTGGAAGAAGGACAGATAGTGCCTGGCTGCAGCCACGGCCTGGGCCTCGTCGTCGACCAGGATGTCGATCACGCCGTTGGCATGCTGCACGCTGGCGGGGCCGACTTCCTCGGGTTTGAAGACGCCCAGGCCGCCACCCTCGATCATGGCCGGTCCGCCCATGCCGATATTGCTGCTGCGCGTTGCGATGATCACATCGCTGCAACCCAGCAACGCGGCATTGCCCGCAAAGCAGCGGCCATGGGTGATGCCCACCACGGGCACCTGACCCGAGAGCGCCGCATAGGCCGCGAAGGTATGCACATGCAGACCCGCGACCACGGGCGTGTCGGTATCGCCGGGCCGGCCGCCGCCACCTTCGGCAAACAGCACCACGGGCAGCTTCTGCTGCAGCGCGATGCCCAGCATGCGGTCGGTCTTGGCGTGATTGCGCGCACCCTGGGTGCCTGCCAGCACCGTGGCGTCATAGGACATGACCACGGCACGCGACCGCTGCGCGCCGAACTGCGCGGCATTGATGGAGCCCATGCCAGTGACCATGCCGTCGGCCGGCGTGTTGGACACCAGATCGTCGAGGCTGCGGCGGCGTGTCTGCGCGGCAATCGCCAGCGCTCCGTATTCGATGAAGCTGCCTTCATCGCAGAGATCGGCAATGTTCTCGCGCGCACTGCGGCTGCCCTGGGCATGGCGCCTGGCCATGGCATCGGGCCGCGCTGCATCGAGCGTGAAGCCATGGCGGTCCCTGACGCGCTGCAGATCGCCCCTGATGTGGTCAGGGTCCTGCAGCTGCGCCTGCACCTCGGCATGCGCCGCATCGCCCTGTGCGGGCGCGAGCACCAGCAAGGCCTGGTCCTGCGCTACATAGCTGCCGGGCACTGCCAGCAGTTGCAGGACATTGCCTGCGGCCTGGGCCAGCAGCACATGCTGCATCTTCATGGCTTCGAGAATGCCAAGCTCGGCGCCCTTGGCCACCGTCTCGCCCACGGCCACGGACCATTGCACGACCCTGGCAGGCATGGGGGCCAGCACAGCATTTTCAGGAGCTTGCTGCGCTTGAAGCACATTGATTTCAGATGCAAAAGCATCTGAATTCTTTGAATGACTTGCGCTTGAAGCTATCTTTTCCGCAGCCTCCACCAACTGCGGCAGGACCTCTTCCAGCCAGCGCGTGTGCACCGTCTGCTCCAGCATCTCGGGCCGCAGGGCCAGGGCCTGCAGCAGCGGCAGGTTGGTGGCCAGGCCCGTGATGCGGCAGTCGGCCAGCGCGCGCCGGGAGCGGCGCAGCACATCTTCGAAACGCGGCGCGTGGCTGTGCACGACGAGCTTGGCCAGCAAGGTGTCGTAGTGGGGCGACGGACTGGCACCCTGCTGCGCATGGCTGTCCAGGCGTATGCCTGGACCTTGCGGCCAATGCAGCTCGGCAATGCGGCCGCTGCCGGGGTGGGAGTGGCCCTGGGCATCCAGGGTTTCGGCATTGATGCGCCACTGCATGGCATAGCCGCGCGGCCGGGGCGGGGCATTCACGTTCAGGCCCAGATCGGCGAAATGCTCGCCGGCCGCAATGCGGACCTGGGCCTGCACCAGGTCGACGCCGAAGACCTCTTCGGTAATGGTGTGCTCCACCTGCAGGCGCGGGTTGGCCTCGATGAAGACATAGGGCAGGGACTCGGACTGCAGATCGACCAGAAACTCGAACGTACCCAGGCTTTCGTAGCGCAGCCTGGCCGCCATGCGCAGTGCATCCTCGGTGATTCGCTCGCGCAGCGGCTGCGTCAGGCTGGGGCTGGGCGCAATCTCCACCAGCTTCTGGAAGCGCCGCTGCAGCGTGCATTCGCGCTCGCCCAGCGCCATGGGCCATTCGCTGCTGTCGCCCAGCACCTGAATCTCGATATGGCGCGCCCCGCTCATCAGCCGCTCGACATAGACACCGTCCACGCCGAAGGCTGCCTGCGCCTCGCTGCGGCAGCGCTGGTAGGCAGCCGCCACCTCGTCGGCCCCGGTGACCGCACGCATGCCGCGCCCGCCGCCACCGCCGATGGCCTTGATCATGATGCCGCTGGCACCGTCGGCCTGCTGGCGCGCAAAAAACTGCTGGGCCTGCTCCAGCGTCACGGCCTCGGTGCTGCCGGGCATCAGGGGCACGCCACATTGCTGCGCCAGCGCACGGGCTCTGGCCTTGTCGCCAAGCAGCGCCAGCTGCTCGGGCGTCGGGCCGATAAACCGCAGTCCGGCTGACGCACAGGCGCGCGCAAAGTCCGCGTTCTCGCTGAGAAAGCCATAGCCCGGGTGCAGCGCGTCACAGCCATGCTGCTGCGCGATACGCAGCAGATGTGCGCCATCGAGATAGGCTGCCGGGCCGCTGGCTCCCAGTGCCTGCGCCTCGTCTGCGGCCTGCACATGCGGGGCCTGTGCATCATCGGCGGCGTACACCGCCAGGCTGGCAATGCCCAGCTCCTGCAGCGCTCGGATGATGCGCAGGGCGATTTCACCGCGGTTGGCGATCAGGACTTTCTTGAACATAGGACTCTCGTTTGAATAGCTTCTGGCACTCACCAACCAAGGGTTTCACCCACTTCTGGCGCAAAGATTCAGGGAATGTCTCTGAGCAATCTGCGCAATACCTTCCCTGCACCTGTGGCCGGCAAGGCATCGATGAAGCGCACCTCGCGCGGGGCCTTGTAGCTGGCCATGTTTTCCTTGCTCCAGGCCAGCAGCCCGTCCGCCTCCAGGCTTTGCCCCGGCTTGCGCACGATGAAGGCGCGCACGACCTCGCCTTTCTGGGCGTCGGCAACGCCGATCACGGCCGCCTGGGCGATGGCCGGATGCTTGATCAAAATGGTCTCCACCTCCTCGGGGAACACGCTGTAGCCCGAGACCTTGATCATTTCCTTGAAGCGGCCGATGAAGGTCAGATAGCCGTCGGCATCGAACTTGCCCATGTCGCCGGTATGCACCCAGCCGTTCTTGAGCGTCCTGGCCGTGGCCTCGGGCTTGTTCCAGTAACCCTTGAAATTGCCCGGGCCGCGAATGATGATCTCGCCCACCTCGCCTGCTGCCAGCGGCGCGCCGGTCTCCGGATCTATCACCCGGATCTCGTTGCCCGGCGCGGGCTTGCCATGGGTGCCCCAGCGGATGGCATCGCCGGGCATGAAGGTATCCATGGTGTGGGTTTCGGACAGGCCGTAGGCCGCCTCGCTGGAGATGGCATTGGGTGCGAACCGGCGCCATTGCTGCGCCAGATCCTCGGTATAGGTGATGCCGAAGCTGGTGACGGTGTTGCGGCGCAGTGCGCTGAAGTCCATCTTCTCCACGCCGGGCACCTGCATCAGCGCCACATTCATGGGTGCAATGCTGTACCACCAGCTGACGCGGTACCGCTCCAGCGCCTGCGCCACGGCCAGCGGATCGAAGCGATGCAGCAGCACGCAGGGCGCCCCCGAATGCACGGGCATGTTCACGCCCATGGACATGCCGGCGATGTGATAGAGCGGGGCCACAGCCAGCAGGACATCCTCGGCGCTGACCCCGGTCACCCGGGACGCGCCGGCGGTCTTGTAGGCGGCCGCGCCAAAGCTCAGCATGGCGCCCTTGGGCAGGCCCGTGGTGCCCGAGGTATAGGTCATCAGCGCCACCTCGTCCATGTCCACCTCGACATGGGAAGGCCTGGCACCGCTGTGCATGAGATCCCAGAACGACGTCACATCGGCAGGCAGCGGCTGCACGGGGGCCTGCAGTTCGGCAGGCAGGGGCAGCGTGGCTCTGGCGGGCAGCCAGTCGCCGTAGCGCACGGCCAGCACATGCAGCAGCGCGGTGCTGCCGCGCACCTTGTCGACCACGGGCAGCAGCACATCGGCTGCGATGATGACCCTGGCCTGCAGATCGTTGAGCTGATATTCGAGTTCATGCTCCTTGTTCAGCGGCCCGCAGGGGCAGACGATGGCGCCGATCTTCTGCACCGCGTAATGCGCGACGATGTACTGCGGACAGTTGTTCATGAACAGGGCGACGGGCTCGCCCTGCTTCACGCCCAGTTGCTGCAGATGCGCGGCCACGGCATCGCTGGCCTCATCCACCTGGCGCCAGCTGATGTGCTGTCCGTACCAGATATAGGCATCGCGCTCGGGATGCCGGCGCGCGTTGCGGCGCAAGGCCTCATGCAGGGGTATGAGGATCTCGGATTCAGCCATGGTTGTCTCCTGGGTGTCTCGTGAAGACCGGGCAACGGCGCCACTTAAGAACGTGTCGACGTTCTTAGAGCTTTCTCAGGGATTGCCTTAGGGCAATCAGCTGCTCGGCGTCTTGTCAATGTATACCTGTCGGTAGAACAATGCTACCCATTGGTATAACGAATGCGACACACGCAAACCCTCATGCCCGCCACGTCCAGAAAGACCGAAAAAAAGCCGGCTGCGCCCGTGGCGCCGCGCGGTCGCCAGCGCCTGCCCACTGCCGGCTCCGACGAGAAGCGCGAGCGCATTCTCAAGGCTGCCGAAGCCCTGTTCGACCGCTATGGCTATGCCAACACCACCATCGAGCAGATCGTGCAGGCGCTGGGCGTGACCAAGCCCTTTGTCTACTACTACTTTCGCAACAAGCAGGAGATCTTCGAGACCCTGTGCTGGGCGCCGACCGAGGCCTGCTTCACGGTGCTGGACTTTGCGGCCGACGACCCGAGGCCCGCCCATGAAAAAGCCATCGACGGCCTGCAGCGACTGATCGCCGCCACCATTGCGCACTACCCTGCGGGCTTCTTCCCCTACCGCGAACCGCAGGCGTTCAGCCCCGCCTATCTCAAGGCTTCGCGCAATGTGGCCCAGCAGTTCTACAAGCAGTTCTGCGCCCTGCTCGACGAAGGCCGCGCCAGCGGGCATTTCGATTTCCGCGACACCCGCATCACCGCCCAGGCAGCCTGCAGCCTGCCCGGCTTCCTCTACAACTGGTATCAGCCTGGCGGCAAGCTGGGCCCGGCCGAGATGGTGGTCGAGCTCACCGACCTGGCCTCGCGGGTGCTGGGCCTGCGCACTGCCGCGGCTCCTGCTCGCAAACGCGCGACCAGGGCCGCGCCGGCGCCGGCACCACAGAACCCTTCGCCCCCCAGGCGCCGCAAGAGCGCTTCCTCCACCAGCCCCAGCGCCAGCTGAGTGCCCCGCAGGCAAAGGCGCCATTCCAACTCCCTGGAGACAAGACCATGTCCATTCGCTTCCCAGCCCTTGCGCTGGCTGCCAGCTTGTGTGCCGGCACCGTATCCGCCCAGACGGCAGAGCCGTTCAAGATCGCGTTCATCGACCCGCTCTCCGGCCCCTTCGCCAATGTGGGCGAAGTCATGCGCAACCATGTGCTCTATGCCGTCGATGATGTGAATGCCAAGGGCGGCCTCTACAACGGCGCCAGGTTCCAGCTGCTGCAGTTCGACAGCAAGCTCTCGGCCCAGGAAAGCCAGAGCGCGCTGCAGGCCGCCATCGACCAGGGTGCACGCGTGGTGGTGACGGGGGGCTCGGGCTCATCGGTGGTCACGGCGCTGGTGCAGGCGGCAGCGCGCTACAACCAGCGCAATCCGGGCAAGGAGGTGCTGATACTCAACCACAGCTCCATCGATCCCGAGCTGACCGGCAAGTCCTGCAGCTTCTGGCATTTCATGTTCGATGCCAACACGGCCATGCGCATGCAGGCCATTGCCAACTACATCAGGACCCAGCCCGAGATCCGCAAGGTCTTTCTGCTCAACCAGGACTACGCCCACGGCAAGCAATGGGCCAGCTTCGGTCGCAGCATGGTCGGCAAGGCAAGACCAGACGTACAGTTCGTGGGCGAGACCCTGCACCCCATGGGTCGCATCAAGGACTTTGCGCCCTATGTGGCCAAGATCAAGGAAGCCGGAACCGATTCAGTCATCACCGGCAACTGGGGCCAGGATCTGGCCCTGCTGCTCAAGTCCGCCGGAGATTCGGGCTACGACCTGCGCTACTTCAACCACAGCGCAGGCGGCTTTCCGGGCACCGTGACCTCCATTTCCCAGGCCAGGATCGGCCAGGTGACCTGGGTCGCGGAATGGCACCCCGGCATGGCCGACCGTGCCCAGGCCGACGCCCGGGCCAGGGAGTACAAGACCAGGATGAGCCAGGACTTTCTGGCCCCGCGCATGGACCTGGTGCCGCGCATGCTGGCAGCTGCCATGGCCAAGGCCCAGTCCACCGAGCCTGTGAAAATTGCCAAGGCCCTCGAAGACATGCCGATGGACACCATCTTCGGCCCCGTCAGGATGCGCGGCAAGGACCACCAGTTGCTGCTGCCCCAGGTCGTCAATACCATCGCCCCCGTGGATGGCAAGCTGGTCAAAACCGGCTGGGAAGGCACGAACTACGGTTTCAGAACCGACGCTGTCTATTCCGCCCAGCAGCTTGACCTACCGACCGAATGCCAGATGAAGCGACCTTGAGCAAAAGACTGCAACACAGCAACTGAAGCTTGAAACCGGCGCGCACCAAGCCAGAGACAGCGAGCAAGAGCCGCCTCGCAGCGAGGCTGTCGTCCTCCCTCCCGAAGAGAGAGGGGGAAGCCGCTACGCGGCTCAGGGGGTGGGCGTACCGTAGGTACGCCTTCCAAATATCCCGCTGCCCACCCGCACCATGGTGCTGCCAGCCGCCACGGCGGCTTCCAGATCGCCGGTCATGCCCATGGACAGCGTGTCGAAATGCTCCAGCCCCGCGAGTCCGCTGCACTTTATGGCATCAAAAATCGATGCAGCCCTTTTATGGACTGCGCATTGCGCTTCGAAATCAGGAGTATCGTCGGGAATGCTCATGATGCCGCGCAGCTGCAGATTGGGCAGTTTCACCATGGCTTCGGCCAGCTCCAGGGCATGCTCGGCCACGACGCCGGACTTGGTGGCGCCGCCATCCACATTGACCTGGATGCAGACATTGAGCCGTGCCATGCCCAGGGGGCGCTGGGCCGAAAGGCGCTCGGCGATCTTGAGCCGGTCCACGGTCTGGGCCCAGTCGAAATTCTCGGCCACCAGCCGCGTCTTGTTGCTCTGGATGGGGCCTATGCAATGCCATTGCAGCGCCTCGCCGCCCGCCAGCTGCATGGCGCGCACTGCGGCGATCTTCTCCACGGCCTCCTGGATATAGTTCTCGCCAAAGCTGCGCTGGCCGGCCAGCACCGCCTCGCGCACCGCATCCGCGCCAAATGTCTTGGAGACGGCCAGCAGTTGCACCGATGTCACGGGCCGGCTTGCACTGGCGCAAGCGGCTGCGATGCGGGCATGAATCTGCCCCAGATTGTTTTCAATCGTCGTCATAATTGGCGCCAGAGTATCAAACCAGAGAGGGATCTCCGTGGATATCACGCAATTGCTGGCATTCAGTGTCAAGAACAAGGCTTCGGACTTGCATTTGTCGGCAGGCCTGCCCCCCATGATTCGCGTCCACGGCGATGTGCGTCGCATCAACATCGATCCGCTGGACCACAAGACCGTGCACGCCATGGTCTACGACATCATGAGCGATGCCCAGCGCAAGCAGTACGAAGAGTTTCTGGAAGTGGACTTTTCGTTCGAGATTGAAGGCCTGGCCCGTTTTCGTGTCAATGCCTTCAACCAGAACCGCGGCGCGGCGGCCGTGTTCCGTACCATTCCCAGCAAGATCCTGACGCTGGAACAGCTCAACGCCCCCAAGATCTTCTCCGACCTGGCCCTGAAGCCGCGCGGCCTGGTGCTGGTGACCGGCCCCACGGGCTCGGGCAAGTCCACCACGCTGGCGGCCATGGTCAACTACCTCAACGAGACCGAGTACGGCCACATCCTGACGGTGGAAGATCCCATCGAATTCGTGCACGAGTCCAAGAAATGCCTGATCAACCAGCGCGAAGTCGGCCCCATGACGCTGTCGTTCGCGGCAGCGCTGAAATCCGCGCTGCGTGAAGATCCGGACGCGATTCTGGTCGGCGAAATGCGGGACCTGGAAACCATCCGCCTGGCCATGACGGCGGCCGAAACCGGTCACCTGGTGTTCGGCACGCTGCACACCTCGTCGGCGGCCAAGACCATCGACCGTATCATCGACGTGTTCCCGGCCGAGGAAAAGGAAATGGTGCGCGCCATGCTCTCCGAGTCACTGCAGGCCGTGATCTCGCAGACGCTGTGCAAGACCAAGGACGGTCAGGGCCGTGTGGCCGCACACGAGATCATGCTGGGCACGCCCGCCATCCGCAATCTGATCCGCGAGGCCAAGGTGGCACAGATGTACTCCACCATCCAGACCAGCCAGAACATGGGCATGCAGACCCTGGACCAGAACCTGACCGATCTGGTGCGCCGCAACCTCATCAGCCCGGCCGAAGCGCGCAGCAAGGCGAAGATTCCCGAGAATTTTCCGGGATGATGCCTCCCCCCTGAGCGGCTTTGCCGCTTCCCCCCAGGGGGACGACGCCCTCGCCGCGAGGCGGCTCTTGCTCGGCGTCTCTCACTTGGGCTCTGCCAATTTTGACGCTGCCTCAAGGAACGATCATGGAACGCGATCAGGCCAGTAAATTCATCAACGATCTGCTCAAGCTCATGGTCAGCCGCAACGGCAGCGACCTGTTCATCACTGCAGAGTTTCCGCCAGCCATCAAGATTGACGGCAAGGTCACCAAGGTCTCGCCCCAGCCGCTGAGCCAGCTGCATACGCTGGCCCTGGCGCGTTCCATCATGAACGACAGGCAGGTGGCGGACTTCGAGCACACCAAGGAGTGCAACTTCGCCATCTCGCCGGCAGGCGTGGGGCGCTTCCGTGTCAATGCCTTCATGCAGCAGGGCAAGGTCGGCATGGTGCTGCGTACCATTCCCACCACCCTGCCCACGATTGACGGCCTGGGCGTCCCACAGGTGCTCAAGGAAGTGACCATGACCAAGCGCGGCCTGTGCATCCTGGTGGGCGCGACGGGCTCGGGCAAGTCCACCACGCTGGCCGCCATGGTGGACTGGCGCAACGAGAACTCCTTCGGCCACATCATCACGGTGGAAGACCCGGTGGAATTCGTGCATCCGCACAAGAACTGCGTGGTCACGCAACGCGAGGTGGGGCTGGATACGGAAAGCTGGGAGGCCGCGCTCAAGAACACGCTGCGCCAAGCGCCCGATGTGATTCTGATGGGCGAAATCCGTGACCGCGAAACCATGGAGCACGCGATTGCGTTCTCTGAAACCGGCCACCTTTGCCTGGCCACGCTGCACGCCAACAGTGCCAACCAGGCGCTGGATCGCATCGTCAACTTCTTCCCCGAAGAGCGCCGTCCTCAGCTGCTGATGGATGTGTCGCTGAATCTGCGGGCCATCATTTCCCAGCGCCTGATCCCCAAGCAGGACAGCAAGGGCCGTGTAGCCGCCATCGAGGTGATGCTCAACTCGCCGCTGATCGCCGACCTGATCTTCAAGGGCGAGGTCGTCGAGATCAAGGAGATCATGAAGAAAAGCCGCAATATCGGCATGCAGACCTTTGACCAGGCGCTGTTCGACCTGTTCGAATCCAATCTCATCACCTACGAAGATGCGCTGCGCAATGCAGACTCGGTCAACGACCTGCGTCTGCAGATCAAGCTCAACAGCCAGCGTGCCCGGACTCTGGACCTGGCGGCCGGCACCGAGCATCTGACTATCGTTTAAGCCCTCAAAGGCGCTGATACGCCCTGCCCCGGGACACCGCAGGGATGCGGTGCCACCCAGGCTCTTGAAAGCAGCCGCTACCATGCGTCGCCACCGGAGCCATGCACTCCGGCGCTACCATGATCGAACTGTTCCGCACCAAGTCTTAGAGGATTCCATGAGCACAGCCACCATCGCCTCCCGCAGCTACGCTGCTTGCGCTTCCACTCCTGTGGCCTTTCTGGGCCTGGGTGTCATGGGCTATTCCATGGCCGGGCACCTGGCTGCGGCGGGCCATCAGGTCACGGTCTACAACCGCACGGCGGCCAAGGCCGAGGCCTGGACCGAGGAATTCCCCGGCGGCAGCCATGCGACCACGCCCCGTGAAGCCGTCAAGGGCGCACGCATGGTCTTCTCCTGCGTGGGCAACGATGACGACCTGCGCTCCATTGTGCTGGGCGACGACGGCGCCTTTGCGGGCATGGAGCCTGGCGCCGTCTTTGTCGATCACACCACGGCCTCGGCCCAGGTGGCACGCGAGCTGTATGCCGAAGCACGCAAACGCGGCCTGCACTTTATCGATGCCCCGGTATCGGGCGGCCAGGCCGGAGCAGTCAACGGCCAGCTCACCGTCATGTGCGGCGGCGATCAGGATGTATTTGACCAGGTTGCCCCGGTGGCTGACGCCTTCTCGCGCGCCTTTACCTATATGGGAGCATGCGGCAACGGGCAGCTGACCAAGATGGTCAATCAGATCTGCATTGCGGGCCTGGTCCAGGGACTGTCCGAAGCCATTGCCTTTGGCCTGCGTGCCGAACTGGATGTGGAGAAGGTCCTCGATGTGATCGGCAAGGGGGCCGCCCAGAGCTGGCAGATGGACAATCGCGGCAAGACCATGGCCGTGGGCAAGTTCGACTTCGGCTTTGCCGTGGACTGGATGCGCAAGGATCTGGGGCTGGTGCTGGCCGAGGCCCAGCGCAATGGCGCACGCCTTCCCGTCACCGCGCTGGTGGACCAGTTCTATGCCGATGTACAGGCCATGGGTGGCAATCGCTGGGATACCTCCAGCCTGATCCAGCGCTTGCGCTGAGCCGCTGCGCCATGAAAAAAGCCGGACTCGAGTCCGGCTTTTTTGACCGTCAGTTCGCCTCAGTTCATGCTGGAGCGATCCTCGACCACAGGGGCGGCCTTGGATGTTGCTGCAGCCAGTTCATCTTCGGAGATGACCTCGAACAGGCGCACAACCTTGCTTACATCGTTGACGCCACGGGCAATCTCGGCAGCCCGCTTGGATTCGCGCGGCGTGACTATGCCCATCAGATAGACCACGTTGTTCTCGGTCACGACCTTGATGGCCGAGGATGAAATGTCCTTGGCGTTGACCAGACTGGCCTTGACCTTGGTCGTGATCAGAGAATCCTGGGAGCGCTGACCCAGAGTGGCCGTGAAAGGCGCGACCTCGATCTCGTTATAGACCTGGCGTACCGTGGATTGTTCGCGCACCAGCTTCTCGATGGTCGCCTTGTCCGTCGCATTGCCTGCCTGGCCGGTCAGCAGCACTACACGGTTGTAGCTGGTGGCGCTGACGCGGGCCTTGTCGCCCATCACCTCGCTGATGCGATTGCCTGCACGCAGCTCTATGCCCTGGTCCTCAACCTGAGTGCCGGTGGTGCGCCTGTCCACCGCCGACATACCGGCCACAGCGGCACCGCCACCCACCAGAGCCACGCAACCGCTCAAGGCACCGCCCAGAGCGGCGACGGTCAGGGCCGCACATGCAACACGGGTCCACTTCAACTTCATAAAGGCATCTCCTGGTCACCAAGCAGTTGAGAGTCCACACCATCGGCCAGACAGTGCAGGATCAAGGTATGGGTTTCGCGCACACGCGCCGCACGGTCGTGGGGAACGCAGATCAGCACATCGGTCTCGCGCACGGCGGTGGCCAGATTGCCGCCGGTGCGGCCTGTCAACACCACGGCCATCATGTCGCGCTCGTGGGCGGCTTCCAGGGCCTCCAGCACGGCCGTGTCGTTGCCGGTCACCGACATAAGCAGCAGCAGGTCGCCGGGCTGCCCCAGCGCCCGCACCTGACGCGCCAGATACTGGCTGGCATTGCCGCCCGAGCCCGTGGCTCCCACGCTGCCCAGCAGGCCGCCATCGGAAGTCAGGGCCACGGCCGCCAGCTCGGGACGATCGCGCTCGAACCCTGTCACGCACAGGGAGGCAAATAACTGGGCATCGCTGGCCGAAACACCCGTACCGCAGGCCAGCACCTTGCCGCCGCCCGTCACGCAGGCCAGCATGGCCTGTACGGCGGAAGCAATAGGTTGGCTCAGCGCCTGGGCGGCCTGGTACTTCAGGTCGGCACTGTCGATGAAATGCTGTTGAATTCGTTGCTCTAGCATGGAGGCCCGATGATACCCGCCACCTGTTATCTCTTTGGTAGCAAACCGTTATTTGCGCATCAGTGTTGCGCACAACTATGACGCGGCGACTAAAGCGCCTCGAATGCCGCTTGGAGCCACTCGATGTGCATCTGGGTCCCGGAGCTGTCGACCAGCACCACATCAAAGCGGCATGGCGGCGCTGCCGCAAGCCTCATCAGATAGTATCTGGCGGCCAGCACGATGCGCTGCTGCTTGAGGCGGCCGATGCTGCCGCCGGCACCGCCGAAGCGCTCGGTGTTGCGGCTGCGGACTTCGACGAACACCAAAGACCCGTCGCGGTCACGCAGGATCAAATCGATTTCGCCGCCACCACGGCCCGGCGTCCGATAATTGCGCTCGACAAGCTTCAGGCCCCGCGTCTGCAAATGGGCCAACGCGGCATCCTCGGCCTGCTGCCCACGTGCGGTTGTGCTTTGCGCCGGCTTGGGCCGCTTTCCAAGGAAATCCATTGACTACCTCTTTCGCCTCTGCACTGACTGCCGCACATGACGCGGCCGCTTCCCAGCATTATCCGCAGGGAGCCCTGTATGTGGTGGCGACGCCGATCGGCAATCTGGCCGACATCAGCCTGCGCTCGCTGCATGTGCTGCAGATCGTGGACTGCATCGCCTGCGAAGACACGCGCCACACCCAGGGCATGCTGCGCAGCTACGGGCTGGACCGCCCCGGCAGCCAGCTGCTGGCCGTGCATCAGCACAACGAGGCAGAAGCCGCACAACAGGTGATCGAGCGCCTGCAGCAAGGTCAGCGCATCGCCTATGTCAGCGATGCAGGAACGCCCGGCGTCAGCGACCCGGGCGCGCGCCTGTGCGCGGCGCTGCAGGCCGTTGGTCTGCGCAGCATTCCTCTACCCGGAGCCAGCAGTGTGACATCGGCCATCAGCGTGGCCGGTGCCGTCACGCCGCCACAGGGCGAAAGCGGTTTTGTGTTTGCCGGCTTCCTGCCCACCAAGAATGCCGAACGGCTGGCTGCCGTGCAGAAGCTGGCTGACCAGCCGCGTTGCACCGTGCTGCTGGAGGCGCCGCATCGCATCATCGAGCTGGCCCAGGCCCTGGCCCTGCTGGGCGAGCGTCGCGTCACGCTCGCGCGCGAGATCACCAAACAGTTTGAAGACATCGCCAGCATGCCGGCCCACGAGCTGGCAGCCTGGCTGCAGGCCTCGCCGCAGCGCGTCAAGGGCGAGTTCGCCATCGTGCTGCACCCTGTGACGGTGCAACAGGAGTCGGGCGAGGCCGAGCGCGTGCTCAAGCTGCTGCTGGCCGAGTTACCGACCAGGACGGCCGTGAAACTGGCCGCCGAAATCACGGGAGCCAGCCGCAACACGCTCTACGACCGGGCGCTGGAGCTCAAGCGGGCTGCCGAAGAAGAATAAGCGCGTCAACCGGGCGCGGCACCAACCAGAGACGCCTGGCAAGGGCCGCCCCGCAGAACAGGTGTCGTCCGTAGCGGCTCAGGGGGCTTCAGGCTCAGGCGTAGGCCAGACCGGTTGCCACACCACCAAACAGGTCGCCTTCGACCTGCGGCACATCGGGGAAAGCGACGCGCAGCGCATCGCGCAGGGTACGCAGGGCCGACGAGCCGCCGGTCAGATAGATGGCGTCTGGTGCCGCCACGCCGGCCTGGCGCACACAGTCCTGCGCGCATTCGACCACCTGCAGCAGCAAGCCCTGCAACTGCTCCTGCAGAACCTCCGGGGAGATGGCCGCTGGCAGGTCCTGCTCCAGCCAGTCCAGCGCAATGGCCGAGGCCGCATGGCTTTGCGAAGCCGCAATCTTGGCCTGCTCCACCGCATCGGCCAGCCTATGGCCTTCGCGCCAGTCCAGTACCTTCATCAGGCGCTGGTGCAGTTGCTGATCGCTGTAATCGCTCTTGAGGCCGCGCGCCGAAGCCAGGGCCTTGGCCGTGTACAGCCACTGGATCAGATGCCAGGTGGAGAGATCGAAGAACACGCTGCTGGGCACCTCGCGCCCGCTGGGGCCGATGTGCTTGTAGCCCAGCAGCGGCATGACCTGGGCCACATTGAGGCGATGGTCGAAATCCGTGCCCCCGATATGCACGCCGGTGGTGGCCAGAATGTCCTGGGTACGGTCGACATGCCCGGCCTGTTGCGGGCCGAGACGCACCACTGTGAAGTCCGAGGTGCCGCCACCGATATCGACCACCAGCACCAGCTGTTCCTCACCCAGGCGCTGCTCGTAGTCCAGTGCCGCCGCAATCGGCTCCAGCTGAAAGCTGACTTCACCCAGGCCGGCAGCGCGCGCCGCAGCGGCCAGGGCATCCTGCGCCTGGCGGTCTCGCTCCGGGTGCTCGTCGACAAAATGCACGGGACGCCCCAGCACCACACGCTCCGGCAGACGACCGTCCAGCGCCCGGCGCGCCTGATCGGCCACGCGCTTGAGAAAGATCGCGATGATGTCCTGGTAGCTGACGAGCTGCTCGTGCACCGCAGTCTTTTCCAGCAGCAGGCTGCTGCCCAGCAGGCTTTTGAGGGAACGCATCAGACGCCCTTCCTCACCCGCCAGGTACTGCTGCATGGCATCGCGGCCGAAATGCGTGCTGTGCTCTTCGGTATTGAAGAACAGTGCCGTGGGCATGCCGGTGGCAGCGCCTTCCAGCGGCAGCAGACTGGCGGTCTTGCCAGGCAGGCGATAGGCGGCAGCAGAGTTGGAGGTTCCGAAATCGATGCCCAGAGTGGCAGGCGTGAGAGCTGTGATCATGAAAGGCGGCGCTGCACCACGCCGGCCCGCAAAGGCTGACGCGGCCGCAACGAAAACGCCCACTGGAGTGGGCATGGGTGTCAGCGGGGGCGCTATTCTAGCGCCCCTGTTATTGGACCTAGGCGGCGGCGGTTTCCACCTCGATCCCGGAATGCGGTGCCAGTTCAATGCGCACCCCATGGGTGGCCACTTCGTCCAGCCCCTCTGCTGCTGCCTGCTGCGGCACTGACAGCACGACCGCATAAGGGCCTTCACCGCGCGTGGCCAGTCTTTGGGCCAGGGGGCCCGCAGCCCGCATGGGTGCGGCCAGCACCAGCTCGGTGGTGCCCAGACCCAGCGACACCTGCTGCGTGCTGTCGTCGGCCGAGACCCGCAGCGGGCCGACGCTCACTGCATCGCCGAGCAATGCCCGCCAGCGCGCCAGACTGGCCTGCAGGTCCTGCACCGCCACCTCCAGACGGGCCACGCCGGTCACGCCATTGGGATGCACGCGGGACTGGCCTTCGGGCACGCGCAAGACTCGCGGCGTCAGGTCGCCGCACAGAAACGGAAGATCCTGGCTGTGGGCGCGTGCATTGCGCCAGCGCAGCTGCTCTCCGTCGGGACGCAGACGTCCGCCTTCATAAGGGGCTTCATAGCCAAGGCCGCGCGCCTGGGCCGCTGCCACCACGGCGCCGGTCTCGGACGGCAGCAGGGCGAAGTCGACCAGCCCCTCGCCGTGCTGCTGCAGCTGCTGCCACCAGCGCTCCTCGGGCGCTGGCGCACGCCAGGCAATGAGCTCGAAATAGACGCCGTCAGCAAAGACCACCAGGGCGTTGTGCGTGGAGCGGCCTGGGTGCTCGCCGCCGCGCAGCACGTTGAAACCCAGGGACTGATAGTCGGCAATCGTGCGCTCCAGGTCCTGGACCGCGATGACGATATGGTCGAGTGGCAGGCTCATGCAAAAGTCTTTCTAAAGGTTATCAGGCCGCCAGGCGCTCGGGCGCGCTGGAGTCGGTATGGCGCACTTCGGCGCGGATGGACTGGGGGCTGCGCAGCAGGTTGAGGATGGGGCAGGTTCGCTCCACGGCCTCGAACAGCGCATCGATCTCGGCGCGGCTGGCCGGCGAATCGATATGCACGGTGTAACCGATATCGTGCGGCCAGATCGGCGTCGCTTCGTGGCCGGGCTTGCCGCCGCGCGGGTCGATGATGCCCGTGACCTCGACCTCCAGGCTCTCCAGCGGCACCTGGCGCTCGGCCGCCTGGATCAGAAAGATATGGGTCACGCAGGTGCCCAGCACGCCCAGTTGCAGCTCGGGCGAGCTGGGGCCCAGGTTGTAGCCTGCGAAATCGGGCGGGCTGTCGCTGATGACCTGGTGTTCGCGGATGCGCAGACGGCGCACACCGCTGCGCCCCTCGGCACGCACGCTGGCCTTGAGTCTGGCGGCCTGGGCCGTGCCCGCCGCAATGGCGGCGCTGCGTGCCAGCACGGCGGCGCGTTTTTCGGAAAGATATTCGTTGAGATGACTCATGAGCGGGCCTTCGATAAAGGAATGCCAGGCCATTGTTGTGAGAGCGGCGCGTCGGGCCAACAAAGGAATTCGTCTGCGCTTATGCGCGCAGCAAATATGCAGGCTCACGCTGCTTAGTTGTTTTTCGCATAACGATGCTACTCAATATATGAGCACAAATATTTGGCGTCAATAGCATGAGAACCATGAATCCGGTCGGTCGCTGCGGCGATGCGTCCGGAACCTGAGTTTTCAGCGCCATGTGGCGACGAGGTATGAACGTGTTTTTCCCTTCGCAGACGGATCCATCGATAAAACAGCCGGTGCACAAGCCGGCCCAACGCCGAGCCCTATGGGCCGCAGTGGCGGTACTGACGGGCGGCATGCTGCTGGCCGGCTGCTCCAGGCAATCCGGCACGGCCCAGGCCGGCGCCTCGGCGGAACCGGTCCAGGGTGGCACCCTGGTCTACCTCGAACAGCAGGCACACACCAATCTCTATCCGCCTGCCGGGGGCTTCTATCCCAACGGCGGTGTGCTCAACCAGATCACGGACAAGCTGACCTATCAGGACCCCGAGACACTGGAGATCCAGCCCTGGATCGCCGAGTCCTGGACCGTGAACGCCGATGCCACCGAGTACAGCTTCAAGCTGCGCTCCGGCGTGAGCTTCTCGGACGGATCGCCGCTGGACGCGGCCGCCGTGGCGCGCAACTTCGACACCTATGGCCTGGGCAACAAGGCGCTCAAGCAGCCGGTTTCCGAGGTCATCAACAATTACGAACGCAGCGAAGTCGTCGATCCGCTGACCGTGAAATTCTTCTTCAAGAAACCCTCGCCGGGCTTTCTCCAGGGCACTTCGGTGATCGGCTCGGGCCTGGTCTCGCCGGCCACGCTGGATCGTCCATTCGAGGAGCTTGGCGATGCCACGCGCATCATAGGTTCGGGCCCCTTCGTGGTGGCCAGCGAGACCCTGGGCAAGGAGCTGGTGCTCAAGGCGCGCAAGGACTACAGCTGGGGCCCGGCCAAGCTGGCCCACCAGGGCCGCGCACGCCTGGATGAAGTCAAGTTCATCGTCACGCCCGAGGACAGCGTGCGCATAGGCGCACTGCTGGCCGGCCAGGCCGGCTTCATCCGCCAGGTCCAGGCCTATGACGAAAAGCGCGTGGAGCAGCAGAAGTTCGCCATCTATGCGCCTTCCACGCGGGGCGTGAACAACAGCATCGCCATCCGTCCCGACAACGCCCTGGTGGCCGATCTCAAGGTGCGCCAGGCCCTGCTGCATGGCACCAATACCAAGGAGATTGTGGAAACCCTCTTCTCGCCGCGCTACCCGCAGGCACGCTCGGTGATCGCCTCCACGGCAGCCGGCTATGTGGACCTGTCGGCCAAGCTGGTCTTTGACGAGGCCAGGGCCAGACAATTGCTTGACGAGGCCGGCTGGAGCCTGGGCGCCAACGGCCTGCGCCAGAAGAACGGCCAGGACTTCGTGCTCTCGACCTACGAATCACTGCCCCAGCCGCAGAACAAGGAAACCCTGCAGCTCGTGGCCCAGCAATGGGCCAGGTTGGGCATCAAGCTCAATGTGCTGGCCGGAGACTCGGGCAGCCGCACGGTGGACACGCTGGACCCCGACAAGACCGGCGTGCTTCCGGGCATGGTGGGCCGCGCCGATCCCGACGTGATCAAGAGCAATTACTACCCGAGCAACCGCAATGTACTGCTGCAAAAAGGCGGTGTGAGCCAGAAGGTCAAGTCCTTCGAGGACGGCAAGCTCAACCGCCTGTTCGATGCTATTGCTGCCGAGACCGATGCCAACCGACGCCTGGCGCTGACCGGCGAGGTGCAGAACTATCTGATCGATCAGGCCTATGTGATCCCGATCTTCGAGGAGCCCCAGGCCTTCGCGGGTGCGACCTGGGTGCGTGAGGTGGGCTTCGAGGCCGTGGGCCGTCCCAGCTTCTACAGCACCTGGCTGGCCAAGCGCTGACAAAGGAATCGCCCATGCCTCGCCACTATCTGCTTGGCCGCATCGCACAGGCCGCCCTGGTGCTGTGGGCGGCTTTCACCGCCTCCTTCATACTGCTGCAACTGCTGCCGGGCGACGCCGTGCTGATCAAGTTCCTGAACCCCGAGCTGGGCCTGGGCCCGCAGGAGATCGCCGACATCCGCGCCGCCTATGGCGCCGACCAGCCCGTCTGGCAGCAATACCTGCACACGCTGGCTCAGTTCCTCACGGGCCATTTCGGCTACTCGCTGCAGGCCGGCGTTCCCGTGAGCCAGGGCCTGGCCACCAGTCTGCCGCCCACGCTGCGCCTGGCGGCCCTGGGCTTTTCCACGGCGGCGCTGCTGGCCATCGCTCTGGCGGCCGCAGCCAGCCTCGCGCCGCTGGCCTGGCTGCGCAATGCCCTGCAAGCCCTGCCCTCGGTCTTCGTCTCCGTGCCCGTTTTCTGGCTGGGCATCATGCTGATCCAGGTGCTGTCCTTCCGTCTGGGCTGGATTCCCGTCATCAATCCCGGCCCCTGGGAAGGCCTGGTCCTTCCCACGCTGACGCTGGCCATCCCCATTTCGGCGCCACTGGCCCAGATCCTGCTGCGCAATATCGACACCATGCTGGCCCAGCCCTTCGTGGCCGTGGCGCGCGCCAAGGGCGCCTCTCGCGCCTGGGTGCTGCTGCACCATGTGGCGCGCAATGCCTTGCTGCCCACCTTGACGATTGCCGGCGTGCTGTTCGGCGAGCTGCTGGCCGGTGCCGTGGTCACCGAGGCCGTGTTCGGCCTCAACGGCCTGGGCACGCTGACCCAGCAGGCCGTGGGCAACCAGGACACGGCCGTGCTCCAGGCCGTGGTCGTCGTCTCGGCCGCCGCCTTCGTGCTCATCAACCTCGCCGTGGACCTGCTCTACCCGCTGCTCGATCCTCGTTTGCGTCATTCTGTGGAGAACCGGGCATGAACACCGCCGCCTCGACCGCCATTCCCAAGCCCCTGGCATCCGGCGTCGCATCGTCCGCAGCGCCCAGGCTGGCGCCCTCGCCGGCACCGGCCGCAAAAAGCCTGCGCCCCGTCCTGATCGATCTGCAAAGGCTCAGGCGCCTGCCGCCCACGCTGGCCCTGGCATGGCTGGTGATTGCCACCGCCGCGCTGTGGGCCCTGGTTCCGGGCTGGTTTGCCCATCAGAACCCCGTCGTCGGCCAGGCCGGCCAACAGTTGCTGGAGCCCGGCCTCGCGCACTGGCTGGGCACGGATGCGCTGGGGCGTGATCTCTGGGCCCGCGTGGTGCATGGTTCGGTGCACTCCTTGTCGGGTGCTTTCCTGGCCGTGGCCGTGGGCCTGGTGGCGGGCACGCTGATCGGCCTGCTGGCCGGTGCCACGGGCGGCCGTGTCGATGATGCGCTGATGCGCTTCGTCGACGTGCTGCTGGCCGTGCCCTCGCTGCTGCTGTCGCTGACCATCATCATCTTGCTGGGCTTTGGCACCATCAATGCTGCCATCGCCGTGGGGGTGGCATCCGTGGCCGGCTTCGCTCGCCTGGTGCGCTCGGAAGTGGTTCGCGTGCGGCGCTCCGACTATGTGGAGGCGGCCTTCGGCAGCGGCGGACGCTTTGCCGCCGTACTGTGGCGCCATGTGCTGCCCAATTCGCTGACCTCGGTGGTGGCCCTGGCCGCGCTGCAGTTCGGCTCGGCCATCCTGTCGATCTCCACGCTGGGCTTTCTGGGTTACGGCGCGCCGCCGCCCACGCCAGAATGGGGTCTGCTGATCGCCGAAGGGCGCAACTACATCGCCACCGCCTGGTGGCTGACCACGGCGCCGGGCCTGGTCGTGGTGGCCGTGGTGCTGGCCGCCAACCGCATCGGCGCCTCCTTCGCGCGGAGGCCGGCATGAGCGCCCTGCTGCAAGACCGACCCGCCACGGCAATCCCAGCCTCTGCTGTCGCCCCGCTGCTCGAAGTCCAGGACCTGGTCATCGCCTACCGCGACCACAGCGGCCAGGAGCAGCGCGTGGTCCACGGCCTGTCGTTTTCCGTGGCGCCCGGCGAGGTCGTGGCGCTGGTCGGCGAATCGGGCTCGGGCAAGACCACCACGGCCCAGGCCGTGATCGGCCTGCTCGCCGACAACGGACGCCGCGAGCAAGGCAGCATCCGGCTGCAAGGCACCGAGGTCTCGGACTGGAGTGCCACGCGCTGGAACAGCATTCGCGGCCGCGTGCTCAGCCTGGTGCCCCAGGATCCGACCACCTCGCTCAACCCCGTGCGCACCGTGGGCGACCAGGTCGGCGAAATCCTGCGCATTCACGGCCTGCGCGACCGCTCTGCCATCGAGGCCCGCGTGATCGACCTGCTGACGCGCGTGGGCCTGTCACAGCCCGCCCTGCGGGCGCGCCAGTATCCGCACGAGCTGTCGGGCGGCATGCGCCAGCGCGTGCTGATCGCCATCGCCATCGCGCTGCGGCCTGCGCTGATCATCGCCGACGAGCCCACCAGCGCGCTGGATGTCACGGTGCAGCGGCGCATCCTGGATCTGATCGACGAGCTGCGCCACGAAACCGGCACCGCCGTGCTGCTGGTCACCCACGATCTGGGCGTGGCCGCCGACCGCGCACATCGCCTCATCGTCATGCAGGGCGGCCGCATCCAGGAACAAGGCCCGACACTGGAGCTTCTGCGCAATCCGCAAAGCGCCTATACGCGCCGCTTGCTGTCTGATGCTCCCTCGCTCACGTACGCCCCTCGTCGCACTGCGCCATCGGCGGCGGCAACTGCCCAAGACTGGGCCATCGAGGTCGAGGACCTGATCCACGACTTCCAGGCCCCCGGCCAGGGGCGCGGCGTTTTCCGTGCCGTGGACGGCGTGTCGCTGCGCCTGCGTCGGGGCTCCACGCATGCCATCGTGGGCGAGTCGGGCTCAGGCAAGACCACGACCATACGCGACATCGTGGGCCTGGCACGCCCTACATCGGGTCGCATCCGCATCGCCGGCGTCGAACTCACGGGCCTGCGCGGCGAGGCCCTGCGCCAGCTGCGCCGCCGCGTGCAGCTGGTCTACCAGAACCCGTTCAGCTCGCTGGACCCGCGCCAGCGTGTCTTCGACATCATCGAGGAGCCCCTGCTCAACTTCGAGCCGCTGCCGCCCCAGGAGCGCCGCCAGCGCGTGCTTGACATGCTCGAGCGCGTGGGCCTGCCGGCCGGCGTGCTGCAGCGACGCCCGCATGCGCTCTCGGGCGGCCAGCGCCAGCGCGTGGCGCTTGCGCGCGCCCTGGTGCTGCAGCCGCAGGTGCTGGTGCTGGACGAGGCCGTTTCGGCCCTGGACGTGACCGTGCAGGCCCAGATCCTCGCCCTGCTCGCGCAGCTGCAGCAGGACCTGGGCCTGAGCTATCTCTTCATCTCGCACGACCTTGCCGTGGTGCGCCAGATCGCCGACACGGTGTCGGTGCTGCGCGCAGGCAAGGTGGTGGACGCAGGCAGCGTAGAGGACGTGTTCCTGCACCCCACCAGCGACTACACGCGCGAACTCATGGACGCCATTCCCGGCAAAAGGAGCATTGATTTTGTCCCCCACCCCGCCTGACACTCTTGCTCGCGCGCGCCCTGCACCGCGCCTGGGCTTCTTCAGCCGCCTGCTCGATGAGGTACCGGCCGGCGAACGCTACCGCCTGGTCACCGAGCAGATCGCCCATGCCGAAGCCCAGGGTTTCGACTCGGCCTGGATCGCCCAGCATCATTTCCACGAAAGCGAGGGCGGCCTGCCCTCGCCCTTTGTCTTTCTGTCGCATGTGGCGGCCCGCACGCGGCGCATCCGTCTGGGCACGGGTGTGGTCACGCTGCCGCTGGAAAACGCGCTGCGCGTGGCCGAGGATGCGGCCGTGCTGGACCTGCTGTCTGGCGACCGCCTCGAAGTGGGTCTGGGCACAGGCGGCACGGCAGAGTCCTTCGAGGCCTTCGGCGTCACAGGCAGCGAGCGCGGCGCGGTCTTTGCGCGCAACTTCGCCGTGCTGAGGGATGCCTGGGCCGGGCGCGTGCTGGCAGGCGGCGTGCGCCTGTACCCCGCAGCCCCGCAACTGCTGGAGCGCGTCTGGCAGGCCACGTTCTCGGTCGAGGGCGGGGCACGCGCCGGCGCCAGCGGCGACGGCCTGATGCTCTCGCGCACCCAGCCCCGACCCGAAGGCCGACCCCGGGCCACGCTGTCCGAGATACAGAACCCCATCATCGAGGCCTATCTCGCGGCCCTGCCCGCAGGACGCGCACCGCGCATCCTGGCCTCGCGCACCCTGCTGGTTGCCGACAGGCGCGAACAGGCACTGCAATGGGCCGAGGCCGGTCTGCGCCGTTCGGCCCAGCGTCATGCGGCCCTGGCCTCATCCGCGTCCACGCAATGGGCAACGCGCGTCGATCCGCAGGCGCCGCTGCAGCAGCTCATTGAAGCCTATGACGTGCATGTGGGCACGCCCGAGGAGGTGATCGCCTCGCTTGGCGCCGACACGGCGCTGGCGCAAGCCAGCGACATCGTGTTCCAGGTCCACTCCATCGACCCGCCGCACCAGGGCATTCTGCGCTCCATCGAGCTGACGGCAGCCGTCGTGGCGCCGGCTCTGGGCTGGCGCCGCAGCGAGACCCCCACAGGCGCTTCCCAACCCCTTGTCCAAACCGGACTGCTTCAAGCCGCATGATCATGAGCAATACCGCACAGACCCGCTTTCCCGAAGATGTGATCGACCATCTCGCCGATATCGCTGCCGGCAGCACGCTGGATCAGGTACGCCGCCACCGCAGCGAGGCACGCACCCAGGCCCAGCAAAGCTTTGCCGCGCTGTTCACCCCCGCCGAGCCTGTCGCAGGAACTGTTTCGCTGTGCGAGCGCCTGACGCTGGCCGCCTTCACGGCAGGCCTGCATGGCGAGTCACGCAGCGCCGGCTTCTATGCCAAGGCCCTGGCCACCGAAGACGCGGAACTGGCCGCCGCCGTGGCCAGCGAAGTGGTGCGCGGGCGCGCTGCCAGCCTGCAGGCCGGCAGCGGCCCGCACGGCCCCTACGGGATCTATCCGGCCGGCCCCTTGAGCCGCGAGGACCAAAGCGGCCCCAGCTACGCCGTGGACCCGGCGCATGCGGCTTTGCTGGGCCCGCGCCTGAGCGCCGCGCTGGCCCATGCCCATCTGCTGGCCTACCACCCACGCGATGCGAGTGCCCAGGCCTTGCTGGCGCTGCAGCAGGCCGGCTGGAGCGAGACCGATATCGTCATCCTGTCCCAGCTCGCCTCTTTTCTGTCCTTCCAGATCCGCCTCGTGGCGGGGCTGCGCGCGCTTGGCGCACGAGCTGCAGTCACCACGGCATCTTCCACCTCCGCCCTGCAAGCCCAGCCATGACCACCACGCACAACACCTCACCCCAGGTCTTCACCCAGGAACAGCTCGACTGGCAGCCATGGATAGCTCCTCTGCAGGAGAGCGAGCTGAGCGAGCGCCACCATGCGGGGCTGGTGGACGCGTCGCGCGCGCGTTCACCTTATTTCCGGCTGCTGGCGCGCGACCCCGACACGCTGGGAGCACGCACGCGCACCGACAAGGACATCTTCTACAACCCCGATGCCGGCCTGCCGCGCGCCGAGCGCGAACTGGCAGCAGCTGCAACCTCACGCACCAATGGCTGCATCTACTGCGCTTCGGTACATGCGCGCTTCGCCACGCATTTCTCGCACCGCGCAGCCGATGTGCAGCGCCTGCTCGATGAAGGCACGGGCGCCGACCTGGGCCCTCGCTGGAACGCCATCGTCGCCGCTGCCGTGGCCTTGACGCAGACGCCGCCCGCGCTGGGGTCCAGTCATATCGATGCGCTGCGTGCCGCCGGCATGGACGACGCCGCCATCTCCGATGCGCTTCACGGCACGGCGTTCTTCAACTGGGCCAACCGGCTCATGCTGTCCCTGGGCGAGCCCTTGCACACGGCCACCTGAGGCCGTAGTCACCACAACCCCAGCAGCTTCCACCAGGCAGCGCCGACGACAGCGAAGATCAGCAGCTCCAGCACGCACATGGCAGCACCTACGCGCCACCAGACACCCAAAGTCACATAGCCGCTGCCGAAGATGATGGGCGATGTTCCGGTCGCGTAGTGCGTCAGCGTCATCATGATGGCCGAGCCGGCCGTCATCATCAGCATGAAGGGCACGACATAGTCGGCAGGGATCAGTTGCGCACCCACGGTCAGAAAAGCCAGCATCATGGCGCTGATATGGGCGGTGGTGCTGGCAAACAGATAGTGCGAGAAGACGAAGACGCCCACCAGAATGGCAGCCACAGGCAGCCAGTCCAGGCCGCTGGCGACGATGGCATTCTTCAGGCCATCGGCAAACCAGGCGACCACCCCTAGCTTGTTGAGCTGCTCGGCCAGCATGACCAGGGCACCGAACCAGATCAGGGTGTCCCAGGCACTTTTCTCGGACAGCACGTCATCCCAGTCGATGGTGCCCGTGATGATCAGGGCGAACAAACCGAGAAACGCCACCACGGTCGGGTCCAGCGTAAAGGCCGGACCGAAGAGCATCTGCGGCACATTGGCCCACAGCAGCAGCATCATGCCGAAGGTTCCCAGCATGACACGCTCCTTGCCCGACAGCGGGCCCATGCGGGCCATCTCGGCACGAGCGTACTCCACGGCATTGGGCGTGGCCTTGAGCTCGGGAGGCGACAGCAGATAGACCGCCAGCGGCATCAGCAGCAGACACAGCAGGCCTGGCAGCAGCATGTACAGCGCCCAGCTTGTCCAACTCAGATGCAGGGACTGACCCGTGGCCTTGGCCACCAGGTCCACGACCAGAGGATTGGGCGCCGTTGCGGTCAGGAACATGGCCGAAGTGATCGGATTGGAATGGTAGTTGACCAGCGCCAGATAGGTCCCGACCTTGCCCTGTGTACCCTTGGCCGGGTCCGATTCGAAGGCGTTGGCAATGGACTTCATGATCGGATGCACGATACCGCCGCCGCGTGCCGTGTTGCTGGGCGTGAACGGGGCCAGCACCAGCTCACAGATCGCAAGTCCGTAGCCTATGCCTATGGTGCGCTTTCCCATCAGCGCAATGAACAGCAACCCGATGCGGTTGCCGAGCCCCGTTTTCTTGAGGCCGCGCGAGATCAGAACAGCCACCACGATCAGCCAGATCAAGGGGTTCGCAAAGCTGCTCAGCGCATCCGTGATCGCCCCCTTGGAGGAACTGGAGGTCACCTGGGACAGCGACACGATGACAATCGCCATCAGAGCCATCACGCCTATGGGCATGACCTTGAGGATAATCGCCACGATGGTTGTCAGAAAGATGGCCACCAGCTGCCATGCCTTGGCATCCAGCCCAGCCGGCACCGGCGTCAGCAGCAGACCGATCAGCACCAGGGTGGCAATCAATGCAGGCACCAGCCGAAACGGCACGGCCGATTTGAGGTAGCGGAACATCGAGACGATTTTCTCGAACATACAAGTCCTTTTCTTTACCTGCAGCGCATCGAGACACCATACCTCAGCTCGGAGAAATCCAGGAGACACGGACGGGCATTGGTGGTCAGGTCGCAGACTGGCATCATGATGCAGTGCCGCACAGCGTCGACCCCAGGCCGACGTTCACCTTATCGACATTTGATAAGCATCAAGACTTGTAGAAGCAAAATCAACGGCCGGACTCGGGGTATGCCAGCATCCGGGTCTGGGACAGACGTCCATGGATTGAGCAGGAGAGCCACCCTACATGCCAGCGAATCGATTCTTGCCCGATGAATGGGAAAACCGCCTTGAGGAAATAGACCTGGAGATCCTGCATCAGGCAGCCATCTGCAAGATCCGGCTGCTCGGCCCCGGTGCTGTCGAACGCGTGCTGGCCAACGATGCCGGCATCTGCGGTGCCGAACATGAGACGGCATTCAGGACCTTGCGCGGCCTTCTCTATCTGCACTACACCGAGGTACTGCATATCAGCGAGGTGCTGAGCCCGGAAATCGCCCAGGTGATCGCCGACCGCGTACGCGAGCACCTGCGCCGCCGCTCAGGCACGCAGTCAGGGGTATGACGAGCTAAGGCGGATGCTGCCTTCTGGCCCATGGAGAAAATGGACAAAAAAAGGTCACGACATTGTCGTGACCTTTTTCAATTTGGTTGCGCGAGAAGGATTTGAACCTCCGACCTTTGGGTTATGAGCCCAACGAGCTACCAGACTGCTCCATCGCGCGGTATTTCCAAATTATAGCAGGCTTTGCAGCCTGCCCTGGCTTATTCAGCTGCTGCAGCGGCTTCTTCAGCGCGCTCGACCAGCTCCACATAGGCCATGGGAGCATTGTCGCCCACGCGGAAGCCCATCTTCAGGATACGTGTGTAGCCACCGGGACGCTGAGCGTTGCGGGGACCCAGCACGTTGAACAGCTTGGTCACGCTGTCGCGGTCGCGCAGACGGTCGAAAGCCAGACGGCGGTTAGCCACGGTATCAACCTTGGCCAGAGTGATCATGGGCTCGATCACGCGACGCAGTTCCTTGGCCTTGGGGACCGTGGTCTTGATTGCTTCGTGCTCGATCAGCGAGTTCATCATGTTCTGCAGCATTGCCTTGCGGTGTGCAGAAGTGCGGTTCAGTTTGCGGAGGCCGTTGCCGTGACGCATGGTGCTTTTCCTTTGCTCCCCGTTTTTATCCGGAGATCTTTTCTAAATTAAATCAGGCAGCCGTATCAGGTACTGCCCGAGGCACTTGGACTTTGCCAGATCAACTCCGGCAAAGTCCTCTATTGTAGCAATTAACGCTTTTCCAGGCCAGCGGGTGGCCAGTTTTCAAGCTTCATGCCCAGAGTCAGACCGCGGGAAGCCAGAACTTCCTTGATCTCGTTGAGCGACTTACGACCCAGGTTGGGAGTCTTGAGCAGCTCGTTTTCGGTACGCTGGATGAGGTCACCGATGTAGTAGATGTTCTCTGCCTTGAGGCAGTTGGCAGAACGCACGGTGAGCTCGAGCTCGTCCACAGGACGCAGCAGGATGGGATCGAACGACGTGGCAGCACCGCGGCCACCGGCAGGAGCGTCGAACACGCTGGCGATATCGCCACCGTCGAGCTGGGCAAACACTGCCAGCTGCTCCACCAGGATCTTGGCGGATGCGCGCACTGCGTCTTCAGCGGTGATGGCACCGTTGGTTTCGATTTCCAGAACCAGCTTGTCCAGATCGGTACGCTGTTCCACACGTGCGGATTCGACAGCGTAGCTCACGCGCTTGACGGGCGAGAACGAGGCGTCGAGCACGATACGGCCGATCGACTTGGTCGATTCGTCACCATAGCGGCGCACGTTGCCGGGCACATAGCCGCGGCCCTTTTCCACCTTGATCTGCATGTCCAGCTTGCCGCCTTGCGACAGATGGGCGATCACATGATCAGGGTTGACGATTTCTACGTCGTGGGGGGTCTGAATGTCACGGGCAGTGACAACACCTTCGCCATCCTTGCGCAGGCTCAGGGTGACTTCGTCACGATTGTGCAGCTTGAACACCACACCCTTGAGGTTCAGCAGGATGTTCGTCACATCTTCCTGGACACCGTCGATGGAGGAGTACTCATGCAGCACCCCAGCAATCGTCACTTCCGTCGCTGCGTAACCCACCATGGAGGAGAGCAGAACACGGCGCAGGGCATTGCCCAGCGTATGACCGTAGCCACGCTCAAACGGCTCCAGAACAACCTTGGCACGGTTGTGACCAAGTTGCTCGACATTGATTGTCTTGGGCTTCAGCAAATTCGTTTGCATGCAGACTTCCTCTCAATACCCTCGGCTCGTTACACCGGTAAGGCTGGTGAAGCACCCACGGCGCGATGCCTCGCGCCGTGGGGACGGTTTACAGAAATGTCGCTGCTAAAGATTAACGCGAGTACAACTCAACGATCAGGGATTCGTTGATGTCAGCTGCGAATTCATCGCGGTCAGGAGACTTCTTGAAAGTACCTTCTGCCTTGTCAGCAGACACTTCAACCCATGCGGGGAAGCCCACTTGAGCAGCCAGTTGCAGAGCCTCGACCACGCGAGCTTGCTTCTTGGACTTTTCACGCAGAGCAACCACGTCGCCTTCCTTCACGGAGAAAGAAGGAATGTTCACGGACTGGCCGTTCACAGTGATAGCCTTGTGCGACACCAGCTGACGTGCTTCAGCGCGAGTGGAGCCGAAGCCCATGCGGTACACGACGTTGTCCAGACGCGATTCCAGCAGCGACAGCAGGTTGGCACCAGTGTTGCCACGCTTGCGGTCAGCAGCTTCGAAGTAGCGGCGGAATTGCTTCTCCAGCACGCCGTACATGCGCTTGACCTTCTGCTTTTCGCGCAGTTGCAGACCGTAGTCGGAAGTGCGCTGACCGGAAGTGCGGCCATGCTGACCAGGCTTGGTGTCGAACTTTGCCTTGTCTGCGATGGAGCGACGTGCGCTCTTCAGGAACAGATCGGTGCCTTCGCGGCGGGAGAGTTTTGCCTTAGGGCCAATATAGCGTGCCACTTGATTTCCTTTGTGTCATCTACCGTGCGCAAACACGGGAGCCGCCCGCGATGCAAATGCACCTGGGCGGCGGTGGGCTTGATAAAAAATTAGATACGACGACGCTTTTGAGGGCGGCAGCCGTTGTGGGGAACCGGAGTCACGTCCGAGATGGAAGTGATGCGGATACCCAGAGCACCCAGGGCGCGAACCGAGGATTCACGGCCAGGACCGGGACCCTTGATTTCGACTTCCAGGTTCTTGATGCCCTGTTCGATAGCAGCACGACCGGCCACTTCCGAAGCAACCTGAGCAGCAAAGGGAGTCGACTTACGCGAACCCTTGAAGCCCTGGCCACCCGACGAAGCCCACGACAGAGCGTTGCCTTGACGGTCGGTGATGGTGATGATCGTGTTGTTGAACGAAGCGTGCACGTGCGCGATGCCGTCAGAAATATTCTTACGGACCTTCTTGCGAACGCGAGCAGCTGCGTTGTTTGCGGGAGACTTAGCCATAATGATCTTTCAATCTCTTATTTCTTCAGAGCCGCAGCACCCTTGCGCGGACCCTTGCGAGTACGGGCGTTTGTGCGGGTACGTTGACCGCGCATGGGCAGGCCGCGACGATGACGGAAACCGCGGTAGCAACCGATGTCCATCAAGCGCTTGATGTTCATCGTGGTTTCGCGACGCAGATCACCTTCCAGAGTCATGGGATTCAGGAAGTCACGGATCTTTTCCAGATCAGCGTCCGTCAGGTCCTTGACCTTCTTGGAATACTCGATACCGCATGCTTCGCAGATCTTGCGAGCTGTAGTGCGACCGATGCCATAGATGGCAGTCAGGCCGATTTCAGCATGCTTGTGCGGCGGGATGTTAATGCCAGCAATACGTGCCATATTAGTCCTCTAATGCTTTCAATCAACCTTGGCGCTGCTTGTGGCGCTGGTCAGTGCAGATCACGCGCACAACACCTTTGCGGCGGATGATCTTGCAGTTACGGCAGATTTTCTTGACCGAAGCCGAAACTCTCATTCTTTTCTCCTAAAACTTTCCATCCACTATCGGCCTATCGACCGGGAAACAATGCCCGCGATAGATCGATGGGCGTCTACTAACTTTTGGCAGGCTGCCCCCTCGGGCAGCCTTGTCATCAAATACCAGCCTTAAAGTTCGCTTTTTTCAGGAGCGACTCGTATTGCTGCGACATCACGTAGTTCTGCACTTGCGCCATGAAGTCCATTGTCACGACCACGATGATCAGCAACGATGTACCACCGAAGTAGAACGGAACGTTGTACTTCAGGATCAGGAATTCGGGCAACAAGCACACGAAGGTAATGTAGATCGCGCCAGCCAGGGTCAGGCGAACCAGAATCTTGTCAATGTAGCGGGCTGTCTGTTCGCCAGGACGAATCCCGGGGATGAAAGCGCCACTCTTCTTCAGGTTGTCGGCAGTTTCCCGGCTGTTGAAAACCAGGGCCGTATAGAAGAAGCAGAAGAAAATGATCGCGGCAGCATAAAGGATGACATAGATTGGCTGACCAGGGGTCAACGTGCTCGCAATATCCTTCAGCCAGCGCATGGATTCTCCTGCACTGAACCAATTCACCACCGTAGCGGGCAGCAAGATGATCGACGAAGCGAAGATGGGAGGAATCACACCTGCCATGTTCAGCTTCAGTGGCAAGTGCGAAGACTGACCACCGTACACCTTGTTGCCGACTTGTCGGCGTGCGTAATTCACCAAGATCTTGCGTTGACCTCGTTCGACATACACGACGAAATACGTCACGGCTGCCACAACGAGAACAATGAAGATTGCCGCCAGAATGCTCATGGCACCGGTGCGCACCAGCTCCAGCAGACCGCCGATGGAACTCGGCAGGCCTGCGGCGATACCGCCAAAGATCAGTATCGAGATACCGTTGCCCAGACCACGTTCAGTGATCTGTTCACCGAGCCACATCAGGAACAGGGTACCGGCCGTGAGACTGACCACCGCAGTCATGCGGAAGCCAAAACCAGGGTTCAGAACCAAGCCTGCGGAGCTTTCCAGGGCAACAGCAATTCCCAAGGACTGAAACAGCGCCAGGCCCAGAGTGCCGTAGCGGGTGTACTGGGTAATCTTGCGACGACCCGCTTCACCTTCCTTTTTCATCTGCTCGAATGTCGGGACCACGTAGGTCATGAGCTGCATGATGATCGATGCCGAGATGTACGGCATGATCCCCAGTGCGAACACTGTGAAGCGCGAGAGCGCTCCACCCGAGAACATGTTGAACAGATTGAGAATGCCGCCCTGCTGGCCAGAGAACAGCTGCTGCAGCTGCGCTGGGTCGATGCCCGGAACGGGGATATGCGCCCCGATGCGGTATACGACCAGCGCAAGCAACAGAAAAACCAGACGACGACGCAGGTCGCCGAATTTTCCAGTCTTTGCAATTTGAGCTGCGCTAGTAGCCACGGATGTCTTCTTTCAGAACTTTAATCAGGCGATGCTGCCACCGGCAGCTTCGATGGCAGCCTTGGCACCGGCGGTAGCGCCGATACCGTTGAGCTTGACAGCCTTAGTCAGTTCACCGCTCTTGATGATCTTCACCACCTTAGCGATAGAGCCAACCAGACCGGCTTGCTTCAGAGCAGCCAGATCGACTTCGGCCAGGCCGAGCTTATCCAGCTCGGACAGGGTCACTTCTGCATTGAACTTCAGCAGATGCGACTTGAAGCCACGCTTGGGCAGGCGACGCTGCAGAGGCATTTGACCGCCTTCGAAGCCCACCTTGTGGTAGCCACCCGAACGCGACTTCTGACCCTTGTGACCGCGACCGGCAGTCTTACCCAGACCAGAACCGATACCGCGACCCACGCGACGCTTGGCGTGCTTGGCGCCGTCTGCAGGCTTGATGCTATTGAGTTCCATCATCAATCCTTTCAGAGAACCTTCACCAAGTAGGCGATCTTGTTAATCATGCCGCGCACTTCAGGAGTGTCCTGCAGTTCGCTGACGCTGTTCAGCTTGCGCAGACCCAGGCCACGCACAGTCGCACGGTGCGACTCTTTGGTGCCGATGGGGCTACGAACCAGCTGAATCTTGACAGTTTGTTGTGTTGTCATGTGCTGGACTCCGATCAGGCGGTGAAGATGTCTTCGACCGACTTGCCGCGCTTTGCTGCCACGTTCGCAGGGGTCGTGGAGTTCTTCAAAGCGTCGAAAGTTGCGCGAACCATGTTGTAGGGGTTCGACGAACCGTGGCTCTTGGCCACGATATCGGTGATACCCACCACTTCAAAAACAGCGCGCATAGGGCCGCCAGCAATGATGCCGGTACCCTTGGGAGCTGGGTGCAGCTCGACCTTGGCAGCGCCGTGATGGCCCTTCACCGAGTGGTGAATGGTGCCGCTCTTGAGTGCAACCTTCATCAGGTTGCGACGGCATTCTTCCATCGCTTTTTGCACGGCAGCAGGCACTTCCTTGGACTTGCCCTTACCCATGCCAACGCGACCGTCACCGTCGCCAACCACGGTCAGTGCAGCGAAGCCGAGAATACGACCGCCCTTCACAACCTTGGTGACGCGGTTGACCGCGATCATTTTTTCGCGCAGACCGTCGTCACGACCTTCGTCTTGCACTTTGGGGGAAAATTTAGCCATTTGTATCCGCTCCGCTTAGAACTGCAGGCCCGCTTCGCGAGCGGCTTCTGCCAAAGCCTTCACGCGGCCGTGGTATGCAAAACCGGCGCGGTCGAAAGCCACTTTCTCAACGCCAGCAGCCTTAGCCTTCTCAGCAATGCGCTTGCCGATCAGCGTGGCGGCGGCCACGTTGCCACCCTTGCCAGCGGCGCCGAGTTGCGAACGCACTTCGACTTCTGCAGTGGAGGCCGAAGCCAGCACGGTAGTGCCGTCTTCCGAAACCACGGAGGCGTAGATATGGAGATTGGTGCGGTTCACGCTCAGACGTGCAACGCCTTGCTGGGCAATGCGGATGCGAGTCTGACGGGCACGGCGCAGACGCTGCTCTTTCTTGTTCAACATCATGCAGCTCCTTACTTCTTCTTGGTCTCTTTGATCACGACCTTCTCATTCGCATAGCGAATGCCCTTGCCCTTGTAAGGCTCGGGAGGACGAACGGCACGGATCTCAGCAGCCAATTGACCGACCACTTGACGGTCAGCACCCTTGATCACGATCTCAGTCGGAGTGGGGGTAGCGACAGTGATGCCGGCGGGCATCTCGAAGTTGACGGGGTGCGAGAAGCCCACAGCCAGGTTCAGCTTGGAACCTTGTGCAGCGGCCTTGTAGCCCACGCCAATCAGCGTCAGCTTCTTCTCGAAGCCTTCAGTCACGCCCTTGACCATGTTGTTGACCAGCTGGCGGATGGTACCGGCCAGGGCGTCAGCTTCACGGGAATCGTTGGCGGGAGCAAAGGACAGCTTGCCGTCGTTGTTGCCGATGGTCACCAGGCCGTTCAGAGCCAGCGACAGATCGCCGCCCTTGCCCTTGACCTTGATGGTTTCAGCGTTGATGGACACATCCACACCTGCGGGGATGGTCACAATAGCTTTTGCTACGCGAGACATTTCAGTATTTCTCCTTAATGTCCGTTAGGCCACATAGCACAGCACTTCACCGCCGATACCGGCAGCACGTGCTTTGCGATCAGTCATCACGCCCTTGGGAGTAGTGACGATGGCCACACCCAGGCCGTTCTGGACCTGAGGAATTGCGTGACGACCCTTGTACACGCGCAGGCCGGGACGGCTCACACGTTCGATACGCTCGATCACAGGGCGACCGGCGTAGTACTTCAGGGTAATTTCGAGTTCGGACTTGCCACCTTCGGACTTCACTTCGAAGCCGTCGATATAGCCTTCTTCCTTCAGCACTTGTGCGATGGCAACCTTCACCTTGGAGGAAGGAGCCGACACAGTGGCCTTGGAGACCAGTTGTGCATTGCGGATGCGGGTCAGCAAGTCAGCGATGGGATCACTCATGCTCATGTTTAATCTCTCCTGCTTGCTTACCAGCTGGCCTTGGTGACACCGGGGATGTCGCCAGCAAAGGCCAATTCACGCACCTTGGCACGACCCAGACCGAATTGGCGGAAGGTACCGCGAGGACGGCCAGTGATCTCGCAACGGTTACGCTGGCGAGTGGGGTTCGAGTTACGGGGCAGCTTCTGCAGACCCAGGCGAGCGGCGTCGCGCTCTTCGTCGGAACGCTTCACGTCGCCGGCGATTGCCTTCAGTTCTGCATACTTGGCAGCATACTTGGCTGCCAGCTTTTCGCGCTTCAGTTCGCGCTGAATCATTGCTACTTTAGCCATGCGCCACCTCAGTTCTTGAAGGGGAATTTGAAAGCGGCGAGCAGTGCCTTGCACTCTTCGTCGTTCTTCGCTGTTGTCGTGATGCTGATGTTCAGACCACGCAGAGCGTCCACCTTGTCGTACTCGATTTCGGGGAAGATGATTTGTTCTTTGACGCCAACGTTGTAGTTGCCGCGACCGTCGAACGAACGACCCGAGATACCACGGAAGTCACGCACGCGGGGCAGAGCCACGGTCACGAAACGGTCCAGGAATTCGTACATCTGAACGCCACGCAGGGTCACCATGCAGCCGATAGCTTGGCCTTCGCGGATCTTGAAACCAGCGATAGCCTTCTTGGCCTTGGTCACCACAGGCTTCTGACCAGCAATCTTGGTCAGGTCAGCCACGGCGTTGTCCATCACCTTCTTGTCGGCCACGGCTTCGCTCACACCCATGTTCAGAGTGATCTTGGTCAGACGGGGCACTTCCATAGCGGAGGTGTAGCCGAACTTTTCCTTCAGTTCAGCCGCGATCTTTTCGCGATAGAGTTTTTGCAGTCGTGCCATGTGTTACTCCTTAGGCGGCGATTTCAGCGCCATTGGACTTGAACACGCGAACACGTGTGCCGTCGGCGTTCACCTTGATGCCCACGCGATCGGCCTTGCCGGTCGCTGCATTGAAGATAGCCACGTTGGATTGGTGGATAGGCATGGCCTTTTCCACGATACCGCCGGTGGTGCCCTTCATGGGGTTAGGCTTGGTGTGCTTCTTGACCAGGTTGACACCGTCCACGATCACGTGGGAGTCATCCTTGCGCAGAGAAACCACGCCACGCTTGCCCTTGTCACGGCCGGTCAGCACGATAACTTCGTCGCCCTTGCGAATCTTGTTCATGGTGCTATTCCTTTAGAGAACTTCAGGGGCCAGCGACACGATCTTCATGAACTTTTCGGTACGCAGTTCACGAGTCACGGGGCCAAAGATGCGGGTGCCGATAGGCTCCAGCTTGGCGTTCAGCAGCACGGCGGCATTGCCGTCGAACTTCACGAGCGAGCCGTCTGCACGACGGATGCCCTTGGCGGTGCGCACCACCACAGCACTGTAGATCTCGCCTTTTTTGACGCGACCACGAGGAGCTGCTTCCTTGACGCTCACCTTGATGATGTCGCCAACACTTGCGTAGCGACGATGAGAACCGCCCAGCACCTTAATGCACTGAACAGACTTCGCGCCGGTGTTGTCGGCAACCTCTAACCGAGATTCTGTTTGGATCATTTCAATATTCCCAACTTGCTCCAGCAACGCTCGACAGCCCCAGAGTCTTCTCAAGGGCTGATCAAGCAGCCGGTCAGTCTTGGGCCCGTCGTCCACCTTCCGGACCATTCCGGAGGGCTTCCCGCTGGGCAGAAAGTTCCACGCTTTTAAACGTGAAGCAGGAGATTGTCGCAGGAAATCCTTTGTGCGTCAAGCGTTTAGCCTGCAATACCCGCACTGATTTCACTGGCGCAAAGCCTGGCAGACAGGCCCTCGCACTTGCAACCAAAACAATAGCATACTGCGCAATTAGCACATTGATTTCAAACAATAAATTACCTGAAATCAACAGCCATCAAGCACTGCCAGCTCACATTTCCAAGAGAGCTGCGAACCGCAGCCTGTTGCCCATACGCCACGCCCCCGCAGGGCGGCCGCGCAGATCAGCCCTGGACGGGCAGATATTGGCGGGTCAGGGCCAGGAAGTCGTTGAGTTGCACGTCCTGGTCCAGCTCCTCGGTCAGGATGGCCGCCACGCGGGGCGCGATCTCGGCCGCCTTGCGGGCATCGAGGAAAAGCAGGCGACTGCGGCGCGCCAGCATGTCCTCGACGGTGCGCGCGTATTCAAAGCGGGCGGCAAAGCGCACCATGGCTTCCGAGAGACCATCCATCAGCCAGTTCTGCGCACCAGGCAGCGCAGCCACGGCAGCGGCATCCGTGCCGTAGGAGTGCAGACCCTGACTCTGGTTCATGCTGTGCGTGACGGCCGCCTCGGCCGGCGCCCCCACCAGCGGCAGGTTCACGGTAACCCCGGCAGGACGACCGGGCAGGCGGCCGATCTGGAAGCATTCGGCCAGCACATCCTCGGACATGGCCCGGTAAGTCGTCCATTTGCCGCCGGTGACGGTCACCAGGCCGGTCTTGCTGGACATCACCGTGTGCTCGCGGCTGATCTTCTTGGTGTTCTCGCCGTCATCGTCCTGCGGCTTGACCAGCGGGCGCAGGCCCACCCACATGCTGCGCACATCGGCCAGCGTGGGCTGTCGATTCAGATACTTGCCGGCCTCGCCGAGAATGAAATCCAGCTCCTCGGGGAAAGGCAGGGGTTCGCGCGCCAGGTCGTTACGCGGCGTGTCGGTGGTTCCCAGAATCACCTTGCCCAGCCACGGCACGGCAAACAGCACGCGGCCATCGGCCGTCTTCGGGATCAGCAGCGCATGATCCGTTGGCAGGAACTCGCGGTCCACCACCACGTGCACCCCCTGGCTGGGCGCAACCATGGGCTTGACGGGCTTGCCCTGGGCCTCGGCATCCTGCTGGCGAAACAGATCCACCCAGGGCCCCGTGGCATTGACCACGCACTTGGCGCGCACGGTGAAGTTGCGACCCGATTCCGCATCGCGGCAGATCAGCCCGGCAATCTGCTGCCCCTCGTAGATCAGCTTTTCCGCCGGGCAGTAATTGATCAGCAAGGCGCCCTTGGCCGCTGCGGTACGCGCCAGCGCCAGCGCCAGACGCGCATCGTCAAACTGGCCATCCCAGTACTTGACCCCGCCCTTGAGACCTTTTTGCTGTACGGTCGGCAGGTATTTCACGGTCTTGGTGCTGGAGAGGAATTCAGTAGCCCCCAGGCCGGCCTTGCCGGCCAGCGCGTCATACATCTTGAGGCCGATGCCGTAGAACGGCGTATCCAGCAGCTTGTACGAGGGCATCACAAAGGCCAGAGGCTGGGCCAGATGCGGTGCGTTGTGCAGCAGCGTGGTGCGCTCGTGCAGCGCCTCGCGCACCAGGGAGATGTTGCCCTGCGCCAGATAGCGCACGCCGCCATGCACCAGCTTGGTGGCGCGCGAGGAAGTGCCCTTGGCGAAGTCCAGCGACTCCAGCAGCACGACCTTGAAGCCGCGCGCCGCCGCATCCACCGCCACGCCCAGCCCCGTGGCACCGCCGCCCACGATGGCCAGATCGAAGCTTTCGGTCTGCGCCAGGCGCTCCAGCAGTTGTGCACGCGTTGTAGCCAAGGGTTGAGTGGACTGGTTCATGGAACGACTTCTGCGGTGATCGCCGTGCCGCCACCATCACGGATGGGACGCACACAACGAAGAATAAATTTCAGATCGAATATTTTCGCTCTTTTTCGCTTTTTGTGGGCGCCAACCCCTGAATATCGATTCGTTTTCGCGCGATTCAAGCCAAAACCGCTGCTCCAGCGCCACTCCGGCCAGGCCGCAACATCGGCAATCGGCGCGCTTGCACACACTCAATGCATGAACTGCATTCTTCTTGTCGTGCCAATTGTTACTGCTGCAACAACTCACCACGATGACATATAACCGCAGCTTGCTGTCAGACTTCAGACTCGACGCGGATTCATTTTTGTTTTTTAACGGGCAATTCCATAGAAAATCACCCTATTAGAGGTTCGTTTGGATTCGCTCACAATCCCTGCACTGCCCGCTGCGGCTGGCGCTCTCCCCTATAGAGCTCTTCATCTGCAGCCCGTCCATGCGCCAATAGCACCTATATAACCAGTCATCAGTCATGAACAGCAATCCCCGCCAGTTGCAGCTTGTCGAAGAAGTCCGCGCCCGCCAATCCACCTCGGTAGAGCAACTGGCCGAAATCCTCGGTGTCACGCTGCAAACCGTGCGCCGCGACATACAGAAGCTGGCCGATGCCGGACTGCTGGTGCGCTTTCATGGCGGCGTGCGCGTGCCCAGTGCCACCGTGGAGAACCTGGCACATACCCAGCGCCAGGTATTGCATGCCGAAGGCAAGATGCGCATTGCACGCGCCATTGCAGAGGCCATTCCCAACGGCTGCTCGCTGATTCTCAACATCGGCACTACCACCGAAGCGGTGGCCCAGGCCCTGCTGCAGCACAAAGGTCTGCGTGTCATCACCAACAATCTCAATGTCGCCGCCATCCTCAGCAGCAATGCCGATTGCGAAGTCATCGTCGCCGGCGGCGTGGTGCGCACACGCGACCGCGGCATCGTGGGCGAGGCGGCCGTGGACTTCATGCGCCAGTTCAAGGTGGACATTGCCGTGATCGGCATCTCGGCCATCGAATCGGACGGCAGCCTGCGCGACTTCGACCTGCGCGAGGTCAAGGTGGCCCAGACCATCATCGGCCAGTCGCGCGAAGTCTGGCTGGCCGCCGACCACAGCAAGTTCAGCCGCCAGGCCATGGTGGAGCTGGCCCGCCTGAACCAGATCGACCGCCTGTTCACCGACGTGCCACCCTCCGCGCCCTTCGATGCCCTGTTGCGGGATGCCGAGGTGCAATGCACCATCGCCCAATGAACGCGGCCCCCTATCTGATCCGTCCTGCGCTGCCCGAAGATGCCGCGGGCATTGCCGGGCTGCTGCATGACATAGGCTGGTTCAAGGCCTACGAAAGTCATTCCGCGTCCCAGAACACCGAGGCCGTGAAGGCACTGCTGGACGAGCTGCAGACCGGGCCGGAGCGCTCTCTGATGCTGGTGGCGCAAGACAGCCAGCAGCACATTCACGGCTACTGCGCCGTGCACTGGCTGCCGGTCGCCGTGCTGCAAGGCTGGGAAGCCTATGTGAGCGAGCTGTTTGTCGCCGAGGCAGCGCGCGGTGCAGGCCTGGGCCAGCAACTGCTGGACGCGGCCACACAGGCAGCGCGCGAGCGCCATTGCATACGCATCTGGCTGGTCAACAACCGCGAGCGCCCTTCCTATGTGCGCGGCTTTTATTCCCGGCAGGGCTGGAGCGAGCAGGCCGAAATGGCGCGCTTTGTGCTCCCCCTCTGAACCTCGGACAACTCATGACAACCTATCTGCTCGCCCTGGACCAGGGCACCTCCAGTTCCCGCTCCATCGTCTTCGACACGCAAGGCCGCATCGTTGCCTCGGCCCAGCTGGAGCTGCCGCAGATCTATCCACAGCCGGGCTGGGTGGAGCATGACCCGCGCGAGATCTGGCGCACCCAGCTGAGCACCGCCAAGGAGGCGCTGGCCAAGGCGGGCCTCAAGGCTGGCGATATTCGCTCGGTAGGCATTACCAACCAGCGCGAGACCACCATCGTCTGGAACCGCAAGACCGGCGCCCCCATTCACCATGGCATCGTCTGGCAGGACCGCCGCGCCGAACCCACCTGCGTGCAGCTGCGCGAAGCCGGTCACAGCGACGCCATTTTGCAGAAAACCGGTCTGCGCATCGATGCCTATTTTTCAGGCACCAAGCTCAAATGGCTGCTGGACAACGTGCCCGGCGCACGCGCCGCAGCACAGGCCGGCGAGCTGGCCTTCGGCACGGTGGATTGCTGGCTGATCTGGCAGCTGACGGGCGGCAAGCGCCATGTCACCGATGTGAGCAATGCCAGCCGCACCATGCTGTTCAATGTGCACAGCAACCAATGGGATGCCGATCTGCTGGCCCTGCTCGATATCCCTGCGTGCCTGATGCCCGAGGTCCTTCCCTCGGCCGCCGACTTCGGCCAGACGGCCGACGAAGTGCTGGGCGGCTCCATCAATATCGGCGGCGTGGCCGGCGATCAGCAAAGCGCGCTGTTCGGCCAGGCCTGCTTCGACGCGGGCATGGCCAAGAACACCTACGGCACGGGCTGCTTCATGCTCATGCATACGGGCAGCAGCTTCCAGACTTCGAGCAACGGCCTGCTGACCACCTCGGCCGCCCAGGCAAGCAGCCAGCCCCAGTTTGCGCTGGAAGGCAGCGTCTTCGTCGGCGGTGCCGTGGTGCAGTGGCTGCGCGACGGCCTGCAGGCCATCGAACACAGCGGCCAGGTCCAGCAACTGGCCGAAAGCGTGCCCGACAGCGGCGGCGTGATGCTGGTGCCGGCCTTTACCGGCCTGGGCGCCCCCTACTGGAAGCCCGATGCGCGCGGCACCATCACCGGTCTGACGCGCGGCACGACGATGGCCCATATCGCCCGTGCGGCCCTGGAATCCATTGCCTACCAGAGTGCAGCCCTGCTCGGCGCCATGAGCCGCGACGCCGTGGCCACGGGCGGCACGCCGGTCAGCGAGCTGCGCGTGGACGGCGGTGCCTGCGTCAACAATCTGCTGATGCAGTTCCAGGCCGATCTGCTGGGCATTCCCGTGGTGCGCCCGGCCTGCGTGGAAACCACGGCTCTGGGTGCAGCCTATCTGGCCGGCCTGTCCAGCGGCGTCTATCAGAGCACCGAGGAGCTGTCGGCCTTGTGGAAGGCCGAGCGCCGCTTCCTGCCCACGCTGGGCAAGGACCGCGCCGACGAGCTGATGCAGCGCTGGGAACAGGCCGTGCGCCAGACCACGGCACAGTAAAGCCGCTGCACTGGGCGCTGACCAGGCAAGCGCCCAAGCCATCAAAAAAGGGATGACAAGGCATCCCTTTCTGCTTGGGCAGCAGCCGCGTTGCACGCTCAGTCTTCGTCACCCAGCAGCGCCTTGTGGATCACGGCGCCGATGATGGCACCCACGATGGGGGCCAGCCAGAACAGCCACAGCTGCTCCAGCGCGATGGCCGGCCCAAACAGCGCCGGGCCGGTGCTGCGGGCGGGGTTGACCGAGGTATTGGTCACGGGGATGGAGATCAGATGGATCAGCGTCAGGCACAGACCGATGCTCATGCCCGCAAAGCCCACGGCGGCTTTCTTGGTGGTGGAGCCCAGGATCACCAGCAGAAACACGGCGGTCAGCACCCCCTCGGTCACCAGCGCCGCCGCCATGTTGAACTTGCCCGGCGAGTGCTCGCCATAGCCATTGGTGGCCAGATCGGCCACCTGGGCACCGGCCTTGCCGCTGGCAATGAAGTACAGCACGGCTGCCGCCGCGATGGCCCCGAGAACCTGGGCAATGATGTAGCCGGGCAGCTCGGCAAAGCGAAAGCGCCCCGCCACCGCCAGTCCGACGGACACCGCAGGATTGAAGTGGCCGCCGGAGACCGGGCCGAAGGCATAGGCGCCCGTCAGCACCGTCAGGCCGAAGGCAAAGGACACGCCCAGCAGGCCGATGCCCACTTCGGGAAAGGCCGCTGCCAGCACCGCGCTGCCGCAGCCGCCAAAGGTCAACCAGAAAGTACCCAGAAACTCTGCCGACCATTTTTTGACATTGGATGCCATGATTGCTCCCTATTTCGGATGGGCGTCGTCCGAGCCGCCCCACGCGGCACGGAACCGCTGGCATCTTAGAAAGCGATCGGCGAAAAGTACAAGGCACAAATGTGAACAATCCACGACAGCTCCGGCTTTGGGGCCTCGCGCTGATCTGCGCCAGCCTCGCTGCCTGCACGACGGCGCCGTTCGCACCCAGCCGCATCTGCAGCACGCCCCAGGCCCGCCCCTGGTCGCTGCTGGGGGAGATCCGCTGGCCACATGACCAGCTGTTTGCCGGCACTACCGTGGGCGGGCTGTCCTCGATCGACTACGACGCGGGCAGCAATCTGTACTACCTGGTCAGCGACGACCGCTCCACCCACGGGCCGGCGCGCTTTTACACGGCGCGCATCGAGTACGACGCCGGCGGCCTGCATCGGGTCACCATGCAGAGTGCCCAGCCGCTGCTCAGCCCCACAGGACGCCCTTACCCCAGCGGCCGCCAGCCTGGGCCCGGCATCGCGACCCCCGACGCAGAGGCACTGCGGCTTCTGCCTGGAGGGCAGTCTCTGCTGTGGAGCAGCGAGGGCGACTTTGCGCGCGGCTTCGGCCCGCAACTGCTGCAATCAGGCACGGACGGGCGCTGGCAACGCGAATGGCCGCTGCCACCCGGGCTGCGCCTGCCGGCCAGCAAGTCCGAGGGGCCGCGCAGCAACTTCACGCTCGAAGGTCTGGCGCTGAGCCAGGATGGCCGCACCCTCTGGCTGGCCATGGAGGCGGCGCTCAGGCAAGACGGGCCCCTGCCCGCAGCAGGGCAAGCGGGCGGCCCGGTGCGAATCACCGCCTATGACATGGACACGCAGCAGCCCGTGCGCCAGATGGCCTATCTGCCCGACGCCCTGCCCACCGGCCTGTGGCTGCAGCACCGTGCCATCAACGGCATCAGCGATGTACTGGCCGACGGCCCCGAGCACCTGCTGGTGCTGGAGCGCTCCTTTGCGCCACCGCTGCGCTTTGGTGCACGCATCTACCGCATCAGCACCCATGCCGATGCAAGCAGCGATACGCTGGGCCAGACTCGACTCGTGCCGGGCAGCTACCGCCCCGCAGACAAGGAATTGCTGCTGGACCTGGCCGACGCCGGCCTGCGATCCGTGGACAACCTGGAGGGAATGAGCTGGGGGCCGCGGCTGCCCGATGGCCGACGCGTGCTGCTGCTGGTCAGCGACAACAACTTCAACCCCGCCGAAGTCACCCAGTTCGTCGCATTGAGCGAGGAGCGCGACCGCTGCGGCGCAGGTTTATAGTGCCGTTCTGCGCCTGGAATCCGAACACAGGCTTGCCAACTTGCTGCATCGCAGAGCGAATCGAACCATCATGAGCCAGACTGACCACTCGACCACCGTTTTCCCTCCCATTGCCTTCATCGGCGGCGGCAATATGGCCAGTGCCATCATCGGCGGCCTGATCCGTCAGGGTGCTCCAGCCAGCAGCATCACCGTGGTCGAGCCTTTTGAGGCCACACGCGCTACGCTGAAGAGCAGCTTCGGTATCGACGCCCTGCCCGCCGCCACCGAGGCCCTGCAAAACGCCCAGCTGGTGGTCTGGGCCGTCAAGCCCCAGAGCTTCAAGGAGGCGGCGGCTCCCGTCGCCAGCCATGCCCGCAACGCCCTGCATCTGAGCGTTGCAGCCGGCATCACCACCAACAGCATTGCTGCCTGGACCGGCACCAGCCGCATCGTGCGCGCCATGCCCAATACCCCGGCCCTGGTGGGCAAGGGCATGACGGGCCTGTTCGCCCGCCCCGAGGTCGATGCCCAGGGCAAGGCCCTGATCGAGACTGTGATCGGCAGCACCGGCGAGTTCATCTGGGTGGACAAGGAAGAGCATCTGGATGCCGTGACGGCCATCTCCGGCTCCGGCCCGGCCTATGTATTCCTGTTCCTCGAAGCCATGACCCAGGCGGGCGTCGACATGGGCCTCAGCGCCGAACAAAGCTACAAGCTGGCCGTGGCCACGTTTGCGGGCGGCTCGGAACTGGCGGCACGCTCCAGCGAAAGCGCCGAAGTGCTGCGCCAGCGCGTTACCAGCAAGGGCGGCACCACCTACGCGGCCATCACCCATATGCAGGAGCAGAAGCTGCCCGAGCACTTCATCGAGGCCATGCGCAAGGCCCAGATCCGCGCACAGGAGCTGGCCGCCGAGTTCGGCAAATAAAAAAACCGGCCTCGGCCGGTTTTTTTGAATCTTTCCGACCTCAATCGTTTGTCAGTCAATCGATTCAAGCTATCAGAACAGGACTATCTCAAAGCAAACCCAAGCGCCACGCCTGCAAAGATCGCGGCGCCAATCCAGTGGCTCTTGCTGAAGGCGACAAAGCAGCCTTCACGCGTGCGATCCTTGATCAGACTGAAATGCCAGACGATCTGTGCCGCCGCCACACCCATGCCCAGCCAGAAGGGCCAGCCCAGCCGATAAGGAGCCAGCACCCAGGCGATCAGACCCCAGCACAGGACAAAGAACAGCATGATGGCCGCGACATCGAAACGGCCCAGGGTGATGGCCGAGGTCTTCATGCCGATCTTGAGATCGTCATCGCGGTCCACCATGGCGTATTCGGTGTCATAGGCCAGCACCAGAAACATATTCGCCAGCCACAGCGTCCAGGCCGTGGTGCCGACCTCACCGGTCACCGCCGCAAACGCAATCACGATGCCGAAATTGAAGGCAATGCCCAGAAAGGCCTGAGGCATGGCAAAAAAGCGCTTGGTGAACGGGTAGAGAATCGTGAACAGCACGGCAGGCACCGACCAGGCCACCGCCTCCCAGCGGGTGGACAGCACCAGACCGAAGGCGACCAGCGCGAGCACCAGGCCGACCATGGCGGCTTCCCTGACCGAGATCTGGCCGCTGGTGATGGGGCGCTGAGTGGTGCGTTTCACATGCCTGTCGAAGTCGCGGTCGGCAATATCGTTGATGGTGCAGCCCGCGCTGCGCATCAGCACCGTGCCCAGCACAAAGACCACCAGCAGATGCCAGCCCGGAAAGCCCTGGCCGGCCACCCACAGAGCCACCAGCGTAGGCCAGACCAGCACCAGCCAGCCCGCGGGACGGTTGAAGCGGATCAGATCCAGATACAGCGACAGCTTGGAGCGCGGCGAAGCAGGGATGGAGGCGGACATGAGACGGGTTCCGAAAGGCAGGGGATCACGACCGGGCCCCAGGCCGCGGTCAGCGCAGCGGCAATTGTGCCTCGGCCTGCAACGCCCGGAGGGCGCCGCCCCCATGCTCGACACGGTCTGTCAACCAGAGCACCAGAGCCGTCCAGCCCAGACCCAGGCACAGACCCGCCAGCACATCGCTGGCATGGTGCACGGACAGCAGCACGCGGCTCAAGCCTGTGCTCAGGGCCAGCAGAGCCGCCACCGCAAAGACCCAGGGCCGCCAGTGCGGCGGCAGTCGGCGAGCAACCAGCCAGGCCAGCATGCCGAAAATCGCAGCCGTGCCCGCGCTATGGCCGCTGGGAAAGCTGAAGCCGGCCTCATGAACCAGACCGTCCAGCGGACGCGCACGCTGCAAGGTCCCCTTGATGAAACGCACCCACAGTCCCGTACCGGCCACGGCCACCACCCAGCTCAGCAGTTGCAGACCCTGGCGCCGCCACAGCAGCCACAGGCCCACGACCAGGCTCAGCAGCCCCATGACGCGCAAATCTCCTAGCATGGTCCAGCCCTGCACCAGGGGCTGCAGACTGGGCGGCAGGCCTGCGCTCACCGCGCGCTGCAGCTTCAGATCCAGGGCCATCAGCCCCTGCGGCGACTGAAGGGACTGGGACTGCTGCACGCCAACGACCAGCAGGGCCAGAACAGCGCCAGCCAACCCAGCCACCACCAGCAGCCAGTTGCCGCCAGGCCTGAGATCCGCGCTGCGGTCCTGCCACAGCCACGCGGCCCGGCCCTGCGCACGCCAGCGCAGCATGCCGGCCGCGAGCAGCAGCAACAGCAGCAGCACCCAGATGGCATGGCTGTCCACCCACTGCGCCAGCAGGACCACGGGAGTCGCCGCAGAAAACACAGGCATTCCTTTCAGGAGCAAAAGCGAAAAAGCCCTGACGGGCCTCTGGAGGCGGGCCCGTCAGGGCTTGGAGAGTCCGCGCGAACCACGGCCCGGGTGCGGCTCACTCCTCGAGCAGGGAGCGCAGCATCCAGGCGGTCTGCTCATGCACAGCCAGGCGCTGGGTCAGCAGGTCTGCAGTAGGCTCGTCGCCGGCCTTGTCCGCACGGGGAAACAGCTGGCGGGCCGTGCGCGCCACGGCCTCGTGGCCCTGCACCAGAATGCGCACCATCTCCAGGGCCTTGGGCGGCTGCGCCGGTGCGTCGGGCAGGCTGGTGAGCTTGCCGAACTGTGCATAGGAGCCAGGCGCATGGTGGCCCAGTGCACGGATGCGCTCGGCCACGGGATCGACGGCATTCCACAGCTCGGTGTACTGCGCCATGAACATGGTGTGCAGCGTGTTGAACATGGGCCCCGTGACGTTCCAATGGAAGTTGTGCGTGGTCAGATACAGCGTATAGGTGTCGGCCAGCAGCGCCGACAGCCCCTTGGCAATGGCGGCGCGATCCTCGTCGCTGATGCCTATGTGGATGCCTGCGGGCACCTGCGACGCGGCGTCCGACTTTTGTTTCTGCGATTTGTCCTTGCCTTGCTTGGTCATGCAATCACCTTTCAGGTTTAACGAATCCAGACTCCCGCCTTCTTCGAGCCGCTAAAGCCACGCTTACTGCGACAGGCGCTGCACTCCCGGCAGCGGGCAGGCGTATACGGCATTGCGCAGCGCGGCAATCGCCTCATAGCGCGTGAAGCTGCGCCGCCAGGCCAGCACCACACGGCGGGTGGGCGGCGCAATGCCGTCTTCCTCATGAATCGGAAGATAGCGAATATGAGGCTCATCGGCGCGGCGACGGCGCTCAATGGGAGCCAGTGCATCCTCGGGCACGGACAGTCGCGGCACCAGGGTCACGCCCATGCCGGCTGCCACCATGTATTTGATGGTTTCCAGCGAAGAGCCTTCGAAGGTGCGGCGAATGCCTTCGGAGTTGCTGGCATAGCGCGCGAATTCGGGGCAGACCTCGAGCACATGGTCGCGGAAGCAGTGACCCGCACCCAGCAGCAGCATGGTCTCGTTCTTGAGATCCGTGGTAGACAGACTCTTCTTCTGCGCCAGCGGGTGGGTGCTGGGCACGGCGGCCATGAAGGGCTCGTCGTACAGCGGCGCCAGTGCCAGGCCGGTATCCGGGAAGGGCTCGGCCATGATGGCGCAGTCGATCTCGCCCGTGCGCAGCATCTCCAGCAGCTTGACGGTGAAGTTCTCCTGCAGCATCAGCGGCATCTGCGGCGTCATATTGATGGAGTTGCGCACCAGATCGGGCAGCAGATAGGGGCCGATGGTGTAGATCACGCCCAGGGTCAGAACGCCTGAAAGCGGGTCCTTGCCGCGCTTGGCGATTTCCTTGATCTCGTTGGCCTGCTCCAGCACGCTTTGCGCCTGGCGCACGATCTCCTCGCCCAGCGAGGTCACCGAGACTTCGCCGGCACTGCGCTCGAAAATCTTGACATCCAGCTCTTCTTCCAGCTTCTTGATCGCCACGGACAGCGTAGGCTGGGACACATAGCATGCTTCGGCGGCGCGGCCAAAGTGCTTTTCCCGCGCAACGGCCACGATGTACTTCAATTCGGTAAGAGTCATAGAGAGGGGGTCTTTGGGATTCTCAATAACAGCATTGATTCATCCTGTTTTTGCATTCAATCACAAATTGCCAAGGCAAAAGATTACATATATTCCTGCAAAAACGTAACTCTTTACGTCTTCAAACGCAGGTTTGGGTATTTCAGGCCTTCAAATATTCGGCCTTTCCACCCAGCCAGCGGCTGACATGGCGTGCAGCCAGCGCAGGAAACTGCTCAAGCATAAGCGGTGCCAGCTCGCGCGCCCAGTCCAGCAGCATCACGTCCTGCTCGAGATCGGCAAAGCGCAGCATGGGGGCGCCCGACTGCCGGGCGCCGAGAAACTCCCCCGGGCCGCGAATCTCCAGATCCCGCCTCGCGATCTCGAAACCGTCATTGGTCTCGGCCATGGCACGCAGGCGCTCCTTGCCGGTATCGGACAGTCGCCCGTTGTCATTCACCGAATACAGCAGCACACAGGCCGAGGCTGCAGCGCCGCGCCCCACACGGCCGCGCAACTGGTGCAGCTGCGAGAGGCCGAAGCGCTCCGAGTGCTCAATGACCATCAGCGAGGCATTGGGCACGTCCACGCCCACCTCGATCACCGTGGTGGATACCAGCACCCCCATGACGCCGGCAGAAAACAGCTCCATCACGGCCTTTTTCTCGGCCGTGGGCATGCGCGAGTGCAGCAGACCCACCATGACACCGGGCAGCATTTCGCTCAAATATTCATGGGTGGCCGTGGCATTCGACAGATCCAGCGCTTCGCTCTCCTCGATCAGCGGGCAGACCCAATAGACCTGACGCCCGCTGGCGACCTGGGCACCGATGCGCTCGATCACCTCGTCCTTGCGGCTGTCCGAGATCAGCTTGGTGACGATGGGCGTGCGCCCTGGCGGCAGCTCGTCTATGGTTGAGACATCGAGGTCGGCGTAGTAGCTCATGGCAAGCGTGCGCGGAATCGGTGTGGCGCTCATCATCAGCAAATGCGGCTCCATTCCCGTGGCCGCGAGCTTTTGCCGCAACGCCAGGCGCTGGGCAACGCCAAAGCGGTGCTGCTCGTCGATCACGGCCAGGGCCAGATTCTTGAACTGCACCTGCTCCTGAATCACGGCATGGGTGCCCACGACCAGCGCCGCCTCGCCGCTTTCCACCAGCGCCAGCATCGCGGCGCGCTCCTTCTTCTTCTGGGCACCCGCCAGCCAGGCGACCTTTTTGCCCAGCGGAGCCAGAATCGGCTCCAGCCAGCCGACCAGCTTGCCGAAATGCTGCTCGGCCAGGATTTCGGTCGGAGCCATCAAGGCGCATTGCCAGCCGGCCTCGATACAGGCCACGGCAGACAGTGCTGCCACCACCGTCTTGCCCGAGCCCACATCGCCCTGCAGCAAACGATGCATGGGAATACGGCGCTCCATATCGGCCCGAATCTCTCCCACCACTCGCTGCTGCGCCCCCGTCAGGCCAAACGGCAGCTGCGCCAGAAACTGCTGCGTCAAATCCGCCATGCCGGCCTGCGGCCTGAGCACGGGCGCGCGCAAGCGGGCACGCTCGCGCTTGGCCTCGTACTGGGACAGCTGCTGGGCCAGCAGCTCTTCCGCCTTGAGTCTCTGCCAGGCCGGGTGGGAATGGTCCTCCAGAGTGACCAAGGCCACATCGGGCGTTGGATGGTGAAGAAAAATGAGCGCATTGCGCAAGTCATATGCCGGCTGCAGTCCATTTTGACCATAGAACTGCGCGATGGGAGGCGACTGCCCCGGTGGCAAGGTCTCGGACAGATCGGCACGCAACAGCGCCGAGGCAATGGCCCGGCGCAGATACGCCTGGGGCAGACTGGCAGTGGCGGGATAGACCGGTGTCAGCGCCGTGGGCAGCTCGCCACCCGCCACCCGAAATGCAGGGTGCATCATCTGCCGCCCCCAGAAACCGCCCTTGACCTCGCCGCGGATGCGCAGACGCGCGCCGGGCGCCATGGTCTTTTGCTGTGACGGGTAGAAGCTGAAGAAGGTCAGCAGACAAGTGCTGCTGCCATCATCCACGGTGACCTTGAGCATACGCCGCGGGCGCAGCTGCACCTCGCTGTGCGTGACCGTGGCTTCGATCTGCACCGTCTCGCCATCACGCGCGTTCTTCAGCAGCACGATGCGGGTTTCGTCCTCATAGCGCAGCGGCAGATGCAAAGCCAGATCGATATCGCGCGTCAATCCCATCTTCTGCAAGGCCTGCTGCGCCGGGCTGACGGTCTTTTTGGGAGCGGCATCCTGGTCCATGCCCGCCTTTTTCTCACGAGCGGCAGCGCGCTTGACAGCAGACTTCGGCTCGGCAACAGGCTTTTTTGACACAGACAACTGAGACTCCTTGACTACACTCCCCGCGACAGGGAAAGCAATGTATGTATATACAGCATATTCAGGTATGCAAACAACTGCCTCCAGCGCAACAACGTCAAAATCGCTACCATTCTCAAATTGTTACTGCGTGTTTCCGTAGAAATTCATGTTGAAGCGAGTTGATGTCGAGCACCTGCGCCCGGGAATGTTTGTGCACGAGTTCTGCGGCTCGTGGATGGAGCACCCCTTTTTGCGTGCCCGCCTCCTGCTCGATCAGCCCAGGGACCTGGAACGCCTGCTTGCCACCACCATCCGCCAGGTGTGGATAGACACCGGCAAGGGGGCCGACATCGCCCCCGACATCACGCCCGCAGAAGTCTCTGAGTCGCCAGGCGACGAAGCTGTGCCAAGCTCGCCGGTACGGCCCACCAGAACCAGCGTGGAGTTGCAGCAGGCCCGTCAGATCATTGGGCAGGCACGTGATGTGCTCAAGACCATGTTCAAGGACGTTCGCCTGGGCCGCCCGCTGGACCTGCCTGCCTCAGGCCTGCTGGTCGACGAGATGGCCGAGTCGATCAAGCGCAACCCCCATGCCCTGATCAGCCTGGCGCGACTGAAGACTGCGGACAACTACTCCTATATGCACAGCATTGCGGTGTGCGCGCTGATGATTGGTCTGGCACGCCGCATGGGTCTGGACGAGCACCAGGTGCATCAGGCCGGTATCGCAGGCCTGCTGCACGACATCGGTAAAAGCAGAGTACCGCCAGATGTTCTCAACAAGCCTGGGCCGCTGGATGCCGAGGAATGGGTCATCATGAAGTCCCACCCTCGCTGGGGCTACGAAATCCTGCTGCCTCAGGGGCTGGACGACGCCGTTACCGACGCCTGCCTGCATCACCACGAAAAAGTCGACGGCACGGGCTATCCCGACGGACTGAAGCAGGACGAGATCAGTCTGATGGCGCGCATGACGGCAGTCTGCGATGTCTATGACGCAATCACCTCGGATCGCCCCTACAAGCAGGGCTGGCACCCGGCCATCGCGCTGCAGCGCATGGCGCAATGGGCGCCCCATCATTTCGACAAGGCCATCTTCGAGCAGTTTGTCCAGACGGTGGGCATCTACCCGCTGGGCTCGCTGGTGCGACTGCAGTCGCAGCATCTTGCCGTGGTGCTGGATGTCTCGCCGAGCTGTTTGCTGACCCCGAAAGTGCGGCGCTTTTACTGCCTGCGCCAGCAACGCCGCATCACGCCCGAGATTCTCGACCTGGCGTGCCCCCAAGCGAACGACAGCATCGTCGGGCGCGAAGACCCTGCCGACTGGCCCTTCAGGAATCTCAACGAGCTCTGGAACCCAGCCGCTGCTCAGCCCTGAAGCCGGCAGCCCTAATGGCGATTTGCGACAATCGCCCACTTGTTTGATTGAACTTGGAACGGGCCTCGTACGGCCCTCAAGCACCGCATGTCTTCCTGCACCCGTGAATTCACACTCAGCGATTTCGACTTCGACCTGCCCGAATCCCTGATTGCCCAGCATCCCACCGCCGTTCGCAGCGCCTCGCGCCTGCTTGACGGCCGCAGCCTCCCGGCCACCGACCGCATCTTCCGCGAACTGCCCGATCTGCTACAGCCCGGCGACCTGCTGGTCTTCAACGACACCAAGGTCATCAAGGCGCGCGTCTTCGGCGAAAAGGCCAGCGGCGGCAAGATCGAACTGCTGGTCGAGCGCGTGCTGCAGAACAACGAGGTTGTGGCCCATATGCGCGTGAGCAAGAAGCCCTTGCCTGGTGCCAAGATCCATCTTTGCGGCGGCCTCAAGAACGGCGGTTTCGAAGCCACCCTGCTGGGCCGCTGGCCGGACGAGAACGGACCACTGTTCCATCTTTCCTTCAAGGGCAACCAGGGCGAATCGCCCTATGAATTGCTGGAGCAGTTCGGCCACCTGCCTCTGCCGCCCTATATCGAGCGCCAGCAAAACGCCGAGCATGATCCGGATGAAAAGGAAGACAGCGAGCGCTACCAGACCGTGTTCGCAGCCCACCCTGGTGCCGTGGCCGCACCGACCGCCGCCCTGCATTTCGACGAGACCGTTCTGGCCGCCCTGCAAGCCAAGGGCGTGGAGCGCGCCAGCGTCACCCTGCATGTGGGAGCCGGCACCTTCCAGCCCGTCAAGACCGAAAACCTTGCCGACCACACCATGCACAGCGAGTGGTACGACATTCCCCTGCCCACATTGGCTGCCATGGAGCGCTGCCGCCAGCGCGGCGGCCGCATCATTGCAGTGGGCACCACCACGGTGCGCACGCTGGAGTCCTGGGCCAAGTACGGCAATATCAGCGGCGACACCAGCATCTTCATCACCCCGGGCTTTCAGTACCAGGTGGTCGACATGCTGATCACCAACTTCCATCTGCCCAAAAGCACGCTGATGATGCTGGTCAGCGCTTTTGCGGGCTATGAGCACATCATGGGCATGTATCAGCATGCGATTGCCCAGCATTACCGCTTCTTCAGCTATGGAGACTCCATGCTGCTGGAGCGCCAGCGCTGATCTGCAACACATTGGAGCCGCTGTGCCGGCTCCTGGCATAAGGAGTTACAGAAACACTGGGGTCAATCTTTTCTTAGTGGTAGATTTCATCGTTTTGTCAAAGTGCTTATTCATTTAGAAAAAATCAATGGAAGTTCAAACCCCACAAGATGAAGAGCTGGATCTGCTGGATCTTTTGGTCACTCTCGCAGAAAACTGGAAAATTCTGATTTTCGGCCCGCTGCTGGCTGGCATCGCGGCCTATGGAATCGCCCTGGCGATCCCCAAGACCTACGAGAGCAGCGCATCGGTTCAGGTGGAGCGTGCCGGCTCCAGCTTTACCGCCCCCATGGCCGCCAGCCTGGCGATGTCTGCGGACGTGCTGCAACAGATTGCCCCCGTTGCAGGCCTGGACGATGGCCTGACCAAGGAGGAAATCTATAAAAAGCTCAGCAAGCGCATCACCGTCAATGTCGGCAAGCAGGACAAGCTGCTGAATATTTCAACGCAGGCCAAATCGCCCGAAGCGGCTCAAAAGCTCAACCAGGCACTGCTGGACACCTTGTTTCCTCTGAGCAAGCCACGCGGCCTGGAAAAAAAGCAGCTGGAAGTGCAGCTGGCCTCCGAAAAGACGCGCCTGGAGGAGTCCCTCAAGCTGGAGCATGACACCTCCGCCAATCTCTCCTCGGGGAAAAGTGTCACCGAAGCCACCAGCCGCCTCTATGGCGAACTGCTGACCGCCAACAGCAATCGCCAGAAGGGGATTCTGGACATGGAGCGCCGCCTTGAAGGTCTGGACAGCGACGATGTGATCCAGATGCCGACCCTGCCCGAGCTCTCCATCAAGCCCAAGAAGCCCATGCTGGCCATTGGTGCGGCCGTGGGCACCGGCTTCCTGCTGCTGCTGTTTGTCTTCATCCGGCAAGCGCTGCGCACCGCCAAGGAGTCTTCGACCGAGCAGGCCGAAAAAATTGCGCGTATTCGTAACGCCATGCCCTGGTAATCCGTCTTCACCCCATCCAGTGCCCGCACCTCACAGTGCGGGCATTTTTATGGGCGTCACAACCCAGGCCGGCAACTTCATCCCCCTAGAATTCCTCGCTTCTCTTGTCGCAATTCGCTACGGACATGCTCCCCAGCTGGCTCTCTCCCACACTTTCCCCGTCAGCGCAGTCGGCCATCCGCGGTGTTCTGCTCACCATATTCGCCTGTGCGCTGTTTGCCGTTCTGGATAGCGCCACCAAGTTCACGGGAACACTGCTTCCGGTTCTCATGGTTCTGTGGCTGCGCTTCACGGCCCAGGCCCTGGTCACCAGCGTGCTGGTTTTGCCTCGGCATGGCTTTTCGGCACTGAGAACCCAGACCTTGAGTTTTCAGCTTCTGAGAGCGATCTCGGGGCTGTTGACCACGGTCTGCGCCTTTTTCTGCATAAAGAACATGCCTTTGGCCAATTTCACGGCCATCTGGTCAGCGGCTCCGCTGTTTATCGTGGTGGCCTCGGCGCTATTTTTCAAAGAGAAGGTCAGCCCTGCCCGTTGGTCGCTGCTGGTGATCGGTCTGCTGGCAGTGATTGCCATCGTCCGACCGGAAAACGATGGACAGCCCTTGGGCCTGGCCGCTCTGTGGCCGGTTGGTCTGCTGGTATCGGGCACCACCTACCAGGTTCTCGGAAGTCGCCTGTCGCGCCTGGATTCACCTCCTACCACCCAACTTTACTCGACCTGGCTGCCCTTGCTGCTGACCACGCCTCTCATAGGCTTTGTATGGCAGCCCATCGATGACTGGCAGATCTACGCAGCGGCAGCTGTGATGGGCCTTTGCAGCGGCATTGGCCACCTGATGCTGCTGCAGGCATACACCCACGCCACGCCCGCAACCGTGGCGCCTTTCCTCTACAGCCAGATCGGCTTTGCCATGCTGATGGGCTGGCTGTTTTTTGGGCAGCTTCCCGACAGCACATCGCTGCTCGGAATGACGGTGGTGACGCTCAACGGCCTGACGGGCGTCTGGCTTGGAATCAGGGAAAAGCGCTGAGACAGCACAATCTGGCCATCTCAATAGCCGTGTCTGAGCTTGAACTCCCTGGCCTTGCCGAAGTGCCCGTTACCGATAAAGGGCACGGGAGGCCTCAGAGCCGATAGCGGCGAAGGGTGGTTGCTCATCAGCACCAGATGGCCACGATCCTGAGGAATGAACACACGCTTGGACTGGGCGTGCGAGCCCCAGAGCATGAAGACCGTGGGCCGCCCCTGCTCGGCAACATGCCGGATGATGGCATCGGTCAGCTCTTCCCAGCCTTTTTTGGCATGGCTTGCGGCTTGCCCTTCTTCCACCGTCAGACTGGTGTTGAGCAGCAGTACGCCATGCTGAGCCCAGCTCACCAGACTGCCACCAGGCTGGGGAAAAGCCGGAAACGGCGTACCCAGCTCGCGCTGCATTTCCTTGAAGATATTCTGCAGCGATGGCGGCACGCGCACCCCGGGTGCGACAGAAAATGCCAAGCCCTCGGCCTGCCCGCGACCATGATAGGGGTCCTGCCCCAGGATCACGACACGCACATCCTCTGGCGGTGTCAGCTCCAGGGCCCTCAAGGGAGCCGGGGGAAAGATCACGGCGCCGGAATCCAGTCTTTGCTGCAAAAACTGCAGCAGCCCCTGGCCTGTGCTCCCAGCAAAGAAAGAGTCGACAACAGTTTTCCAGTCTGACGAGACAGGCCAGTCCTGCGGATCTGCACTCATCAACTGGGTAGGCGCAGCGGTGTTAGCACTCATGCTCTGGCTAGTGAAGTTCATGCGTGGATTTTCTCAACTTCCGCAGCCATCTCGAAGGATTTCCTCAAGGGTTCCCACCTATTTGGAGGCTCAAAATACCTGATTTCAGTGAGTGACACATTCTGACAATTTGCAAAGAATCGATTCCAACATAGCTGACCACTTGGCGGCTCGGGCTCACAAGGAGTTATTCATGCACACCTCTTCTGCCACTCACTCACAAGCCTCTGCCACGCAGGCCTTCTTTTCCTGTGCCCGTCCCGCGTTCACCTTGAGTCCCCAGGGCTTCAAGTTTGCTGACTGGGAGCTGAGGCTGCGCTCGCGCAGCCTCATCAGCGCTGCCGGGCATGAGGTGGGACTGACCAAGAGCGAATTCTCGCTGCTGCTGGCCCTGCTCAAACGTCCCAGGCAAATCATGAGCCGTGAGCAGATCATGGATCTGACACAGGCCGAAGATGATGTCTTTGACCGTGCCATTGATGTGCAGATGCTGCGCTTGCGCCGCAAGGTCGAAACGTCCGGCCGCGCGCCCACGCTGCTCAAGACCAAGCGTGGCGTCGGTTACTTTCTGGATGCCGATGTGCAGGTTCTGCGCTGAACCGGCACAGCCGCCCACCGTTTACTGAAACAACTGGGCCAGGGCCTCACCCGGCTCGCGGGCACGCATAAAGGCTTCGCCCACCAGGAAGGCGTCAATGCCCGCATCACGCATGGTCTTCACATCGTCCCGGCTCAGGATGCCGGACTCGGTCACCAGCAGGCGGTCGGCGGGCACATCCTTCTTGAGGGCAATCGTGGTCTGAATATCGACCTCGAATGTGCGCAGATTGCGGTTGTTGATGCCCACCAGCGGCGTCTTGAGCTTGAGAGCGCGCTGCAACTCCTCGCCGTCATGCACTTCCACCAGCACATCCATGTCCAGGCTGTGCGCAATCTGCTCCATCTCGGCCATCTGCGCGTCGTCCAGGCAGGCGGCGATCAACAGCACGCAGTCGGCGCCCATCACACGCGATTCGTAGATCTGATAGGGGTCGACCATGAAATCCTTGCGCAGCACCGGCAGCAGCGTGCTCGCGCGGGCCTGCTTGAGATAGTCGGGTTGCCCCTGGAAGAACTGGCGATCGGTCAGCACCGACAGGCAGGCAGCACTGATCTTGCCATCGCCCACCATATAGCTCTGGGCGATATCGGCGGGATCGAAATCGGCTCGGATCACGCCCTTGCTGGGGCTGGCCTTCTTGACTTCGGCGATCACGCCGGCCTGTCCCTTGGCAATCTTGGCACGGATGGCGCCCACGAAATCGCGCGTGGAGACACGGCTTTGCGCATCGCGGCGCATCTCGGCAAACGACACGGCCTTCTTGGCGGCAGCAACTTCCTGGACCTTGACGTCGCAGATTTTCTTGAGAATGTCAGACATGGTTTTCCTTGTTGGTGGCGTCGGCGCGCAAGACCTTCATGATGACGCGGTGCATGCCTATGCCCACCACGATGAACAGCAGGGAGACACCCAGCACGATCCAGGTGCCGGCATCACTCCAGATGGGCGCATCCAGCAGGCTCATGCCGCAGCCTGGCCGAGCTTTTGCGAATAGGCCACCAGCTCCTGGAGCTTGGCCAGTGCCGCGCCGCTGTCGATGGCCTGTTGTGCACGCTCCAGGCCCTCTTCGATCGAGCCGGCCACATTGGCGGCATAGAGGGCGGCGCCGGAGTTGAGACAGACGATATCGCGTGCCGGGCCTTGCACCCCCTGCAGCACGCCCATCAGCATGGCCTTGGACTCCTCGGGATTGTCGACCTTGAGCGAGCGCGTGCCCGCCATGCGCAGCCCGAAGTCCTCGGGATGGACCTCATACTCGCGCACCACGCCGTCCTTGAGCTCGCCAACCAGCGTGCCCGCGCCCAGACTGATTTCATCCAGGCCATCGCGACCATAGACGACCAGCGCATGCTCGGCACCCAGGCGCTGCAGGGCACGCACCTGAATGCCGACCAGGTCTTCGTGGAACACGCCCATCAGGATATTGGGCGCGGATGCCGGGTTGGTAAGCGGGCCCAGAATGTTGAAGATGGTGCGCACGCCCAGTTCCTTGCGCACAGGGGCCACGTTCTTCATGGCCGGATGATGGTTGGGCGCAAACATGAAGCCTATGCCCACATCGCGTATGCAATCGGCGATCTGTGCGGCGTTGAGGTTGATGTTGACGCCCAGCGCCTCCATGGCATCGGCGCTGCCCGACTTGCTGCTGACGCTGCGTCCGCCATGCTTGCTGACCTTGCCGCCCGCCGCCGCGATCACAAAGGTAGAGCAGGTGGAGATATTGAAGGTGTTGGCGCCGTCGCCGCCGGTGCCGACGATATCGACCAGATTCCTCTTGTCGTGCACGTTCACCTTGTTGGAGAACTCGCGCATCACCTCGGCCGCAGCCGAGATCTCGCCAATGGTTTCCTTCTTCACGCGCAGACCCGTGATGATGGAAGCCGTCATCACGGGCGAGAGCTCGCCGCGCATGATCATGCGCATCAGATGCAGCATTTCGTCATGGAAGATTTCACGATGCTCGATGGTTCGCTGCAGCGCTTCCTGGGGAGTGATCATTGCAATACCTCACTATGCTTTTGGGAGCTTTTTACGCATACCAATACTTGATTTCCTATTGTTTTTATTCTGAAATCAAGCATTGACATGCGCTAGCAGCTATCAATAAATCTGTGGTTATTTCTGGTCGAGAAAGTTCTTCAGCATGGCATGGCCATGCTCGGTCAGAATGCTCTCGGGGTGGAACTGCACGCCCTCGATAGCCAGTTCGCGATGACGCACCCCCTGGATTTCACCATCTTCGCTGGTTGCGGTGATTTCAAGGCATTCGGGCAGCGTGCTCCGGTCTATGACCAGAGAGTGATAGCGGTTGACCGTGAACTGCCTGGGCAGGTCGGCAAACACGCCCTTCTGGTCGGTGCTGATCACGCTGGTCTTGCCATGCATCTGCTGGCCCGCCCGGATGATGTCGCCGCCAAAGGCCGCGCCGATGCTCTGGTGCCCCAGGCACACGCCCAGAATCGGCAGCTTGCCCGCGAAATGCTTGATCGCCGCCACCGAGATGCCCGCCTCGTTGGGCGAGCAGGGGCCGGGCGAGATCACCAGCCGCTCGATGCCTTCGCGCGCGATCAGCGCCTCGACTTCGGCCACCGTGGTTTCGTCATTGCGCACCACGGTCACCTCCGCGCCCAGCTCGCCAAAGTACTGGACGATGTTGTAGGTAAAGCTGTCGTAGTTATCGACCATCAGCAGTTTCATGGTCTTACTCCCCTGATTTCCTGGGTTCACGCAGCCGCGCAAATTCCTGGTGTTCGTAGGCGATGCAGGCTTCCATCAGCGCGCGATAGACGGTCTCCATCACATCGGGCTGGCCGCCCTCCTGCGCTGTGCGCTCACGCACGCGGCTGACGATGGCTTCGATACGCGCCTCATCGCGCACCTGACCCACGTCACCCTTGATGCGCGCCGCCTGCTGCATATAGCCGATGCGCGTGACCAGCAGCGGCACGAGTACATCGTCTAGCGCATTCACATTGCGGCGTACATCTTCCATGGTGGTGCAGTGCTGCACCAGATCAATGGCTTGGCTCATTCCAGACCTTCCTCAACCAGTTCAGCGGCGCGCAGCAGGGCGCGGGCCTTGTGTTCTGTCTCTCTCCATTCCAGCTCGGGCACGGAGTCGGCCACCACGCCGGCAGCGGCCTGCACATAGAGCACGTTGTCCTTGATGACGCCGGTGCGGATCGCAATCGCCAGATCCATGTCGCCGGCAAAGCTCAGATAGCCGCAGGCGCCGCCGTAGATGCCGCGCTTGCTGGGTTCGAGCCGGTCGATGACTTCCATGGCATGCACCTTGGGAGCGCCCGTCAGCGTGCCGGCGGGGAAGGTGGCCTTGAATACGTCCATATTGTCCATGCCGTCCTGCAAGATGCCTTCCACATTGCTCACGATATGCATGACATGGCTGTAGCGTTCCACGGCAAAGGCTTCGGTCACCTTGACGCTGCCGGTCCTGGCAATGCGGCCGATATCGTTGCGCGCCAGATCGATCAGCATCACATGCTCGGCACGCTCCTTGGGGTCGGCGATCAGCTCCTGCTCGGTGGCCTTGTCGGCCTCCACCGTATTGCCGCGCGGACGGGTGCCGGCCAGGGGGCGAATCGTGACCTTCTGGCCATCGGGCGTGCGCTCCTGGCGCACCAGGATCTCCGGGCTGGCCCCCACCACATGGAAATCTCCGAAATGGTAGAAGTACATATAGGGACTGGGGTTGAGCGAGCGCAGCGCGCGGTACAGCGACAGCGGCGAGGCCGTGAAACGCTTGTGAATGCGCTGGCCCACCTGCACCTGCATGAAGTCGCCCGCCGCAATCAGCTCCTTGGCCTTTTGCACGGCGTCCAGATAGTCCTGCTTGTCGAAGCTGCGCTCTGCGGGATAGCTCTCGCCAGCACGAATCTGCGGCGCGCTGACGGAATAGCGCAGCTGGTCCTTGAGCTGGCGCAGTCGCTTCTTGGCGCGGGTATAGGCTTCGGCCTCGCCGGGGTTGGCATAGACGATGAGATAGAGCTTGCCCGAGAGGTTGTCGATGACGGCGACCTCTTCGCACTGCAGCAGCATGATGTCGGGCGTGCCCAGGCTGTCGGGCGGACAGCTGCTCTCCAGCTTTTTCTCGATGTAGCGCACGGCGTCATAGCCGAAATAGCCGGCCAGACCACCGCAAAAACGCGGCATGCCGGGCGTGACGGCAACCTTGAAGCGCTGCTGATAGGCTGCGATGAAGTCCAGCGGATTGCCGCCGGCTGTCTCCACCACCTTGCCATCCGTCACTACTTCGGTCCTGGCTTCAGGGCCAAAGCCCGAGGCGCGCACAAAGCTGCGTGCCGGCAGGCCGATGAAGCTGTAGCGGCCGAAGCGCTCGCCGCCGACGACGGATTCCAGCAAGAAGCTGTACTTGCCGTCGCCATTGGCATGGGCCAGCTTGAGATAGAGGGAAAGCGGGGTTTCGAGGTCGGCAAAGGCCTCGATCAGCAGGGGGATGCGGTTATAGCCTTGGGCCGCAAGTGATTTGAATTCCAGTTCCGTGATCACGGGAGAAGCTCCGGGAGTCATGGCGCATGGTGCATCTGCACGGATTGACTACGGGCAGATGACGCGTTTGAAGAAGGGATGCGCCGGTTCATTCCAAGTGGCCCGAAGTATGCAACGCATGGGGCCGCGGGGTGCACGCCGGGCTCGTGCCGGGTGCTTCAGCAGTTCAGATGTGCAGGCTTACGCCAGGGCCAGGCTCCCCGGTCTCCACAACCTGCATTGAACGTGCGATGAATGAACATGATGCGGACAGTGTAGCGCATAGCGCCGCCGCGCAAACAATAGCGCACTGATGCCGTGCAACGCCCCCTTGCTGGGGACAGACCTGATTGCAGCAATCACGGACAAAAACAAACATACCGCTTTCACCGGAACGCTCGCCCACGGCGTGCAAGCGAAGCGGTCACCAGAACTGCTCGGCCGGAAATCACGAGGAGACAGCCATGCCCAGTGCCCGTTTGATGCCAGCCTTGCTGCTGGCAGCCGCTCTTGCCTGCCCGGCCTCTCAGGCACAAGGCATGCCCTCCGAACCCGTGAAACTTCACGGTGTCATCTATGCCCCCAGCTTGCAGTCCCAGGGCAGGACGCTGGAACTCAATGGCGCAGGCACCCGCTACAAGGCCGTCTTCAAGGTCTATACCGCCGGCCTGTACCTGGAAAAGCCGGCACGCAGCCTGCAGGAAATCGCCGCCCTGCCCGGCCCCAAGCGCATCAGCGTGACCATGCTGCGCGATATCGACTCGGCCGAGCTGGGCAAGCTGTTCTCGCGCGGCATGGAAGACAATATGGAGCGGGCCGCCTTCTCCAAGCTGATTCCGGGGGTGATGCGCATGAGCGAGATCTTCACCCAGCACAAAAAGCTGCTCGCAGGCGAGAGCTTCATGGTGGACTGGCTGCCCGGCCAGGGCGCCATCGTGACCGTCAAGGGCCAGCCTCAGGGCGAGGCCTTCAAGGAGCCCGAATTCTTCAACGCCCTGCTGGGCATCTGGCTGGGTCCCAAGCCCGCCGATCAGCAGCTCAAGAAAGCGCTGCTGGGCGAGGCTGGCTGACTCACTTGAGCAGCTCGCGGTAATAGTTGGGCAGTGCAAACAGTGCGCCGTGCACCTGCTCGTTGTAGTACTGCAGATCCCGCACCTTGCGCTGCCTGAGGCGTTCGGCCAGCTGCGGCGCCTTCAGCTCCAGCGGATCGAGCTCATCGGAGGCCACAGCCAGCCCCCAGTAAGCGCCGTAAAGCGGAATATAGAGGCCGTAGCAGCGCACCACGGCAAACTGCTGACGCAGGCTGCGCACCAGTTCGGTCACCTGCGGGCCGTGGAAGACGGGGCTGCCCAGATGCAGCACCAACGCGCCGCCCGGAGCCAGCACGCGCTTCATGCGTGCCAGCGCGTCAGGCGCATACAGGGCGCTGGCAGGGGTGTCGGGATCGGTCAAATCCATCAGCGCCAGATCGAAGCGCTCATCCGTTGCCTCCATCAGGGCCAGACCATCGCCTATGCAGACCTCGACACGGGCATCATCGAGCGCACCGCGATGCACGGCTTGCAGATGCTGGCGCGAGAACTGCACCACGGCCTCGTCCAGCTCTGCCAGCACCACGCGCTCGATGCTAGGGTGCTTGAGCAGCTCCTCGGCGGCCCCGCCATCGCCGCCACCCAGAATCAAGGCCTTGCGCGGCGCGGGATGGGCCATTGCGGCCGGGTGCACCAGGGCCTCGTGATAGAAAAACTCCTCGCCCTCGGAGGTCATGAAGCGATCGTCGAGACGCAGCACCTTGCCGAACTGCGGCGTCTGCAGCAACTCCAGCTTCTGATACGGGGTCTGCAGCGTCTGCAGCGCCGTGGCGCGGTAGCCAAAGCGTGCATGGGGCGCGAGCTGCTCCTGGGCCCAGCCGGATTCGGGCCCGGGTACAGGCTCCACGTCATGGTCTGCCGGCTGCGCCATGCCTATGTCGCCGCGCATCAATTGCTGACGCAACACCTTTTTGGGCGCGAAAGCGTCGATCACGCCTTCCATCAGACTGCGGGCCTTGCCCGAGTTGTCGGCGGAAAAATTGCACACATAGACGTCGATGGTGACACTGCCCGTCTCGGGCCAGGTATGTATGGCCAGATGGGACTCCGCCAGCAACACCGTACCCGTCACCCCGCCGGGCTGGCCTTCATAGGGCGGGAACTTCACCCAGGTGTCATCCACGAGGGTCAGCCCCGAGGCCGCAGTCTGTTCGCGGCAAAGGCCGGCGATGGCGTCGGCATCGAGCATGTAGCGCTCGGAGCCTGCGCATTGGTAAAGGTCGGCAGTCAGGTGCAATCCGTGCATGTGGCGTGAGTCCCCCTTCGTTCTCTGCCGGCTGCAAGGCAATGCACGAGCCGACATTGGTTCAAGCAAAGCAAATGACTCTAGCAAATATGCTTATCCGCACTCTTTCTTGCCAGATATGTGGACCAACAGGCGACATCACACCACAAGCTGCTCCAGCGAATCCAGATGGGCCCTGGCCTCGACCGCCGTGATGGGCTGGCCGTGGTTGTAGCCGTAGGTCATCAGCACCACGGGGCAGCCGGCGGCATGGGCGGCCTGGGCATCGTTGCTGGAGTCACCCACCATCAGCGTGCGTGCGGGTTCGCTGCCCAAGGCCTTGCAGGTCTCGACCAGCGGCATGGGGTCGGGCTTTTTGCGCGGGAAGGAGTCGCCACCGAACACACAGTCGAAAAAGCCGTCCAGCCCCTTGGCGGCCAGCAGGGGCTGGGCAAAGGACAAAGGCTTGTTGGTCAGGCAGGCCATGCGCAGGCCCAGGGACTGGAGTGCCTGCAGACCTTCGGCCACGCCCGGATAGACATCGGCAAACTGGCCGTTGATGGCCAGGTAATGGTGCTCATAACGCTGCCAGGCCTGGGGATACAGGGCATCGATGTCCGGTGCCTCCACATGAGCCAGTACGGAACGGATCAGGTGCTCGCTGCCCTTGCCCACCATGTTTTCGATGATCTGCGGCGCTATGGCCGGCAGTTGCAGATCGGCCAGCATGCGGTTGAGCGCTTCGGCGAAGTCCCCCAGCGTATTCACCATGGTGCCATCGAGGTCGACCATGACGGCATCCAGTTCCAGATGGAGCAACGGAATAAAGTTTGCAACCATGAAATAAAGTTCGCAAATCAAAAGGAGGAAATGTTAACGCTCCAAGAATAAGGTTGCTAAAACACAGTGATCACTGCGCAGGGCCAAGGTGGCGCACACGTATCGACATTCGCCCACGCACCAACTCACTCGTCACCATTGCAATACACCATTTTTCTAGAGATCTTGCGATAGGCATCCGTCCGCCTTCACCACGAAGAGTAGCTGAACATCGCACTGATAGAATTCGTTACACATAAGAGCTGTTTTGGCTGTTCAGCTTTGAAAGACTGAATGCCGCCAGTGTTGTACATATACCGGGAGGAAGACTTGAGTTCTGCGGCAGATGTCGATGACGGAAGCCACTCCGCAGTTGCAGCTGCGGTGGGCTTTTATTATCAGTCGCTCTACGGTTTGCTGTGTATTGTCAAAGCAACCCATGATGATGCAGCCGTTTGCTTGGAGCGGTTAGACGATGTTGAGATCGAGGTAAATGGCCAGACGCTCCTTAATCAGCTTAAACATTCACTGAGCAAGAAGCCGAAGCCGGTCACCATCAGTTCAGTCGCATTGTGGAAAACGCTCAAGGCATGGATAGATGTCCTGCCAAAGGTGAGCATGAACGACACAAGGTTTCAACTTGTGACTGTGGCTCCGTTGCCGACAGGAAGCCCATTGGAGCCGCTCCTTGACGAAACGTCTTCACGCGAGAACCTCTTGATACTCCTTGCTAAGGAAGCTCAACGAGTGCTAGCTGAACGTGAAGAGGCCGCCATTAATAAGCAGTGAATGCCACACGGTGAGCGCGCAGCGGCCTGTGCCGCCTATATCAAGCTCAATGAAGAACTTCGCCAAGCCTTGCTCTCGCGAGTCATTATCCAACCCGCTGCCAGCAACATCGCTCAGATTAGCAATGACATTGCCGATGCATTGAAGGCATTTCCTCCTGAGCAGCGGGAATTAATTGCTCACCGCCTGATTGAGTGGTGGGATCTTCAAGTTGTGCACTCGTTCTGCGGAAAGAGAGAGCGTGTTCTCTCAATGCTTGACGTCCAGTTACGGCTGTCCGAAATTGCTGGTGAGCTATATCGTGACGAAGTCCTCGCTGACTTCAAGATCGTCATGCCACCTGACGACCATTCGCCGCCATCTTTGATCGCTAAGCAACTCCAGCTTGTGGATGCAACAAAAACAGAGATCCGGATTGCAGAGCGCGAAGAATGGAGAGCCAGATCGCAGCGTCATAAATGGCTCTCTGAGCGTGTAGATATGGCGACGCGCATATCCATATACGATCTATTACTGGTCGAGGCATGGGAAGACAAGCATGCACTCATGACAGAGCAAACTGAGATAGCTACAGATGCGCAAAAGCGAAGCGCTGGACTAGAAATATTTAGATGGTCGTTCAACGATGCAAAGGCTCAAATAGCTCCTTTTGCAAATAACTGGAGTGCTGATTACTACGTTAGAGGCTGCTATCAGTTCCTAGCGGTTGACTTAAAGGTCGGCTGGCATCCCGATTTTAGAGCGCTGCTCAGGAGTGAGGGATGATTTTTTCACGTGATGTTTTTGCCGAAACCAATCCTGCCTTCTACAGTGCCATATTCTGGCAATTTTGCTCTGCTTACAAACAGGAGCACACCCTTCAACGGCCACCAGCAATACCATTGATCTACCTCGTTGTGCCGCTGGCAATATCAGAGGACTTGGGCACCACATTTGAAGGCTGTAACAGGGATACAGGGCTACCGTTGTGGCTAAACCGCAGTCCACAAATCACCATCGACCTTGCTAAGAAGGTCAATTCAACTTTAGAGCTCACGACGGCGGCTGTACGCTTTGGATGCCTTACAGGACTGCTGCACATAGCCCCCACCGGTGATCTTGATTCCGCGAAGAAGAAGTTCCCAACTGCAGTATCGACTGGGATCGCGTCTAAAGCGCTAAAGAGAGCTCGTCTCCTTGGAATTTGGATGGCCACAATGGGTTCACCCAGAGCGGTTTTGGAAGCGTTGGAGGTTTCAGTATGACACGATGGGACATCGCAAGCATCTTTTTCATTGGGGAAGAAGGTGCCTTTCGCATCATCACACTAGATATTGGCCGCGTTAATGTCATCACAGGTGCGTCTGGTACTGGTAAGTCGGCGCTCATTAAAGCACTTGACTACTGTCTTGGCTCTTCAGATTGCCAGCTACCTGTATACGTCAGACGACGCTGTATAGCAGTCGGCGTTAAGTGGGCGAGAGGTGAGGATGAGATGATTTCCTGTCGCCAAGTACCATTGGTCGGAAAATCTCCGAACTCTTACATGTATGTCACGACGGGACGAAATCTTAAGATCCCACAGACAGTTGGAGATTTTGAAGGGCGCAGCTCCGTGGCAGTCAGCAAAGCTAGGCTGGGTGTTGCATTCGGCATTGACTCCAGAGCTGTGCTGGAGTCCCTACAGCCTGAAAAGGAGTCGTCAGACCGTCCTTCAGTTCGCCAGTTCACACCCTATATCTTTGTCACTAAAGAGGTGATCGACAGTGAGACGGTTTTGCTGCACGGCCTTGATGACAATCGTAAAGCACAGCATATCGTTTCCACTATGCCGTACTTTCTGGGAGTCGTGACTGAGTCAACGGTAACGGCTGAAAGGCGCTTGCGCCAAGCCCGCCGAGCCTTGGAAATAGATATCGCACGTGAAGAAGCCCGCGTCGCGAAGGACAGTCAGGTTAAACAGCGTGCACGTGTTCTCCTCGGGGAGGCTCAACAACTTGGACTTGTGGAAAGTCCACCTATAGATGCTAGGGTCTGTTGAGATTTGATTTTTACCTTCCGGGGTGGCGTCACAATCGCGCTGTGATGCGATACGTTTTGACAGATGAACAATGGGCTCGTATGAGCCCATTGTGTTTAGGGAAGATTGGGGATCGAGGACGCAGTGGCTCCAACAATCGACTGTTCTTGGAAGCAGTGCTTTGGGTTGCGCGTACAGGTAGCCCTTGGCGAGATCTGCCGCCTGAATTTGGCAAGTGGAACACCGTCTTCAAACGGTTTCGCGACTGGGTCAAAGCTGATGTCTTTCAAAAGCTGTTTGACGCGGTCAGCGATCAACCGGACATGGAATACGTGATGGTGGATGCAACGATTGTGCGAGTGCACAGGCATGGACAGGGTGCAAAAGGGGGTCTGCGAGCCAGGCCATAGGTCGCAGTCGAGGTGGTTTGACCACCAAGATATTGGCGCTGACGGATGCCCTTGGAAACTTGATCCGATTTGTGTTGCTGCCAGGCCAACGGCATGATCTTCAAGGTGTAGAACAGCTGCTCGAAGGCATAGACCTGCGGACATTGCTGGCCGACAAAGCGTTTGACGCAGACTGGCTGAAGCAACACTTGCTGGCACAGGGTTGCCAAGTGGTGATTGCACAAAAGGCCAATCGTCGAGCGCCCTTGCAGATTGATATAGAGGTCTACAAGTGGCGGCACTTGATCGAGAACTTCTTTTGCAAGCTCAAGGAGTTCAAGCGCATTGCAATGCGCAGCGACAAGACAGACAGCAGCTTCGCTGCTGTCATCACGCTGGCATCGGCTGTGATCAATTCACGTTAAATCTCAACACGTCCTAGCGAGATGCTTCTCATCGAAATGCTAAAAAGAGCATCATCGGAGATCGCTCGCCCTTTACAGTACCCAGGAGTAGAGCAACTTGATAATCTTCAAGTGAGGCGACGAGATGCTCTGAGAGAGCTTACTCAGACGAAGCGGAAACTGCGCGCGATTGCTATTGAGGAGCAAGAGTCTAAAGACTATGCGACTGCTGTGAGTTCCCAGCATGAGAAATTGCGCATTGCCGAGCATCTCCACTTGCTCGATGTGCCATCATCCTGCCCTATTTGTGATTCGCGGACGAATGCCGGCGCAGTTGTGGCCGCTGCGATGAGGCAATCTCTAATCACAATTCGAGCTGAATCCAGTGCGGTCGGCCGAATACAGCCGCAGATTCGAGGTGCCGCAGAACAGCTTTCGACCCGAGCAGAGGAGCTGGGAGGCCTCTTGCGGGAGCTTGACGCAGGTGTGTCGGCAGCATTGAGTCAAGTGGCTGAAGCAAAGCGGCATGCAGACTTGGCTCAACTTCAGGCATTTTTTCGTGGCAAAGCTGCCTACTTCTTGGAGTCCGTCAACGACCTACTTCTGGGGCCTGCAAAGGATCTGACCAAGCAGAGGGATGAGATCGCGGAACTTGAAAGTTTGGTCGACGCTGACAACCGCAAGGTTCGTATGCGGCGAGCAGAAGGTGCGATCTCTAAATTCGCTTCCGAGATATTTGCAAATTTACCCAAAGTGGAGCCTTGTGTTCAAGCTGAGCTACTTTTCTCTGCACGAGAACCCCAGGTAAATGTTATAGAGGCTGGTGTTAATGGCGCGGTGCTGTCGATGGCCGACCTCGGCTCTGACCAAAATTGGCTTGCCGTCCACGTTGCGCTTTCGTTTGGCATGCAGAGACATTTTGAAAAGGAACGCCGACCGGTTCCTGGCGTTGTAGTGCTGGATCAGTTGAGCCGCCCTTATTTCCCAAATCAGGGGCACGACGACACTGGTGAGTCAGAGGTCTCCGACGATATCGTCGATGAAAGCTTGCCAGATGAAGTATCTATTCAGGGAGACGAAGACTACCTCGCTATGCGTCAGCATATCGACTTCCTGTTTAGTGAAGTTGAGGCTCGTTCAGGCTTGCAAGTATTGCTACTCGAGCACGCTTACTTTGCCTCTGACCCGCGCTATGTGGCGGCAACAAAGGAACGATGGACGCGCGCCTCAGGAAGAGGCCTTATTCCGCGCGAGTGGAAAATCCGCGTGAAATAGACGGAGTTACTCTGAAACGTTGCTTCGCCCGAGATGCCAAACGAACTGCAAGATTGCAATAGGCCGATAGCACCAATAGCTGCAGAAGAACCAACTTCGGCCTTACAGCGATAGCTGCCGGTGAGACCGCAACCAAGCGTACTCAAGCTGACGGCCAAGAAGCAGATATCGGGTGCCCCCATCTGCGTTTACCGGAGTGACTACCGTACAAGTTACTGTGGCCATTGGTCCAAAGCGCTTCGACTGACGACCGACTGCTTTCATGCCATTTGTACTCGCACTTCCGACGAGCAAGCCAATGCATCAATATGTAACTTATCCAACAAAAAATGGTATAAGTTTCGCTTAGACAGCGAATAAAGCTCAGGGGGACGAATTCAATGGTAATACCGGCGGAGGCCCGAGTCCGGTTCGGCAGACGCATATCCGCACTGAAGCAGTTGGTCGATTCTCAGCAAGCAGCGGCCGAAGAGGTCGCGTCGGCGCTACTTTTTGTCTGGACCCAACGCATATATCCAGACTGCGCACCAAGTCGAGCTCCAAGAAATACAGCTTCACTCGTAGTGGACGACCGTGTCATCGTTTTCGTGGATTGGCTCTGTACCCTTGAAAGGTTTGAAGAGGCCGCGTACTGGGTAGCAACCTCCTACGCCACTTTGGTTGGAGAGGAAACGCGAACGCAAAGAGCGCTTTACTTCACCCATCCTGTACTCGCTGAGCGAGTAATTGATGACCTGCTCTCCCAAGGCGCCAGCCTCTTGGATGATCACTGGCATGACCCAGCCTGCGGAGGAGCTGCATTCTTGGTGCCGGTCGCGCTTCGAATGCGCAACGCACTTCAGGAGAACGGTTGCAGCCCCCAGGAAGTAGTAGCTCGCATAAATGAAAACCTCAGCGGAAACGACACAAGCAGTACGCTGATTGGCTTCTCAGAGACCTTTCTAAACCTAGCGTTAGCCTCCGTGCTTCAAGAGTCCGGTTGTGAACTGAAGGTCCGGATTTCTCAAGGAGATGGTCTGAGGAGCTGGAGGGGGAGCAAGCGGCCCACGGTGTTGATCTGCAATCCTCCATATCGAAAACTCAAGGCGGATGAAGCTGCGCAATACAAAGCGACATTTCGCGCGGCGCTACAGGGTCAGCCGAACATCTACGCGTTGTTCATTGAACAAGCCCTCAAGATTGTCAGCCCTGGCGGCCTTATAGGCCTCCTGACGCCGACCAGCTACCTGACTGGGCCGCTTTTCTCCAATCTCCGGCGGCATGTGTGCGACGCTTCGCGAATTCACTCAATTGACCTTCTTGGTAACCGTTCCTCGACCTTCTTGAATGTTGAGCAAGAGACGGCAATCGCCACGCTTCGCGCCATACAACAAATGGAACATCAAGACGTCGCTGTTTCTGCTTGGAAGGATACGGGGTTCGAGAGTATTGGCGTGATTCGCCTGAGGAAGGACGGCGGGCCCTGGGTGCTCCCTCGGTCAGCTCAAGACGAACCCCTGATTCGGCTTACTGAGAAGTCTCCTTACAGACTCAAAGACTACGGATACGTACCGAGGGTCGGCGCGATGGTCGCGTATCGAAGTGAGCGGGTTACCCACTCCTCAGAGGAAGGCTGCAAAGGAAAGCTGGTTGTCCCCCTGATTTGGGCAACCGACATCACACCTCAGGGTGAGTTCGTTCACGGCCGCCAACATCGCCAACGGGCACCCGAGTTGTTCATCGAAATTGAGTCTCTTTCCACGACGGGAGTCTTTTCGCAGCCCGCGGTGCTGCTCCAGCGACTCACCTCTACCGACCAGAGCCGACGGTTAATTGCGGCAGCCATACCAGACAAGTTTCTGCACAAGCACTCCGCATACATGTGTGAGAACCATGTCATAGCGCTCTTGAAGGAACAAGAAAGCGAATGGGACCCCCACGAACTCGCGGCACTGCTCCAAACGAGCTTGGTCGACCGCCTGTATCGCGCAATCTCGGGCTCTTCGAACGTTGGCACCTATGAGCTAGGGCAACTGCCGCTTCCCTGCCCGAGAAAGCTACGAGCTGAGCTATCCAAAGGACGGGAAATGGAGAGAGCTATACGAATGGCATTTGCATAGCTGAAAGCGAGAAAAAGTTATGGAAGTAGATATGAAGATTGGAAGGGCCTGAAATGCGCAAACCCTCTCGTTATATGAGTGGGCTGGATCGGGCTGAGGTCCAGAAAAAGAAGAAAGTGCTTGCGACCCGACTTTTAAAGATCGGAGAAAAACACGCGCATGCATACAGTTCACCCGCCAATGACGTTTCGCATGCTCCAGCTCAGCCCGAGGGAAGCGAAAACACCGCAACTGGTGTTTTAGACGACCTCAAGGCGCTTGGGTTTCGACTCCAGCGAGTCGAGACGAAGGAACAGGTAGCTGTTCATGAAGGTGTTGAACGACTTGCTGCAACCTTCGTAAAAGCAGCAAAAAGCAAGACAGCCCAACACGTCCTACTCTGGCCAGGATCTCTAAAGAGCCTTGCACTTGCGCACGCAGTGGCTACCCTATCCGAGTGGCATACGGGCAACAAGCGTGGAATCAGGACGCTCATATATCCCGCAAAGGCGAATTTCCTCCAAGGCTTGAACCACATCACCGCTGACAGGAAGGAAATAGCCAGCCTTGCTGCTAGCCAATACGAGCCGCCAGATGGAGCACCGAATCAGCTTGTCACGACGTCCATGCGCGAAAAGGACCCCTTCCTTACGTGCCTGAATAGCAAGCATCTGGACGAGGGCGGAGGCATTGACCCAACACTTTCAGAGCTGCTTCCGCACTACTTCAGCGGAGATGAGTCGGGCGTATGGTCCGCCAGCGATGGTGCCCTGCTCCGGCGAATAAAGGGACAACTGGGTGACCGGAGCTGGACCCGCGCTCTGAATGAGCTTATCCAAGCCGTGAGCGACTTTTCGTCCGCTCCAGACGCTCTACTTGCACTTGGCTGGCGTTCCTCGGGGGAGGCGGTTGAGTCCATTTTACAAAAGCTTAAGCGCTCTGGCCGCCCAGAGGTCATCGTCCTTGACCTCACGAGAGGTACCAGGAAGACAGCGGCCAAATGGCGCCCGATGACCATCAAGTTCTTGGACACGCTCACTTCGGTCTTTGGCGATGAGCTTCCAGGCGTTCTAATCGTTTCCGATGACCCACACGTCCGCACGCAACTGCTCAGGGAGCTGGACAAACGAGCAAAGAATGCCAACGGGTTGGCAAGTCGCCTGAACCCGATTCTTCGGGCGAGTCCGTTGGGAATACCTTTCACTACGGCCGACGAAGGGGTTACCCTTCCGGGGGCATCGCGGTTCCATCCTCCAGCTGCGCTCGACTACGTGGTCACTGAGACTGACAGGACTGCGGCGTCGGTGGTGGTTGGCCTCGAGACGCTCAAAAATCGAGCTCAAATGGAACAAGATCGGGCAGTGCTCTCAGAGGCCATCTCTTTCCTGAATCGTCTTGCGTCGATGCCTTCAAGTGTCAAGGCCTTGACCAACTGGCTCAATGAAGCAGACATTCCCTTGAGCGTCCGTGAAGCATTTTCATGGCCAAGCCGGCGAGTACCCCTAACCGAGCTCATCAACTCATCGAGCTACCCGGACGCTGCAAAGCTAAAAACCCTTGTAAGCAAGGCGGACGACATGTGGCGCGCCTACGAAAACGGAACCCCGTTCGTTAAGCAGCTTGTACGGCTCATTGAAGAGCACACACGTGGAGAGGAAAAGTGCGTCCTCGTCTTCACCCGTCCGACGGCCCGAAAGCTCGCGGAGCGATTTTTTGAGACCTACATCTACGAGGGACTTGCACCAGGTGAGGGCTACGCTATTCTGAAAGACAGACTGCGCCTTGTCTCAAGCTCTGCATTGAATGAAGAGCTCAAGCGCAACAGCGACTCGACCCTGGTTTTTGCTGGACTGGACGAGGAAGGACTCCGCCTGCTAATTTCTGATGAGCGGATTCGTGGACGTGCCTACGTACTACTCACAGCCAGGAACGCTGCGTACCTGAAATCGTCACTGAGGGCTGTTGAGGCTATCGCCGGCATGCAAAGCCTCAAGCCTCGCATAGACAAACTACTTTCTCAGCTCAGTGCTTATCCCGACATCGAAGATGCAAAGCTATCCCGAGAAGACTTTGTCCTGCCAACCTTTTCGTTTGAAGCAGGTCTCTCAGGGCACATCAACGAAAGTGAGTCAGACGACCCCGATGCTTGGAAGCTGCTTCTCGACAGTGGACAAGTCCTTGCTCGAAGTCCTGCGACAACAATCTACCTGTATGACCCCATCAAAGGTCAAGCCCTCAACCGGGGCTTTAGAGCAGTGCAGGTCAAGAACCTTAAGCCCGGTGAGCAAGTCTTTGTGATGTCGGGCGAACTCCGAGAGCTAACAGAAGCTGCATTGAAGTCCGTGGGCGTCTCTATCTCGCACGACAAGCGTTTCGAATCCTTGCTTCATCAGTACCACACGCGCATTGCAGGACTGGTCGAAGAAAAACTCCCAGGAAAGTCGCAAACCGACAAGGCGGAGCGGTTGAGGGAGACGATTCAAAACATGCCTGGGTGCCCACGTGACTTTCCAACGGCCAACACCATTCGAGCTTGGATAGATGCGCGCAAATGGCTCACCACCGCATTTGAAGAGAACCAACCTCACGCACCGCGAAAGGAAGCGCACTTCAAGTATTTTGCTGAGGCCGTGGGCCTGACGTCGATTGAAATGCTCCTCTTCTGGAAGACCGTCATTCAACCGATGCGAGGAACAAGAAGAGCGGACGGTCGCCGTGTTTCAGATGCATACACGAACCTCCTCATGGAGCAAGAGTCATTTGCCGTGCATCAGAGGCTAGACCCTGCAGTTGTTCATCGGCTGTTCATGAAAGCACAAGACAACGTCTACACCGTAGAAGCGATTCAAGAACCCAGTGAGGTGCAATGTGGTTGAAGCAGTAACAAGAGTTGACCCTTCTGGCATTCCAGCTGGACTGAAAGAGGCGGTGGTAGACAGCCTCATAAACCAAACATTCTCCGCTATTTCGGGACATGGACAAAGTGGTGCCGAGCTTTTCGGAGCACGCCCAAGAAGCATTCTGAACTCCGCATTTTTGTTGCCGAGGCCGGAGGAGTTAGGAGATGTAGACGAGGTCACTCAGCCCATACAGATTTACTCCCATGGTCTGGAATTTCAGGTCAAGAGCGACGAGGCAGTCAAGTTCACCGTCAAGCCATCTTTTCAAGTCTACGCACGCGTCCTACCTGAGGTCAAAGACCTTAGACGCCCCAACATGGAGCTCTCATTTCGAGTAAACGATGAGACCCGTAAAGCGCTGCAAGAGCAAACGAAAGCCGCGCTCGATGCAGCATGGAGCGAGCTCAAGACTGAAGGAAGCGAGCAAAACCGGAACAAGCACCCAAAGTGGAAAGAGACAGAAAAACGAGTTCGCGAAGATGTTCAGAGAAGGATGGAACTCCCCGTTGACTTACGCAATGTGAAGAATCCGGAGGCACTTCTTGAGGGGGCATCTCCTGCGACGGCTACCTCTTCAGGTTACGAGGCTGGTGCCAGGGCTACTGAAAAGGAGCTGACGGCAGAGGTTGAAGGAGCAACGGTAAGTCCAGAGGCAGTTGCTGTAGAGCTCAAAGACAACCACGCGCAACCACTCGACATTCCACAGAAGTGGGTCCGAATTCCTCTGGATGTTGGCAAGCTGCCAGCGCTTGTCGTTGATATTTCATGGTCACCTGAGCGGTTGAAGCAAGAACTTGATGTCTGCTCCTCTGAACTGAACGGAGCCGTTCAGCTTGCGGTTGTGGCGTGGGCTGCGTCAGCGCATGGAAAAGACTGGGGAATCCGCAAGGGAAGAAAAGTCTTCCCTTCTGAATACAAGGGGTGGGATGCTTTTCTGACGGATATCCGGAAGGAACCCAAGATAGAGCTGCCAGAATTCAAGCTTGAGTGGGACGTCACCTTGATTCCCAATTGGCTCAATCCCAGAGAGACAAGTGTCCAGGTACTCTTAGAGAACCGTTCTCAAGACCCTTCGGGGGACTTCACCGAAACAAGCATTTTTCAAGTCTCACTTGAGGCGATGATTCCCACGATACAGCTCGAAGAATTTAAGCTGGGTCGAGTGAAGCCCTCATACCGGTACAACCAATATCTGGCCTACCCCGCTACCGGCTTCAATGGAGGGGTGAAGGTTGTTCAGAAAACTGCGCAAGAGATTGTCCTCCGTACTACCTGGGCACCGAGGTACACCCAACCTCGAATCATCCCCAAAGAACATGAAGGAATTGTTCGGAACATTCGTGCGCTGAGTCAACCTGGCGGCCTGGACGGCGTGTTACCGCTTGGAGCCGCACTGGACGGTTGGTTTTCTGGTCTAAGCCGGTCGGTTCAACTTGATGCGGGTCTTGAGGCGACAGACCTCAAGGGAATCGACCGCGAGAAGAACGGATTCGAGAAAGACTGTGTTGCCTGGGAAAAAGAAATCGCGGCCATCAAGGCTGGGTTGAGCATTCTTCAAGAGTCTCGTGATGCTTGGAAGAAGACCTCAAAGCGTGGACCACAAGCTAACGAAGCGGCAACCGTATTTGAGGCGTGGTTGTGCATGAACGAAGCGATGGCCGACCTCCTGAGAGAAAAACTCAAGAATGACAATGGGGAGTGGCGATTGTTCCAGTTAGCGTTCATCGTTGCGCACATCCCCGCAATGGCCACCAGGCTGAAGTCATTCCATCAGCACTACGACAAGCTCCGAGACGACACGGTCACGTTGCTGTACTTCGCAACCGGGGGGGGCAAGTCGGAGGCGTTCTTTGGGCTTCTTGCGTTCACTCTCTTCCTCGACCGACTGCGAGGCAAGGCCTTTGGGGTCACCGCGATGATGCGATATCCCCTTCGTTTGCTGACGATTCAGCAGGCGCAGCGATGCGCTCGAGTCCTAGCTAAAGCAGAGTTGGTCCGGCGGCAAAGAGACATCGTCGGGACGCCGTTCTCTATTGGGTTTTGGGTCGGGAGCGGTGGCTCTCCGAACCACCACAACACACCGGGGTTTGATGACATCCCGCTGCTTAAGGATAGTCATCCGACCGAGCAGAACGAGCGCAAGCTACTCCATGCGGAGTCAAGCCGCTACCGCCTTCAGTTCGATGCATGGAACAAGATTCCTGCCTGCCCCTTCTGCGGCCAGCCAACCGCGCTTCGTGTATTCGGGGAACTAAATAGCCTCCTTGGTCACGTCTGTACAAGCCACGTATGCGCCTCGAACGAGGGAGGGTGGAGCCCACTCCCGTTCTACATCTGCGACACGGACATCTATGCAACTGCACCAAGCGTTGTTTTGGGGACAGTGGACAAGCTTGCGCTCATTGGGCAGGCCACTAAGACGCTTCGAAACATCTACGGCATGTTCGGCGCAGCTCCATGGCGGCATCGCAAAACCGGGCATTTGAAGATGCCAACGTCCCCAAAGGAATTCGACGTTGACCCAGAGTCTTTGGGCTACGAACTCCTCTCTCCTGCATATCCAGGCGGAGAACGAGGGTTCTTTGACCCATTTCCGAGTCTCTTGATTCAGGACGAGGCGCACCTGCTGGACGAGTCATTGGGGACATTTGCAGGCATCTTCGAATCTTCGCTGGATGCCATCTTCGACGAAGTTGGCAAGGCACTCACAGGAATCGTCTGCAAAGAACCTGATGGAATCAAGCGCCGACGAGCCAAAGTCATCGCGGCCTCTGCTACGGTTTCTGATCCCGAGCGACAGATGGAGCACCTCTATCAAAGAGAGGTCCCAGCGATGCAGTTTCCCTATCCAGGGGAAAGCCTGTACGAGTCGTTCTACGCCAAGCCAGCAGCTCCTAAGGACGGCCCGACCCGCGAGGCCCTGAGAACGGTGGACACCGAAGCATGGGCCTCTTGGAGCCGGGTCTACGCGGCCTTTTTAACCAATGGACGGCCGCACACGGCAACTACTGTTGCCGTACTTGCGAGTTTCCATGCCCTCGTATCGCGCCTGATGCTTGGACTCACATCATCTGATGAGGCTGAGGTATTGAAGGCAAGGGTACTTCTCAAGAACGGCATATCCGACGGCCCACTTCGCTCCATCCACTTGCAGCACATCGAAGCGGCAAAACCCGGAACGCTTGCCACATTGGTCGACTTACATCGCATCTCCCTGACCTATGTGACGAATAAGAAGGGCGGAGACCAAATCATGGCTGCGGAGTTTGAGGAGACCCGCAAAAAGCATGAAGACCTCGGACTTGACATCTCCGACCTGCAAACACGCCTGATAACTGGCTCAGTGGCCCAAGGTGAGATTCAAGCCACTGTGCAGGCCGCTCAGAGGCGACCAGACCCTGGTAAGCCCTTTGGCGAGCTCACGAGCGAGTTGCGCTCAGTAATCGCCACGTCTGCAATCTCCCATGGCGTGGACGTTGAAGAGTTCAACTCGATGTTCTTCGCAGGTATGCCTTCAGACGTGGCTGAGTACATACAGGCGTCCTCTCGAGTAGGGCGAACACACGTTGGATTTGTGGTGCTGCTGCCGACTCCACAGCGCCGACGAGACCGGTACATCGTCCAGGTGTTCGACAGCTATCACCGTTTCCTGGAGCGTATGGTCGCGCCTGCAGCAATCGACCGCTGGGCGGACAAAGCAATTGAGCGTGTACTTCCAAGCCTCCTGCAGACCTATCTTGCAGGTATTCGCTTTGTAAAGGAGGTCACCCTTGAACCTCCTGAAAGTAAAAAGTCCGTCAGAGATCTTTCCTGGATACCCAACACGAACTATCTCTTCGAGAAGCAGAGTGCGGTCTTGGTCGATGGCGCATGCGCGTTCATTTATAAGGCTCTTGGACTGGACAATGAAACTTTTGCTCCGCATCACAAGAATTACTACCTTGAGGACATACGACAACGCGTCGTTCACCAGCTCTCTGACTGGGCTTCGGATAAGTCGATGGCAGAGCAGTCCATCGGCGACTTCTACCGGGAACGACCTAGCTCTCTTCAGCGGCCAATGACTTCACTTCGTGACGTCGACGAAGCGGGACTCATCAGATTCGCATATCGCGATTTCAACGGGAAGGGACTGGACTCCGATGACGCTCGCGCAGTTATGCGACTCACACGGTTCGGTTCCGCAAATGACGACATATTGGGAGAGCAATGATGGTGCGCTCGGGAAGCTACTTCAGAGAGGGCCCATCCAAGCCCGCACCCCAAACAATGAGTCGGTCGCGAGGTCAGCTCGCCTCGTCCTATGCACCTGGTTCGATATTTACCTTTGAAGGTGGACTGGGAGCATGTGTGTCTGTGCCCTTAGAAGACGTCAATGCAAGAGAGGTACAGTTGCCGACAGAGGCGAAGCGGCAACTTTTCGAGCGACTTCAAGAGACTTGGCAGAGTTGGTACACCCGAGCGCAAGAGGCGGGCGACGACAAGCATCAGCCCCTGCCCAGGCAGTGCATAGACAAAGCTCTTCTGCCGGAGGGGCGCTACAAGGCGCTTTCACCCAACCAGTTCCAGTTGGTCAATCCAACTCTTGTTGGATACATCCCTGGCCCAGCATCTTTTGTCTGCAACAAATGCGGCCGGTTTCATCAGTTTGAGACGGTGAAAGAGGCGGCGGCCTACCTTCCAAGACTTGCAACTGAAACCTGCAAGGTTGATGGCAAACGATGCACGTGGAGGCAGCTCGACGTCATTTTTGTTCACTGGTCTGGCGGCTGGAGCGCTCCGCACCCAGGTCGCTGGGAGTGGAGCCAGTCTGAGCAACGTCCGTATAGGCCTGTGGGCTGTCGGCAGTGCGGTAGCACCAAGTTCTTCCTGAATGACAAGTCGCCAAGAATCGGTCAATGGTTCTTCACTTGTGAAGCCGGCCACAAAGCAGGAGACACCTGGCTGCAGAATGATAAGGAAACCACTGAGATTCTTGGAGACGAGTGTTTCAACCGCCCTCCCCGGTGGCGACGCATGGAGCCCGTTAGCTATCGGGCCACCGCCTCCTTCTATCCGCACAGCGACCAGTTCATTGTTTTTGGAGAAGAGCAGCAGAAGCTCTTGGAGCTGTTGAGAGAGGAGCGCGGCTCTGAACTGGCCAGCAGTTTGGCTGGCTGGTATGGCACGGGCGCGGCCCCTCTGACCGCCGAAGAAATCCTGCAGATTCTGGAACAGAAGGGAGCACATACAAAACTGGCTCCGTACCGAAGTTTTGAGGCCCTGTTGGCTGGGGGCCTAGTGCCGGAGTCTGCCCGGGAGCCAGTTCAAGCCGCCATGGCCCAGTTGGTAGCTAGCTGGCGGGAAGAGCCTGGACTGTTACCTGTGCGGACCGAGGCACCTCCCGCATTTCTGGCACAAGTGTTGAGGCGTCAGAGTTACGGGAGCAGATATGATCCAGTGCTTCTGGCAGTGGAGCACGAGGCACTCAAGCGCGAAACGCTCGAAGCTTCAACCCTTCCTGGTGAACGCGCGCCCTTCATTCTTTTCACGGCGCCAGACAAAGTCATAGGACCTCGTGACGAGGATCAGCTTTCGGCACAAATGAGCAAGACGAAGGGGCTCGCTGCGAGACTGGGCATAGAGAAGATTGGGCTAATTCGCGAGTTCGAGTTGTGCCGCTTCACTCATGGGTACACAAGAATGTCGAGTGAACCCATCATCGAAAAGAAAGATTCCGGAACCCTGCGCTTGCCGGTTAGGTTAAACCTTTTCGACCCCTTCAAAGATTCTCGAAAACGGCCAATCTACACCGTCACGCAGAAGAATGAAGCCATCTACGTTCAGCTCGCCCCAGAGCAGGTCTTTGCTTGGCTGAAAGAGCTCAAAGTTGCGGACCTCCCAGAATGGAACCCAGAAGAGGCGACCAAACTCAACGCACATCTCTTAGAGCGCGCACAGCCCTTTGGACGATTCTTCTCAGACCTGACGCCATCAGATGCTTCCACTTACCGCTACTGCTACACACTGCTTCATACCTACGCTCATGTGGTCATGAACGCAGTTTCGGAATTCTCCGGCCTCGACATGGGTTCTCTGAGTGAGTACCTCTTTCCTTGCGACCTCGCCTTTGTGGTGTATCGCAATGCCACAACGATGGATCTAGGCTACATGTCCGCTCTTTGGCGCAACTCGAATACCGACTTCCTGGAGCACCTAGGCTCGCACGAGTCTTTGCAGTGTGGCTCGGGAAGTTTGTGCGAAACCAAGGGTGGCGCATGCCCTGACTGCATTGTTATTCCAGAAACGTCTTGTATCGCGTCAAACCGACTTCTGTCGCGCTCCGTTCTTGGGGGCGGGCTTGCCCCTCGTGAAGATGCAACGCACGCTGGCAAGCGCATTCCGGGATACCTTGAGGTGATTGCACGCAATGGCAAATGAGAAATGCGGCTTTGCGTTGAAAGCGCTATCGAAGTTCAACGGAGGACACAGGAAAGCTCTTCAATCAGCCCAGTAATTGAACTGAAACTGCCTGGTCCCTCTACTAGGCATTGACTTGATCAGCGCTGTGAGCTGACTGGGTGCGTGTTCACTCATCCACCTGATTTCCGCGGAGCAATTCACCTCAAGGTCAGCCCGTTCGCTTTGAGATGTACGTCGAACGAAGTCTTTGATTCGTTCGATGCATTCGCGCCGTCGACCTTCACGTAGGCGCACTTTCCATTCTTTACGCAGCTCTGGATCATTTTCCAACCAGCGAACAATATCGTGGCGGCTCACGCCCAAGCACTTCATAACATCCGCATAGCTGTCGCAATTTTCAAATGCATCGCGGACGAATTCAGGCGTTCTTCTTGAGCGCGCCTCCAGCTCGTCAAACAACTGTAGTTGCCCTTGCACAGGTGGGCAGCGCCCAGCTGCAGCATCTGCAAAAGACTGAACGGCAGATTTTGGGGAGGACCATTGCAGAGCATTCCAAAGAAGAACCCATGAAATTGCTGTCGCTTTTTTCTGGTGCCAGAGCAGCCCAGGGATTGCAATTCCCTGAATCAGCATGGTTAGCTTAGGTTGAACAATGCGCGCCAGTGAGCAAGAGCCTGTTGAAGTGAACCATTGAGCCACCCTCTCATGCCTGGCTCCCTTGACAGAATGTATGACACCAATTTCCTGTAGTCGCTGGAGAGCAAATCGGCGCAAAGATGTCATGTCTATGCACTCAGTCGTTTGAAGACTAGCACTTAACGCTGCGGCGCTGTGAGCCTCTGGTAGCAAGTGGTCTGGGAGCGTGGTTGCGTAACGGTCTTCCTTATGAGGCAGTCGCCAATGTTTGCTCCTTGACTCGCTCCACCTTAAGGGCTCGAAATGCCGAGTGCATACCAAAGCGATTGGATACTGTTGAGTGGTATGCCAATAGGGGCGGCCAAAGGCCTCTATATCTTCTTGTATGCATTTACGGCACCACTTCAACGGGTGCGCAACCTTTTGAGTGCGGGAGGATCCCAAGACAGACCGCATCCAATGTACTGATTGTGGCTCCATCGCTTTTGAGGCAAGTTCTTGCTGAACCTGCCTACTGAGAAAGGGCAGGTAGAAGCCTGCCACAGTATGCAAACGCAGTAGTCGAAGGATTGACGTAAAGCCCACTCCCGAGACAGCCATGAATTTTTCCAACGAGTGCGGAAATTCATGCTGCCGCGCCGCATGTGAAGTACCTAGCAACGCCAAAGCTGTTGTCGCCGCGTTGGGACTGCTACTCATGAAATGGTTTGCGGCACACCAGCTGTATAGCGTTTCATCTGGATGGATTGACACAAGGCTGTGGATCGCAACTGGCTCGGAAGGTTTGTGCAGCATTGCGCCTCCAATATTTAGCTGTAGAAGTTCCGATCTGATCTGACAGTTGCTCCCGTTTCGGACGGTACGGCTGTCAGATTAATTCAGCTCTTTTACCTTGTCGTCCCACACCTCCTTTGCATCCATCAGCGTTTGCATCGGCGTCCTGCCGCAGCACATCTTGCCCTGATGCGTGCGCTGGCTGTTGTAGTAATTGATCCAGTCGTCCAGATCCGTTTGCAGCTCGTCGATGGACCGGTAGATCTTGCGCCTGAACGTCACCTGGTAGAACTCCTGCAGGATGGTCTTGTGGAATCGCTCGCAGATGCCATTAGTCTGCGGGTGACGCACCTTGGTCTTGGTGTGTTCAATGTCATTGACGGCTAGGTACAGTTGGTAGTCATGCGTTTCGGCCTTGCCGCAATACTCCGTGCCCCTGTCGGTCAAGATTCGCAACAGCCCCATGCCTTGCTCGGCCAGGAACGGCAGCACCCGGTCATTGAGCAGATCAGCACCTGTGATCGGCGTTTTTGTGGTGTAGAGCTTGGCAGCGGCCCATTTGGAATAGGTGTCCACAAAGGTCTGCTGGTAGATGCGCCCGACTCCCTTGATCGAGCCCACATAGAAGGTGTCCTGGCTACCCAGATAACCGGGATGGGCGGTTTCGATTTCTCCGCAGGCCAGCTCATCTTCACGCTTTTTCTCCAAGGCTGCCACCTGGGCTTCGGTGAGCACAGCGCCAGTCTTGGCGACCTCGGCCTCCAGGTTTGACAGACGCTGTTTGAAGCTGGCCAGTTGATGGCGCATCCAGATGGAGCGTACACCGGATGGCGACACAAAGATGCCCCGCTGGCGTAATTCATTGCTGGCACGCAACTGTCCATGCGCTGGCTGCTCCAGGGCATAGGTAATAACGGTCGCTTCGATGGCGTCATCAACCCGGTTCTTGAGATTGGGCTTGCGCCTTGAAGTCTGGATCAGGGCCTCGACGCCGCCTTCTTCGTGGGCATGCTGATAGCGGTAGAAAGTGTCACGGGAGACGCCCATGACTTTGCACGCCTTGGAGATGTTGCCCAGCTCGCTGGCCAGGTTGAGCAGGCCGACCTTGTGCCGGATGATGGTTTGGTTGAAACTATTCATGAGGTTTCTCCGTTGGGCGCTTGCGCGCCCGGATTGATAAAGATTCGTACCCTTATCAAAACGGGAAACCTCACCTGTTGGCAAGGCACACTGTCAGATCAAGTCTGAACTTCTACAATTTAGCTCATATCGATTTCTTTTTGTCGGCAAGTTTTAGAGCCTCTAGCTGTTTCGACATTCCACTAATGAGCTCTTCACTTACCCCTAAGCGCCGAACATCCTCGGGAGGCAACGTGCTCAACGCCTTGAGACTCTTGGAGAGCTGATTGGTCTGCCTAGGGTCTGTTGAGATTTGATTTTTACCTTCCGGGGTGGCGTCACAATCGCGCTGTGATGCGATACGTTTTGACAGATGAACAATGGGCTCGTATGAGCCCATTGTGTTTAGGGAAGATTGGGGATCGAGGACGCAGTGGCTCCAACAATCGACTGTTCTTGGAAGCAGTGCTTTGGGTTGCGCGTACAGGTAGCCCTTGGCGAGATCTGCCGCCTGAATTTGGCAAGTGGAACACCGTCTTCAAACGGTTTCGCGACTGGGTCAAAGCTGATGTCTTTCAAAAGCTGTTTGACGCGGTCAGCGATCAACCGGACATGGAATACGTGATGGTGGATGCAACGATTGTGCGAGTGCACAGGCATGGACAGGGTGCAAAAGGGGGTCTGCGAGCCAGGCCATAGGTCGCAGTCGAGGTGGTTTGACCACCAAGATATTGGCGCTGACGGATGCCCTTGGAAACTTGATCCGATTTGTGTTGCTGCCAGGCCAACGGCATGATCTTCAAGGTGTAGAACAGCTGCTCGAAGGCATAGACCTGCGGACATTGCTGGCCGACAAAGCGTTTGACGCAGACTGGCTGAAGCAACACTTGCTGGCACAGGGTTGCCAAGTGGTGATTGCACAAAAGGCCAATCGTCGAGCGCCCTTGCAGATTGATATAGAGGTCTACAAGTGGCGGCACTTGATCGAGAACTTCTTTTGCAAGCTCAAGGAGTTCAAGCGCATTGCAATGCGCAGCGACAAGACAGACAGCAGCTTCGCTGCTGTCATCACGCTGGCATCGGCTGTGATCAATTCACGTTAAATCTCAACACGTCCTAAGTTTTTTCCAACTATCGCCAACAAAGCCACCTCGCCATCGAACTGTCCACACCAGTAAGCAAGCGGATTTTGCTTTTCAACTTTATTCAGCTGCCCCACCAGAGCGGCGGCGGGAGCAGGCAGATTCAGCTTCATACAACTATCAATTCAATAGCTGCATGCGCTCATCAATATTGGGCTTGCAGCCAAAAATACTAAAACCCTCATATCCCGACTCCAAAAGCCGCGCTCGTGCATCAAGCGCAGCCGAAGCCAGGACAGCGAGCAAGACCCAGGCGGACTTGCCGCCTTGGTAAAAAGGAGCTGCCCCCGGTGCAAGAGGCGCAGTTCCTCAGGGGAAGTTACGCAAGATTCTTGCGCATGGTGTCGATGACAGCCTTGTAATCCGGCTTGCCGAAGATGGCACTGCCAGCCACAAAGGTGTCGGCGCCGGCATCGGCCACGGCGCGGATATTGGCTTCCTTGATGCCGCCATCCACTTCCAGGCGAATGTCCTTGCCAGAAGCATCGATCAGCTTGCGGGCTTTTTCGATCTTACGCAGCGTGCTGTCAATAAAGCTTTGACCACCAAAGCCTGGGTTCACGCTCATCAGCAGGATCAGATCGATGTCTTCGATCATCCAGTCCAGCACCTCCAGCGACGCTGCGGGATTGAACACCAGACCGGCCTTGCAGCCGTGGGCCTTGATGTTCTGCACGCTGCGATGCACATGCGGCGATGCATCGGGGTGGAAGCTGATGTAGTCGGCACCGGCCTTGGCAAAGGCGGTGGCGAGATCGTCCACGGGCTGCACCATCAGGTGCACATCGACGGGCACGGGCTTGCCATCGGGTGTGACCGAATGAGGCTTCAAAGCCTGACAGATCATGGGGCCGAAGGTCAGGTTCGGCACGTAATGGTTGTCCATTACGTCAAAGTGGATCCAGTCGGCGCCAGCCGCAATGACATTACGCACTTCTTCACCCAGACGGGCGAAGTCGGCTGACAGGATGGAGGGGGCAATACGGTAGGTGGGGCTCATGGTTTGCAATTGTCGCAGTTACCATTAGCTCATGCCGATGAATGAGTTTCTGGTCCAAGTCCAGCCCGCCTACCTGCCCGAGCAATCCGCCCCGGCTGCAGGCGTCTATGTGTTTTCCTACACCATTACCATCACCAACACGGGTGAGGTGCCGGCGCAGCTGATTGCGCGGCACTGGATCATCACCAACGAGTTGGGTCATGTCGAAGAGGTCAAAGGCCTGGGCGTGGTGGGCCGACAGCCGCTGCTGCAGCCCGGCGAATCCTTCGAGTACAGCAGCGGCTGCCAGCTGCGTACGCCCACGGGCACCATGCGGGGAAGCTATCTCTGCGTGAACCACGAGGGCGAGACCTTCGAATGCGAAATTCCGCTCTTCGTATTGCAGATGAATGAGTCCGGCGACCCCATGCCCATGTCCGAAAAGCGCGTTCTGCACTGAGGCGAGTACCCACATTTGCATGAAGAAAAGCACTCTTGATCTGCCCGGCCTGCTCGCCTCCCTGGACCCCGATGCAGGCCTTGCGCAACGCCATCTGTGGCTGATTTATCTGGCCGAATGGATTCGCGCGGCGGAGCCCTCTGTAGAAGGTGCCGTGCAGCGCGTCAAACAGGTCGTCGAGGCCTTCGAGGCTGACCCCGAAGCCCTGGCCCGGCTGCGCCGCTGGAGCCAGACGCTGATGGAGACGGTGGACATCACCGCCCTGCTGGCCGATTTCGGCTTTGCGCCGCGCACCGCCATGGCCAGCGAGGTGGCCGAGCGCCTGCGCTACAAGCTGCTGCCCAGCACACCGGAGACCGAGGACGCCTCCGAGCTGTTCATGCTGGTCTTTCCCGACCGCTTTGACGCCCGCTGGCTGCATGCGCTGGACAGCCAGCTCATGGCCCGCATCACCACCTTGCTGACCCCGCAGCAGCTCGAAGAAGGCGTGAGCTTCTGGGAGCGCAACCTGCTCGACGCCATCACCTATTGCGCGGGCCAGATTCTCTCCACGGGGTTTGCCCCAGAGCTGCGCCTGCGCATGAGCGAGCAGGCGCGCGAGGAAAAGCCGTTTCATGCGCTGATCCACGATGTGGAAAACCTGCGTGTGGAGGTCATGCTGCCGCTGCGCACCACCGACAGGCGCGACGCCGCAGCCGCCCAGCTGCGCGAGCGGCTCGAGGCCTGCCGCGCCGCCGTGTCCTCGGTCTACTCCTATGTCGAAGCCGAAGGCATTTCCGTCGGCCTGATCTTCCGCCTGCGCCAGGTGCGGGCGCGCATTCTGCGCATTCGCCGCCTGCTCGATTGCCTGCTGGCAGAAGACCGTGCCTACGAGACGTCCGAGCTGCTCTCCAACCTCGTGGCCGTGGGCATAGAGCGGCGCAGCGTGCGCGCGCTGATGTCCACCAACTCGTCGCTGCTGGCGGCCAAGGTGGCCGAGCGCAGCGCCGAAACCGGCGAGCACTACATCACCCGCGATGGCAGCGAATACCGCAAGATGGTGGCCAAGGCTGCGGGCGGCGGCCTGGTGATGGCCTTCACCACGCTGGCCAAGTTTGCGCTGTATGCGCTGGGCCTGTCCGTCTTCTGGTCTGGGCTGGCAGCAGGCGTCAACTATGCCATCAGCTTTGTGCTGATCCAGATGCTGCACTTCACGGTAGCCACCAAGCAGCCTGCCATGACGGCGCCGGCCATGGCCGCCAAGCTCAAGGACATCCAAAGTGATGGATCCATCCAGGAGTTCGTCGATGAGGTCGCCCATCTGGTGCGCTCCCAGGTGGCCGCCATCCTGGGCAACGTGCTCATCGTCTTCCCCGGGGCACTGCTGCTGTCGCTGGGCTATGCCTATCTGGTCGGTCATCAGGCGCTCAGCACCCCGCATGCGCGCCAGGTGCTGGACTCGCTGAGTCTGCTGGGGCCGTCCGTGCTCTTTGCCGCCTTTACCGGCGTGCTGCTGTTTGTCAGCAGCCTGATTGCCGGCGGTGTCGAAAACTGGTTTGTGCTGCGCAATATCGATTCGGTGATTCGCTACAACCCGCGCATCACCCGCTTTCTGGGCACGGCTCGCGCGGATCGCTGGGCGCGCTTCTTGCGCAAGAATGTCTCCAGCCTGGCATCCAATATCTCGCTGGGTTTCATGCTGGGCCTGGTGCCTGCATTTGCGGCCTTCTTCGGCCTCGGACTGGAAGTGCGCCACGTCACGCTCTCCACCGGCCAGATCGGCGTCGCCGTGGCATCCCTGGGCTGGGAGGTGCTACATGACGACCTGCTGTGGTGGGCCGTGGCCATGCTGCCCTTCAATGCGGCGCTGAATGTGGGGGTGAGCTTCTACCTGGCCTTCCGCGTGGCCCTGCGTGCCCACAACGTCAGCGGCGTGGACCGTTCGCGCATCTACAAGGCCATACGCCAGCGCTTCTGGCGCAGGCCGCTGAGCTTTTTCTGGCCTTGACCTTTAACCGCCGCCGACCAGCGGCCCACCAGGCCGCAGCATCGCGGGCGGCCAGAGATTTCATGGGTGAATTCGATCTGATCCGCCGCTATTTCCAGCGCCCCGTACGTCGCGCCGCCCTTGGCGTGGGCGACGACTGCGCGCTGCTGGCCCCGACCTCCGGCATGCAGCTGGCCATCTCCAGCGACATGCTGGTCGAGGGCCGCCACTTCTTTGCCGATGTGAACCCGCGCCTGCTGGGTCACAAGGCTCTGGCCGTCAACCTCAGCGATCTGGCCGCCAGCGGCGCCAGGCCTCTGGCATTCACACTGGCCCTGTCCCTGCCCAGTGCCGATGAAGCCTGGATCAGCGAGTTTGCAGCCGGTCTGCTGGCCCTGGCCGATGCCCATGAATGCGAGCTGATCGGCGGCGACACCACGGGCGGCCCGCTCAATATCTGCATCACCGTGTTTGGCGAAGTCCCTGCCGGCCAGGCCTTGCTGCGCAGCGGCGCCAGGGCCGGCGACGAGATCTGGGTCAGCGGCAATCTGGGCGATGCACGCCTGGCACTGGAGGCCATGCTGGGCCATGTGCGCTTGCCTGCCGAGCTGCTGCAGCAGACCCGCCAGCGGCTGGAAGCACCGACGCCACGCGTAGCCCTGGGCCTGGCGCTGCGCGGCATTGCCAGCAGCGCGCTGGATGTCAGCGACGGCCTGCTCGGCGATCTCGGCCATATTCTGGAACTGTCCAGCGTCGGGGCCACGGTAGACAGTCGCTGCGTCACGCCCTTGATGGCTGCGGCCGCCTATCCGCAAAGCGGTGCATGGCAGTTCGATTCAAAGCTGCAGCAGCAATGCACACTGGCAGGCGGCGATGACTACGAGCTGTGTTTTACCGCCCCCGCAGCTTGGCATGACCAGGTGCTGGCGGCAGGCGCAGCCAGCAGCACGCCGGTGCATTGCATAGGCCGTATCGATGCCGAACCGGGCCTGCGCGTGATCGACGCAGACGGCACCCTGCAGCAAAACCGCTGGAAATCCTTCGACCACTTCGGCAGCTGAACGCCGAGCACGCGGACAGGAGGCGGCCGGCACCTGGCAAGCGGCGCGCCAAGAGCCCTGGGTTAAGCTCAAGCCCTCACTGTCCACAAGAGCTACCAATGCGTTCAAGCCGTCTTCTGCCCGTGTCCATGGTCTGTGTCGCAGCTGCTTTGCCCGGGATCGCCCTGGCCGACGCCAGCAGCCTCAGTGTCTCTGGCAATCGCGCGCCCATCACAGAAGTCACGCTCTATCCCGGCATCGCCGCCGTACAGCGCGAGGCACGCATCGACGCCCAGACCCGCCTGCTCAGCTTTGAATGCCTGCCCGCCAGCGTGGATACGCAGAGTCTGCAGATCAGCGGCGACGAAGGCGTGCGCGTGGGTGAGATCAAGACCCTGATGCAGTCCAGGCAGATGGCTGCCAAGGAATGCACCAGCCCGCTGGACCAGCAGATTCGCAGCCTTGAGGATCAGCTCGCGAACATCGAGGCCGAAGAAGGAGCAGCCAGGCTGGTGGGCGATTTTCTGCAGGGCATGAGCAAGCCCGGCGACGACGCCAGAATCAACCCCGCTCAGATCGCCGGCACCAGCCAGGCCCTGCGCCAGACCAGCCGCGACAACAGCCTGCGTGCTCATCAGATTCAGCGCCAGAAGCAGGATCTGCTGGCGCAGTTACAGCCTCTGCGCCAGGAGCGCGACCGCACGGGCTCCGAGCAGTCTCAGGTCATGAAAGTCAGCGTGCAGCTGGCCAGCGCACGCGCTGCCAATGTGCGACTGAGCTATCAGGTGCGCGGCCCCAGCTGGCAACCCAGCTACCGTGCACAGCTGAACACTGCCAGACAGCAGGTGCAGTTGGAGCGCCAGGCCCTGGTCGTGCAGGCCAGTGGCGAGGACTGGAGCAATGTGCGCCTGCGCCTGTCCACCGGCCAGCCCGGCCGCAGCACCCAGGGTGTCATGCCGCGCCCCTGGGCGGTGGATATCGCCCAGCCACTGCCCCCCGCCGCTCCGGCACCAGCCCCCGTCGCCATGCTGGCGCGCAGCGGAGCCAAGGCCATGCGCGAAGAGTCAGCGGCATCCGACTTGCCGGTGCTCGATGTCTCCAGCATCGACACGGCCTACAGCACGCAATTCATCGTGCCGTACAAGATCAGCGTACCTTCCAGAGCCGAGCGCATCACGCTATCGCTAGGCCAGGAAAATCTGGCCGCCAGCTTGCTGACCCGCACCGCGCCAGCCATGGAAGAGGCGGCCTATCTGATTGCCACGTTGCAGGCTCCGTCGGGCATCTGGCCCGCAGGCCCGGTAGCCCTGTTCCGGGACGAGGCACTGGTTGGCAATGGCAGACTGGACTTTGGCAACGCCCAGGCGCTGGCCCAAGGGCTGTCTTTTGGCCGCGATGAAAATGTCGTGGTGCGCCGCCTGCCTGCGCAAGGCCATACCGGCAGCGGCGGCTGGGCCAACAGCAAGACCGAGCGCAGCATCGTGCGCAGCTACGCCGTGGAAAACCGCCACAACCAGCCCATCGCACTGCAGGTGCTGGACTCAGCCCCTGTTTCGCGCAACGAGCAGATCAAGGTGCAGTCGCAGTACAGCCCGCAGCCCGCCACCACCAGCTGGAATGCGCAAAACGGCATGATTGCCTGGGAGCAGAATCTGGCCGCCCGCAGCACGACCCAGTTCCAGGCCACGCACCAGATCCGCTTCCCCGAAAACCAGCCCATCACCGGCCTGCAATAAGGTAGCGCGTATCATCACTTCATGACGGATGATTCATCAAACAGCGCTGCAGCGCCTGCCGATATTGCGCAAGAAGCTATCAATAACAAAGCACGCCCCGGCATGAGTGCGGCGGGAATCGCCCACCCCAGCGTGAAGTTCATGCTGCAACACCCGGCCCATCTGATTGCTCTGGGCTTTGGCTCCGGCCTGCCCCGCGTCGCCCCCGGCACGGTGGGCAGCCTGTGGGCCTGGCTGGCCTATCTGGTGCTGGCACTATGGCTGAGTCCGGCACAGATCGGCTGGCTGATTGCCGCCAGCATTCCCGTAGGCTGGTGGGCCTGCACCGTCACCGCAAAGCATATGCGCGTGGCCGACCCCGGCCATATCGTCTGGGACGAAGTGGTCGCCATGTGGATTGTTCTGTGGCTGTGCATGCCCATGGGCTTCTGGGGTCAGCTCACCTGCTTTGCGCTGTTCCGCTTTTTTGATGCCGTCAAGCCCCAGCCCGTCAAATGGGCCGACCGTCTGTTCAAAGGCTTCGGCCTGCGCGGCGGCTGGGGAATCATGTGGGATGACCTGGTAGCCGCTTTCTGCACCCTGTTGGTGGTCGCCCTTTGGCGACATTTCTTCTGACTGTGCAAGCCATGGAGGAGACGATGAGCAAACAAGAAGCCCATATCGGAGAACTGGTGCAGCAGCTGGCAGCCAGACTGACCGAAAAAGGCTGGATGCTGGCCACCGCCGAAAGCTGTACCGGCGGCATGATTGCAGCGGCCTGCACCGATCTCGCAGGCTCCAGCCAGTGGTTCGAGCGTGGCTTCGTGACCTACTCCAACGAGGCCAAGACCGAGATGCTGGGCGTGCCCGCCGAGCTGATCGCCAGGCACGGCGCCGTCAGCGAAGAAGTCGTGCGTGCCATGGCAGAGGGCGCCATCCGTCACTCACGCGCCCAGGTCAGCATTGCCGTGACGGGGGTTGCGGGCCCGAGCGGAGGCTCTGCCGAAAAGCCTGTGGGGACGGTTTGGGTGGGCTGGGGCGTTCACAACACCATCCATAGCCAGTTGCTGGAGCTGAGCGGCAGCCGCACCAGTATTCGCCTGGCGAGTACCAGCCAGAGCCTTCAGCACCTGTTGTCTGCCATCATTCCACCAGCACCACATGGCGCCCAATGCAATTGAGCTGAGCGCCGATATCTGTCTGGGCCAGATTTAACCCCAGCAGATTCAACACCAGATTCAACACTGCATCCAGCACCAAAGTCAGCGGGGCAAGAACCAGGGCCAACAAAGCGCCAAGCAAGCCCAGCTGGTCGGTCAGAGACTTTATCAAGCTATCAACCAAGTTGCTCTGATATATGGTTGCCCATTTGGCAGGCTCACTCAGATTCGGAGGATTCTGATAGTCCAGCCTCTGGGCTTTGGAAACCACCGGTATTGTTATCTCTACAGGTATTGTCAATTTGGGAACCAGAGGTAGCGGAAGAATGTCGACCGCGCCTTTCAACGCAACCGTTCCAACTCCCGTCACGCCATTCACGGTCATGCTTTTCTGAGGCGAGCACGTATGATCCGTCAGCAAGGCACTGCCTTGCGCCAGCTTCACATCCAGAGACAGACTGGCAGCGACCAGCGCCAGATTCAGTTTCAGCCCGGTCACCAGATCGATCTGAGATGTCTTGGCCTCAATCCTGTCTCTTACCGGATCACCTATTGCGCTTTGGGGCGGTTCAATCACTTTCAGATTCAAACCCACCCCCACCAGACCCAGGTTGACATTGACGCCGACCTTAGCCGCATTCTGGCTGTTGGCGAGTTGCGCAACAGTAGTCACCAGGTCCAGAACATTCACATCCGTTCTCAACGCCTCGGATCCGAGCCCTGTGCCCAGCTTGAGAATATCCTGCAGTGCAATTTGAATATTGCCGACCCCCAGCGCCAATGCGTTGAGCGCATTGACAGCCGCCAGACTGCCTTGCTGTGGCAAGGCATCCAGCATTGCCAGCATGACCTTGTCCAGCGTGACCTTGGTCTTTACGACCTGGTCGTAGTCACCGACATTCAAGCCAGCCCTGACTGCCAGGGCATCAAAAAAACTCAACAAGCTGATATTCGAATTGGCAATGCCCTGCCATCCGGCAACACCGAGATTGATCTTGCCTCCAAGCAATCCGCCCACCACGGCGTCCAGGAGAGCAGACCTTTCCGTATCCAGTGTCAACAGGGTCGAGCGCACGGATAGTCTGGCGATCCTGGCCGACTGCATTGCTGTGGCCTGGGCCGATATCTGGCGCCCGCTTTCAGCTCCGGCTGCAAAGACAAACAGGAACGGCACTGTCCTCTGAAAAGACACCCGGCACGCATTGATATCGCTGACCTTGCTGGCGCTGCCAAAGAAGGGGCTTGCGCTTTTGTCCCAACGCCCGGCCTGTGCAGTCACGAGCTCGGAAACCACGCTACCGTTAAGCCGCAGATTTCTCTCTGCATTGGTGCGACAGGAGGTCTGGTCCAGAGCACCACTGGCGCCCGCCAGAGCCGCCAGATCCGCAATCTTCTGCAGCTCGCGCCTTTGCCAGAACACATTGCCGATATCGATGGTTGCCAGGCAGATCACGGCAATCATCAGCCAAAGCGCCCCCAGCGTCGCCACGGAACCCGATTGGCGACGCATGCGAGCACGGCTCAGGCCTGTTGCAAATGACTGCATGCAAGAACCCTGTGGCCGCCTAACGGCTGCCGCCGGCTTTACTGCTCACCTGTGTTTCCGAGCTTGCCGGGATCTTGTGGGTAAAGCTCTCCAGATAGCGCTGATAGCTGCGCTGGGCCACATCGCTTGTCACGGGATAGGCGTTGCGCGATGCGTACTGGCCGCTGGCCTGCAGCGCCAACAGATAGCTGGTGGCATCGCCCACACGATTGCTTGCCGGCGGTGTCAGGGAGGCATTGCCGGGAGCCGGAGTCTGCGTCACTGCGGCCTGTGCAGTTGCTGCGGGCATCGCTGCCGCACTTCGGGGTGCACTCATATCGCTCACGCCCGTACCGGAGCCGGTACTGCCGCCGGCCTGCGCCAAGGCAGCCGAGGCCATGCCGAGAGCCATCAACGCCAGGGTGAATGCGCGGGCCCGTTGGGTGAATGCTGTCTGCGTATTCATGGGGACTCCTTGAAGGTTCAGGGCCAGGCACGCTCGGGCGCACTCTGCTTGGCAGAAGCTGCAGGCTTGCTGCCGGCATCTTCATCGGGTGTTTCAAAGAACAATCCACTCGCCGCTGCGCGCTGGGGCAGCATGGCTTGCACGACCTGTTTGCCGCCGGATTCACCGGCCTGGCGAACGGCGACAGGATGTGCCGCAGCCATCACCACTGCAGCCTCCGGCAACGATCTTGTCGCTCGCGCGGGCTGGCGCGCGATCATGGGCTGCGCTTCAGGCTCGGCGCGCGAAGCCGGTGCCGGCTGCATCTGCTGCAGCTTTGCGGGCATTGCCTCCGTCAGCAAAGACTGTGCCGGCTTGTGTGCCTCCTGCCTGGCGGACAGAGAAGCCGTCGCCACGGTCGCCTCCAGCAGCGGCGCCGTTTTCGCTATCAAGACAGGAGCCCTTTGCGCCTTATCTGCGGTTACTTCAGGCTGCTTTGGTACTGAGGTCCTTTCCAATGGAACAGTAGCTGCTACATCGACAGGAGCATCTGATGCCTGCACAGGAACAGGCGGCGCGTAGGCATAGGTTTGCGGAGCCGCCTGCATGAATTGGCTCACCCCCTGACCGGGGTGACGCGGCCTTCCTGCATCAAAGCTGCTGCCGGAGACCATCCACTGACCACCGCTGGGCGCCCGCTCCACATTCCGCGCCACCAGAGGCTGCGCTTGGGGCAGCGGCAACACAGCGGTAGGAAATGGCACAGACTCCGCTGCCTTGACTACCACTACCGGAGCCTTGGCGGCCTCAGGCTCCGGTGCGGACTTTTTTGCGGCGGGCACCTCCTGCGCTGCAGCAGGCTCCGGCACTTCGGCGGATTTCCCGGAACTGACCACGGCCTCGGGGGCCGTCTTCACTTCCGGACGGGAAAGGTTGACAACCTTGCCGGTCGCAGTCGCGGCAGGCTTTGCTGCTGCCAGGCTTGCAGTCCTCGCCCACTCCCCGGCCTGCTCCTTGACCAGTTGCTGGGTCTGTGCGTCCAGCTTGCGCTGGCGCATGAATTCCTCGGCCTGCGCGCTCTGGCCGCTGACCATCATGAACAGGCTCAGATTGACGTTGACCTGCGCATCCTCGGGATTGAGCTGCGCCGCCTGCATCAGGGGAATGCGCGCTGCGTTCAGATCATGCGCACGCAGATAGGCATAGCCCAGATCGGTCAACAGGCGCGAGTCCACAGGATTGCTCATGCGCGCCTGCTCCATCTGCTGAGCGGCACTGCGAAAGTCGCCCTGCTCTGCTGCCACACGGCCCAGGCCATAGCGTGCAGCACCATCCTTGGCGCTGCCGAGCAGGCCCTGGTAAATGGGGATAGCCGCACTGAGCTGACCCACCTGACGCAATGCATCGGCGCGCAACAGCCGCGAATCGCTGGAAGCGCCCCATTGCTTGTCCAGTGCATCCAGGTGCGCGATGGAGGCATACCAGAGCGACTTGGACTGCATCTGCTTGACCAGAGAGAGGTAGGTGTCCTGCGTGTCGACCACAGCCTCCTTCTCCAGCGGCATGTCTGCCGCAGCCTTGGCCGCCGGCGACAGCGCGGGCTGGTTCTGCCCCAGCAGATTGCCCACGCTGGAGCAGCCCGCCAGCAGTGCCATGGCTGCGGTCGCCAATGGCAGCATCAGATATCGGCTTTCTTTTTTCATTTGTTTATCCCCCCAATGCCTTCATCACGGCCAGAAAGCCGGGTCCGGCAGTCACGATGATCAGGGCCGGAAGCAGCGTCAGGACCATGACGCCTGTCATCTTGACCGAGATCTTTCCTATCAACTCCTTCATCTTGGCCTTGCGCTGCTCGCGCAGACGCTCGCCAAAAATGCGCAGAGGCTCCTGCACGGCTCCGCCGTATCTGTCGATCTGAATCATCAGCGATGTCAGATTGGCCAGGTTGTCGTTCTGATAGACCTCGCTCATGCGAGCAAAGGAACGCTCGCGCGTGCTGCCCCGGCTGTACTGCTGATTGGCCAGCTGTATCTCTCGCGAAAGCACGGGCATGACATTGCCGAAATCGGAGCCAATGACCTGCAGGGTCTGGTCAAGACTCATGCCCGTGCCTTGCAGCAAGCCCAGCAAATCGACAAACAAAGGCAGCTCGCGGGCAACGCTGGCCCTGCGGCGGCGCGCCACGCTGCGCAGCACCCATTTGGGAAGCAGGAAACCTATGGTGAATGCTGCAAACAGGTAGAGCAGAAAATGCTTGTTACCTGAAAAAACAAAGGCAGCCAGCAGTAAAAGCAATACGGAAACCACGCAGCGTGCTATCAGGTATAGCAGCTGCGCGCGAGTCGATCCCCAGCCACATTTGCTCAGCAAAATGCGGTCTTCCTGCGCCACCAATGCCTTGCCCAACGATGTATTGAGCCAGTGCGCAGGCAGTTCGCCATCGCCGTTGAGCGAGCGCAGCAGATCTGCGGGCTTGGAAGGCACTGCAGCCCCGTTCGCGGCAGCAGCACCGCTGCGGCTCAGTGCATCCTGCACCACCTGACTGCTGCGCTCACGGCGCTGATGCGCATAGGCAATCAAGACTGCACCGATCAGCGCAGCCAAGGCCAGAAATGCCACGCTCAGCATCAGCAAAAGACGGGATGTCTCCATCAATCGCCCCCCTCGCCGAGCTTGGCCATGCGGTAGAGCAACAGCACACCAAAGACCTGCAAAGCAGCCGCCGCCCAGATGATGTTGCGACCACTGGCGTCATTCCACATGTTCAGAAAGTAGCTCGCATTGAAGGAAATGATCAGACAGCATACGGCCACCGGCAGCAGGCTCAGCACCCAGGCCGACATGCGCGTTTCGGCTGTCATGGCAGACAGATCCTGCTCGGCCTGCTCGCGGTCTCGCATGAAATTGGCCACACGTTCCAGCAGCAGATCAACCCGGCCACCATAACGAACGCTGATGCGCAGAATGGCGGCCAGCAAATGCAACTCGTCCAGTCTTGTCTGTCTGGCCACATGGGCCACCGCGTTCTCCAGGTCCATGCCCGCACGAGCCAGACTGGCAGCTTTTTCCATGATCGATTGCAACGGGTCTTTGGTGCTGGCCGCTGCCATCTGGAAGGCTGCCTGAACGGAGTTGCCAATCGTTACCAAACGCACCGTGTTGTCAAGAAAGCCGGGTAACTGCTGCGTGAGCCTGACGCGAAACTTCTGCGCCCGCGCGTAAAGCCAAAAGAAGAAGCCAATCCCCAGCACCACCAGCGCGGCACTACCGGCCAGCCAGCCGACCGCAAGACCAACTGCCAGAAACGTCGCAGCAATCAGGACCAGCCCGCCATAGAAAACTCCGGCACTAACTGTCCCCAACAAGATGGCGGGAACCGGCCAGCCGGTTCTTTTCTCATTGCCCAGCAAGGCATCCGCCACCGAGCCATCAAACGCCGATGCCGCTGCATCCTTGGTGACAAACCCGGCGACGGCGGCCGCGCTTTTTTCCAGGCTCTGCTCCAGATGCCTGGTCATACGATGTGTCCTCTGCTGCCGACTGGCAAGCATCCACAGTGCCACGGCGGCTGCAGCGATCAGCAGCGCCAGACTCAGGAGCAAAAACGCATGGCTAGCCATGGCGCAGTCCCGCATGGTTTGCGCCGTTGCCGCCCGCGTGCTGCAGCACCGCACGATAGCGCGCCAGCTTGGGCGTATGTGGCACCATGCCCAGCGTGGTCCAGCGCTCCAGATCCTCGCCGTCGGCCTGCGGCAGCAGCTCGTGACGATAGAGCTCCTGCGTGGCAATCACGCTATCGGTGATGCCCGTGACTTCGGTGATCGATGTAATGCGCCGTTTGCCATTGGGCAGGCGGCTGATCTGCACGATGAAATCGAGCGCATTGGCAATCTGGCGGCGCAGGCTGACCTCGCTGCCCTGAAAGCCCGCAAAGCCCGCAAGCATCTCCATGCGGTGCAGACACTCGCGAGGAGAGCTGGCGTGGATGGTGGCCATGGAACCGTCGTGACCGGTGTTCATGGCCTGCAGCATTTCCAACACTTCCGCGCCGCGCACCTCGCCCACCACAATGCGATCCGGGCGCATGCGCAAGCTGTTGCGCAGCAGATCCCGAATGGAAACCACTCCGGCGCCTTCAAAGCCACCGGGACGGCTTTCCATGCGCACCACATGCGGGTGAGGCAGCGTGAGCTCGGCCGTGTCCTCAATCGTCACCACCCGCTCATTGGCGGGGATAAAGCCCGCAATCGCATTGAGCATGGAGGTCTTGCCGCAGCTGGTGCCGCCGCTGATGAGAATATTGCAGCGCTCGCGCACCGCCAGCTCCAGCAAGCGAGCCATGCCTTCGTCCATGGTGCCGAAATCGACCAGATCCTGAACGCGCAGCGGATCATTGCGAAACTTGCGTATGGATACCGCCGGCCCATCCAGCGACAAGGGCTCTATCACCACATTGATACGCCCTCCATCCGGCAAGCGCGCATCGACCATGGGCGTGGATTCATCAAGGCGGCGGCCCAGCGGGGAGATGATGCGGCGCACGATGCGCAGCACATGGGCGTTGTCGGTGAAATGCAAGGCCTCCTGCTGCAAAATTCCCTTGCGTGAGACAAAGACGCGCTGATAGCCGTTGATCAGAATGTCCTCGACCTCCGGGTCGGCCATCAGGTCATCCAGCGGCCCCAGCCCGGACAGCTCCTTGTTCAGGGCCTGCGCAATCCATTGCACCTCCTCGTCATTGACTGGAAAGCGCTGCTGACGCACAAACTGCTCCAGCTCCTGGTGCACAAACTGGCGCACACGGCTGGTTGACCACTTGGCAAACACCGCACCCAGTTCCTCCACACGCGTGAGCAAATGCTCGTGTGCGACGTTCTTGATCAGCAGCAGCTGCTTGGAGTCCGAAAAATGACTGCTTTTTTCGGCGAAAACAATGTCCATGCTCATTCGCCTCTCCTCAATCGCTTGGCCCATTGCCCCAAAACTCCCGACGCTGGCGCCGCGACCTTGTCAGCCACCACCGCTCCGCTCAGCAATGCTCTGGCCATGCTTCTGACACAGGTCACATAGGGATCACCGCGCAGCGATTGCGACAACAGCTGACCGCAGCTGGCGGCATTCAGCAAAACCGTGGACCGATCCGGCACCACATGCAGCAATTCCAGGCCAAGGCGCTGCGCGACCTCTTTGGCGGGCAGGCCGGCTTGCGCATTGAAGCGGTTGAGCACCAGCTTGAGCGTGCTGCGACTCACGCCCTTGGCATCAAGCTCCTTGAGCATCTGCGCCGTAGACACAATGCCTCCCAGCGACTGGTCACAAACCACCCAGCCCTGCCCGCTCTCGCGCAGCAAGGGCGCCAGAAAATCAGCCTGCACCATGCCGCCCAGATCGATCACCTGCACCCCAAGCAGGCTTTTGAGCGTGTTGACGACACCCGCTGCAGCCGCAGGGCTGACTTCGCGCAGCATGCCCAGATCGGAAGGCCAGGCCAGAGTCACAGTGCCTGTGGAGTGCTTGGCAAAGGCCGATTCGATCAATGTCGCGTCCAGGCGGCGCGTATTCTGAACCGCATCCACAAAGCTGAAGTCACCCGCGATGCCCAGATACAGCAAGCCATCACGTGCAGGCAAGCCCAGGTCCAGCAATGCTGCATGTGCGGACTCATCCAGCGGCAACTGACTTGCGCCAAACGGCCTGGCAACCTGCTTTCTGTTCTTGCTGCCTCGCACGTCATAGGCATGCATTTCCTGGAGCATCACGGCCAGATGCGTTGCCAGCGTAGTCACACCCATCCCTACACGTGCCCCCAGCAAAGGCAGGGAGAAGCCTTTGGTTTCCGGCTCCAGCGCCACCGTCGCAGGCAGCTGACGGCGTTCATGCATCTGATGCCTGATGGCCGCATTGGCCTCGGCTTCGGACGCATCCCAGTCAATGAATTCAACCACGCCACAGCGCAGGGCCGCACGCATGGAAGCGGGCTCGGCAGCAGAGCCGGACCCCATGATCACCACGCCGGGGAAACTGGCGCGCAAATCGCTGACCAGGACGATGGCAGCCTCCGTCATGGGAGTCGAGAAATCCACCACCACCACGCCAAGCCCAGGCGCCGAAATCGCAGTGTGAAGCGTTGCCAGATCGCCTGCCACCGGTATCACTTCCGCATCGCTGCCCAGAGCACTTGCCAGCCAGAAAGCGTGCGATGAGGACTGCGTTACCAGCACCACGCGTGCATTGCCGCGCACCGCCCCTGGCTGCGCGGTATTGAGCTGGGAAGAGTCCATGCGCATATTCATGTCTCTACTCTGGCACTCAGCGCGAGAAGCCCGGCGCCACGCTGGACGACAGGCCACCCGCCACCCATGGCCCCCACACCGCAGGATCACGCTGCTCGGTGCGCCCGGGCAGCAGCGGCTCCACATTCACATCGCGAGCCAGCGGCTTGACAAGGCGCGGAGTCACCACAATCGCCAGCTCGCTCTCCTTTCGCTGAAACTCCTGACGCTTGAACAGCACACCCAGAATCGGGATATCGCCCAGCAAAGGAACCTTGTCGGTACCCGATGTGGTGTTGCGGCTGACCAGGCCGCCAATCACAAAGCTCTCGCCGTCACCCAGTTCCACCGTCGTGTCGGCACGGCGAGTGGTGATGGACGGAATGGTCGCGCTGTTCAGAACTATGGTGTTGGCGTAGTCCAGTTCGCTGGCCTCAGGCGCCACCTTGAGCACGATGCGATCGTTGGACAGCACCGTGGGAGAGACCGTCAAGCCGATGCCGTAAGGCTTGTACTGAATGGCCACCATGCCCGTGCCTGCAGGCACGGGAACCGGCACCTCGCCGCCCGACAGAAAGTTGGCGCTCTGGCCGGACAAGGCCACCAGGGTCGGGGCCGCCAGCACCCGCGCCAGATTATTGCCTTCGAGCATGCCGATATTGACACCGATGCCGGCCTTGTCGAACTGCATCAACAGGTTGAAGGCCTGAGTCAAAGGGTTGGCGGTCGCGCCTGTCGTGGAGCTCCCGCCGCCTGAGCCATAGGAGCCCCGCCCAAAAATGCCAAAGCTGAAGCCAGAGCTGTTGGGAGAGGTGCTGAACAGATTGAGACCCACCTTCTTCATCTGGGTCTTGTTGAACTCAACCACCTTGACATCGACCTGCACCACATTGCTTTTGAGCTGGACGCTGGAGAGATCGACGGTCTTGGCCTTGTCGGCGGATTGCGCATTCGCCAGCTCGCCGGCAAATTGCTGCTCTATCAGGCTGGAGGCCTTGGCCGTGCGCAGTTCCACCCGCTGCTGCACATTGAGCATATAGGTCTGCGCCTGCGCTTCACCACGCGGCCAGACCATGAACGATGTGCTGCCAGGCTTGAGCGGATTCAGCAGGATCTTGGCGGCAGCCCCTTTGCCCGCACGCTTGATATGCACCGCCGCAATCGTGTCGTCGCCGATGGCAATGCGCTCCACACCGCCGGGCAGGTCCAGCTCATGCTGCGCGCCCATCACGAGCTTGATTTCCCTGGATGCTGTTGCTCGCTGCGCTCTGCTTTCGCCCGCATTGGGCACTTGCTGCGCAAGGGCCGGGACAGTGACGGCACTCAAGGACAGGCCGTAGAGCAGATACAGCGGCTTCAGCGAAAAGGTGCGGGATGCGATTGAAACAGTCTTGTTATTCATAGATCAGTACCGCACGGTTTGGGAGTTGGCACCACGCACGAATTCAACGGGCAGGGAAGAGTCTGCGGAGGCAGTACGTGTGCGCGGCACAGCAGGCTTGGCAACCCCGGCTGTCATGGGCCTGGCTGCACTCATGCGCGCGACCGAAGTGCCTGCAGAACCAGCCAGGCTGCTCATGGCCACACCAGCCTGCGCTGCGTCAGCACCTTCCAGCGGAGCGGCAACAGCTCCCTTGGTCATGGCGACGGCTAATACGCCGGGCAGTGGAGCAAACTTCTCCCTATCCGGCTCTGTCATATCCGTGGGGCTGCGCAACGCCAGAAGCAGACTGCCATTGGAGCCGCCCAGCAGCAACTGACTGACCTCGGCCACCGGCACCGCAAGCACCGCAGTTCGGGCGTTGTCAGGGCCATTGGCCTGCTTGCCCTCTGTTTTCTCCACCGAGCTCAGAGCATCCACCGATGCCGCACCATAGGCCAGCACGCGCTTGCGCGAAAGCAGCAAACGCGCCTGGCTCTGGTCGATTTCATTGCCATCGCGGCGCAGCGCAAAGAACACATCGACAAAGTCACCAGGTCTGATGCGATTGCCGGCGCCAATGCTTTCATCGACCTTGACTGCGACCGCTCGCTCCCCCTCCGACAACTTGAGCGCCAGGCCGGTCGCCATTTGCCCTTGGAGTACGGGTGCGCCTTTGGGAATGTCCACCGCAGGAACCGAGCCGACCGCAGCCTGAACCTCGCCATAAGCACCATCGGGCTTGGCGGGCAACGGCATGAGCTGCAGATCCTCGGCCTTGAGTGCCTGGCCCGCGGGAATGGCCTGCGCGGCCACCACCACGCTCAGGCTGGCATTAGATTGGCTGCTGCTGGCGGAAGTTTGAGCCTGAGGGTCCGGTGCCTGAGGAGCCCTGGCAAGCATCCACCCATAAACACCCAGAGCCAATGCCACTGCCAGCAAAACCCCGACCGCGATCTTTGCGACATTCACCATAGATTTCCCTCTTATTACTTGGCTTCAAAGAGCAAGGCTTTATCGTTTTCAGTCAATCAAGCTAATTTGTGCGACGGCTCTCCCCCGCAAGAGATTGGGAGTGGGCAGGCTCAACACAGACCCCAGCAATCTCGGGATCAGCGGTGCGGTGGCGTAGTTGTAGTTCACCTGCATGGTCACGCAGTTCACCAGGCTGGCATCGTTGGAGGCAGTGAAAGATGCTGAACCTGTACCACAGAGACCAGGCGTGGCATGCAAGCCCGCAGCATCGCTGACACCTGCGCTGCAGCCCGCAGAACCCAAGCCTGCACCCATTCTGGAAAGCCAATCCGTCGCCAAGGCCGCAGTGGCACAGGCTGCAGTCAAACGTGCCTGCAACTGGGCTGGCTTGGTCATCGCGGCGCCCGTGGGAACGGAGGGATATCGCACTGCGGCTCTTGCCCCTTCGGCGGCAGCCAAGGTCAAGGTCTGCTGTGCGGCAAAGATCAGGCCATAGGTGATGATGGCGTAGAAAATCAGAAAGAAAATGGGAAAGAGAATGGCAAACTCAATTGCTGCTGCACCTTGCTGCCTTTTGAATTGCATGACCCCCTCCTTTCCTCTTGCTATTTATTCAGCATCAGAACAATCACCGTTGCCATGGAGAGATAGGTCACATACGGAATGAACCTTCTCTTGTTTTTTTGAGTACCGTCGTCCCAATTAATCGCTGGAGAGAAAAAATACTTCAAATGACTTCGAACAATGAATCCATGAGCCACCGCAAAACCGCAACTCAACGCCCAGACGAGCAATAACAACTCCCAACCCAGCCAAGCACCGAGCGCTGCTGCGAACTTCACATCTCCGGCAGCCATCACCCCAAAGAAATAAAACACCAAGAGAACTGAAAATGCCAGAAAACAACCAATAAAAGCACCCTCAACAGAAATATTGACAGAGCTTGCTTCAGGAAAAAGGAAAGCAGTAATAAATGCCAACCCTAATCCTGAAACAGATAAATAATTGAAACATTTTCTATATCTGGCATCACAGACTGCCGAAGTGCACAGCCATGCCAGAAATACCATACCCATTACGGTATTTACCCACCAATCGCGGTAAGAATATTACCCAAAAGCGTATTGATCCGGGTTCCAAGGCCGGTAACAGCACCCACAATGACAGCGGCAATCAGCCCCGCGATCAGGCCGTACTCAATCGCCGTTGCACCTTCTTCATCACGCCAGAATTTGATGATTTGGTCTTTCATGACTAGCTCCTTCAACAATCAGGTTTGTAGATCGCTGTGGCTGTTTTCGACCACCGCGGAACCAATCTTACGAAGCCAGAAACATCTTGAAATATTTGAAATAGCTATCAACAACTATGCGGCATAGTTCTCGGCAATTTCAACCACCGTGCAAGCAAGCACTCCCACATCAAAAAGACCAATAAAAACAAAGACTTCACTGGATGCAGGGAATCATCTGAAATTTTCTTGACTCTTCCCTCACATATGTCTTCCGGTTCAATCTACGCAATCTTCATTTATTTCCTACGGATTAATAGATTTCGTCCTACATTCAATAATCGGGTTAACCCTTTGTTTCAGATGAAAGAACAAAAAGGCCTGCAGACAGCAGGCCTTTCTGAAACAAAAGAGATTGCTCAATAAAGTGATTCGGAAATCACTGCAGGGCTTTAATCAGTTTGAGAGCAATGTCCTGCAGCGGTGGCTGCAGTTTTCTATAGCAGTCGAGCAGGCGCTGCTCATCGCTGGGTAGCGATGCGGTCTCGGAATGCAGACCTGCCATCAATTCCAGCGCCGTGGTCTGCAGCGCAACGGCCAGTCTTGCCAGCGTGTCATTCTTGAGAGTGCGAATGGCTCCCGACTCGATCTGCGAGATGGCGGATGCAGTGACATCCGCCATCTGCGCCAGGCGTCCCTGGCTCAAACCCAGCGCCTGTCGCCGGGCGCGTATGCGCTCACCTAAATGCGTCATCTATCCCACTAACTCACACTACACGCCAATGCCTGCGCAAATGTCACGCGGCCTTTATTTAGTTTGAGCCTCCCGACAACCAAGACGCCTTGATAGCGGGCTCTGCAATGCCGCTATCCCTAACTCGGGGCAGCAAGCAAAGACCGCTCTGCAGCGGTGCTGCCGCCCCTTGACGGGGCTGATCAAAGAGTCTCAGGCGGAGGCTCTGGTCAGGCCCCGTGGCACTTCTTGAACTTCTTGCCGCTACCGCAGGGGCAAGGGTCGTTGCGGCCGGGCTGCTCGCCCTTGACGATGGTTTCCTGGCGTGGGCCCATGCTCTTCCACAGGCGGTACAGGTCATACACGGCCCAGATGGCTTCGCCAAAGGCATCCACACGCTCCTGGCTGGTCGAGGCAGGACCGGCTTCGTCGTACAGATTCAGAGCCGGCTCGTCCGTGTCGTCCTCGGTCAGGTTGACGATGAACTCCATGGCCGCGTCCAGCAACTGTGCTGCTTCCTTGTCGCGTGGCGCAGCCCATTCGTCGGCCCAGTTCTCCACCACGAACATGAAGCCCAGCGCCCACACTTGCGAGAACGAGGGCACTTCTTCGCCAGCCAGCTCGGCCTGCTCGGCTTCGGGCAGGATGGCGATGGCGCCGCGCGTATCCAGCGCTTCGGGCTGGAAGGCTGCGTCGTCGGCCAGGGACTTGATGTCGGCGTCCAGTTGCTCGCGCACTTCGGCCAGGCGCAGCTCGAACAGCTCCATGAAACGTGCCTGCTGGGCCTCGTCCTTGAAGACTTCCAGCTTGGGCAGAGGCTGGCCTTCGGCCACTTGCAGGGCTTCACCATCGCCCAGCAGCATGGGCATGTATTCGGCAGCGGCAATGGGGCGGCGCGTGCAGACCAGAGCGGTCAGGAAGCCGTCACAGAATTCCCACTGGGGAATTTCGTCGCCGCGGGTGCGCAGTTCGTCGAGGAGCGCATCCAGCTCTTCGAGCTGGTCGTTGCTCAGTGCGCCCTCGGGCATGTCGGCGAGTGCCGCATCTTCTGCGGCGGAGTTAGGTGCTTGTTCTTGCATAGGGAAAGGCTTTTATGATGGCCCGGACCGTTTCATCACTATCGAAGTGCAGGGCCGGGAGATGGGGCTGGGGGCAGGATGCTCCCGTACGGGCTGAATTTTAGCGGGCCACCATCAACACACCCTGCCATGGGAGTATCTGCAGTGCATCGCTTCTTCAATAGTCTGCCTCTGCGCTATAGCGCGCTAACCATTTCGGTGGTCGTACTGGGCACCACGCTCTACACGCTGACGACAGCAGACAGGGGGCTTGGGTGGCTGATCGCTTCGGGCCTGTTGGTGCTGCTGGGCATCTGGGATCTGCTGCAAAAGCAACATGCCATTCTGCGCAACTACCCCATCATGGGACATTTGCGCTTCATCTTCGAGTTCATACGCCCCGAGATTCGCCAGTACTTCATCGAAGGCGATACCGAGGCCCAGCCGTTCTCGCGCGCCCAGCGCTCGCTGGTCTATCAGCGTGCCAAGGGCCAGGTCGACAACCGGCCGTTCGGCACCCAGCTCGACGTGAGCCAGCAGGGGTATGAGTGGGTCAACCACTCGCTGCAGCCCACCAAGCTCAGCTCGCATGACTTCCGCCTCTGGATTGGCGGCACGCAGGAGCAACCAGCTGAAGGAGTGGATCCCTGCACCCGCCCCTATCACGCCAGCGTCTTCAATATCTCGGCCATGAGCTTTGGCGCGTTGTCGGGCAACGCCATCCAGGCGCTGAACCAGGGCGCGAAGATGGGCGGCTTCATCCACGATACGGGCGAAGGCTCGATCAGCCAGTACCACCGCATGCATGGCGGAGATCTGATCTGGGAGGTGGCCTCGGGCTATTTCGGTTGCCGCAATGCGGACGGCACGTTCAGCGAAGAAAGATTCGTCGCCAACGCTACCGACCCGCAGGTCAAGATGATAGAGATCAAGCTCAGCCAGGGCGCCAAACCCGGCCATGGCGGCATGCTTCCTGGAGCCAAGGTCACTCCCGAAATTGCAGCAGCACGCGGCATACCGATTGGCGTGGACTGCATTTCGCCATCCAGCCACAGCGCATTTTCCACCCCTGTGGAGCTGATGCAGTTCATCGCCAGGCTGCGCCGTCTTTCAGGCGGCAAGCCCACGGGTTTCAAGTTCTGCGTCGGTCACCCTTGGGAATGGTTTGCCATGGTCAAGGCCATGCTGGAAACCAATATCACGCCCGACTTCATCGTCGTCGACGGTGCCGAGGGCGGAACGGGCGCTGCGCCTGTGGAATTTGTCGACCATGTGGGCGTACCGCTGCAGGAAGGCCTGCTGCTGGTGCACAACACGCTGCTGGGCGTGAACCTGCGCCAGCGCATCAAGATCGGTGCGGCAGGCAAGGTCATCACGGCCTTCGACATTGCCCGCATGATGGCCCTGGGTGCCGATTGGTGCAATTCGGGGCGCGGCTTCATGATGGCGCTGGGCTGCATTCAGGCCCAGAGCTGCCACACAGGCACCTGCCCCACGGGCGTCACCACGCAAGACGCCGTGCGCCAGCAGGCGCTGGTCGTGCCCGACAAGGCCACGCGCGTGGCCAGCTTCCACAAGAACACCTTGCATGCGCTGCAGGAGCTGGTTCAGGCCGCTGGCCTCAGGCATCCCAACGAGATCACGGCCCACCATATAGTGCGCCGGCTGGACGACACCCAGGTCAGCCTGCTGTCCAACCTGATATTGCGCGTGGAGCCGGGCTGCCTGCTCAAGAACCTGGAGCGCCAGCACAAGGTCTTCCAGAACTACTGGCCGCTGGCCACGGCACAGAGCTTTCAGCCGCTGCACGAGCCCGTGTTGCGCCCTTCTGCTGCGGGCAGTTCCGACAACGCGGCACAATCGCAGGCTTTTCCCCAGCGCAACGGCATCTGGACCTGAGAAGCCAGAGCCTCGCGCGCCTGACAGACCCCACGCCGTGCCATCTCAGGATATTTCCACCCAAGAGCAGATGCCATCTGCGCATAACGCCATCGATTACCAGGCATTCCTGCGCGAGCATCTGGACCAGCCCCATAGCATCATGCGCTATGAACTCGCGCATGAAACCCTTTGGGTCAAGCGCGCCAACAAGGGCAACCCGGCCCTCAACTACTGGCTGCTGAGCACACTGGCCAAGCTGTTCAGGGCCGCCGTGCTGCAGCCCGTGCCCAACCCCGGCGGGACCGAATCCCTGCAAACCGAGGTGCGCCGCCTGCGCAGCTTCATGGCCAAGGGCCTGCGCGTGCCGCAAGTGCTGGCCACGGACGACCAGGCCTTTGTAATGCGCCATCTGGGCCGCCCGGGCGAAGAGGCGCCGTCCCTGAGCAATGCCATCGAAGACGCGATTGCCCAGGGTGCGCAGGCCACGCTGCAGCTCTGGCAAAGAGGCCTGGAGGCCATCGAGCAGGCCCATGCCAGCGGCGAGGTACTGAGCCAGGCCGTAGCGCGCAATATGGTGGTCTGCGCCGATGGGGTCATAGGCTTCATCGACTTTGAAGACGACCCTGCTGCCCATTTGCCGCAAGCCGTCTGCATGGCGCGCGATGCGCTCAACTACGCCCAGTCCACGGCACTGTTTCTGCAGCAGGCAGGTGCGCTGGAGCAGGCCCGGCAGGCCTGGCTGCAGTTTGTGCAGCAGCTTCCCGCCGAGGCCCGGCAGGTACTGGAGCGCACCGTCAACAAACTGAGCTGGGTGCGCTTTCTGCCCCGCAGCAAGAGCCTGGGGCGCGACACCCTGCGCGTGCTGGCGGCCCATGACTTGCTGACGGCCACCTCACACTCCGCCTGAATGCAATCGAATCAATAGCTATCAACGCCTTCCCCGGCTGGGCTTAAAGCCTGAAATCCATGAAAAAAGCCCCGACCTGATGGCCGGGGCTTTTTGGCATGAGGCCTGTGCTCGCTCAGGCGTGAGCGGACACCGCCTCGTTTTCTTCCTTGCCTGCCAGAGCAGCATCCAGCTTTTCGTAGTCCAGCGCGCTCTCCCATTTGGAGACCACCACGGTAGCGACGGCGTTACCGATGAAGTTGGTCAGCGAGCGGCATTCGGACATGAAGCGGTCCACACCCAGAATCAGAGCCATGCCGGCCACTGGCACCTCGGGCACCACGGCCAGGGTCGCTGCCAGGGTGATGAAGCCAGCCCCCGTCACACCCGCCGCGCCCTTGGACGACAGCATGGCAACCAGCAGCAAAGCGATCTGGTGGCCCAGGGTCAGATGAGTATCGGTCGCCTGGGCAATGAACAGAGCAGCCAGCGTCATGTAGATATTGGTGCCGTCCAGGTTGAAGGAATAGCCGGTAGGCACGACCAGACCGACGACGGACTTGCTGCAGCCGGCTTTTTCCATCTTGTGCATCAGCGAAGGCAGAGCCGATTCGGAAGACGATGTGCCCAGCACCAGCAACAGCTCGTCCTTGAGGTACTTGATCAGCTTGATCACGGAGAAGCCGCAAAAGCGCGCCACCGCACCCAGGACCACCAGCACGAACAGGGCCGAGGTGATGTAGAAGGTCAGCACCAGCTCGGCGAGGTTGACCAGCGAGCCCAGACCGAACTTGCCGATGGTGAAGGCCATGGCGCCAAAGGCACCGATGGGAGCGAACTTCATCACGATGTTGACCAGCTTGAACACGGGCTTGGTCAGGGCTTCGAAGAAGCTCAGCACGGGCTTGCCGGCCTCGCCGACCAAGGCAAGGGACACGCCGAACAGCACGGCCACCAGCAGCACCTGCAGGATGTTGTCACCCACGAATGGACTGATCAGCGTCTTGGGGATGATGTCCATCACGAAGCCGGTCAGCGTCATCTCGTGCGACTTGGCCACATAGCCCTTGACGGCCGTCTGGTCCAGGTCGGCAGGGTTGATATGCATGCCGGCACCAGGCTGCATCACATTCGCCACGATCAGGCCCACAACCAGCGCCAGCGTGGAAAAGGTCAGGAAATACGCCATGGCCTTGCCGAACACACGACCCACGGCGCTCAGGTGCGTCATGCTGGCGATGCCGGTGACGATGGTCAGGAAGATCACCGGCGCGATGATCATCTTGATGAGCTTGATGAAGGCATCGCCAAAGGGCTTCATGGCTTCGCCGTAGGCGGGCTCGAAGTGCCCCAGCAGCACGCCCACGATGATGGCGAACACCACCTGGAAGTAGAGCTGACGGTAGAACGGCAAGTGCTCGCGCGGAGCAGATTCTGTGGGCAGAGTGTGCACGCTGCATCTCCAAAATTGCGGGCGCACCACCGTGGTGCGCCGAATTGCTGCCGTTTGTACTCCCGCGCCCTTTTTGTGCCGATAACCCATTGGTATTAGGTCGGGACGCGCTCCCTGGGAGAGCATGCACCAACTTAGGGAAATCCCTAGGCCTCAGAATCGGCACTGAAACTGCTCCAGAGCCACACTGGGCTCCTTGATCACCCGACCTCGTCATGCGTCTTGCGCGAAACCTTGCCCGAAACCGACTGTTTCTGACCCTTGTCATCGTCCTCAGCGGCATGCTGCTGAGCATGTGGGCCGCCAGTCGCGTCGCGCTGCAAACCTCTTTGCACGATGAAAGCGAAAGCGTGCAACGCCAGCTCACGCTCTATGCCCAGGCCATGGTGCAGCGCGTGGACCGCTACCGCACCCTGCCCGAGGTGCTGGCGCTCGATGCCGAACTCAAGAGCGCGCTCAGCCACCCGCTCAGAGCCACCGAGGTGGACAGGCTCAACCGCAAGCTGGAGCAGGCCAACGGCGCCAGCCGAGCTTCCACGCTGACCCTCATCGACAGAAGCGGCAAGGCCGTGGCCGCCAGCAACTGGCGCGACTCGCACAGCAATGTGGGCGAGGACTACAGCTTTCGCCCCTATGTGACTCAGGCGCTGAACCAGGGCAGTGGCCGCTTCTATGGCATCGGCATGACCACGGGACTGCCCGGCTACTTTCTCTCCCAGGCCATTCATGATGATGACGGCTCGGTACTTGGACTCATCGCCATCAAGATCCTGTTTCAGGAGCTCGAAGGCGAGTGGAGCCAATCGCCCGACATCGTCTTCGCCTCGGACGAGCATGGCGTGGTCTTTCTCTCCAACCGCGACGAATGGCGCTACCGCCTGCTGGAGCCGCTGTCCAGCAGCGACCAGCAGGAGGTACGGGACACCCATCAATACGCGGGCCAGACTCTGATTCCGCTCGGCTATCGCACCAGCCGGCAGCCTGCGGGCATCGGCATGCTGGCGCATTTCAGCCAGCCTCCGCTGGTCGACCCCATGCTCTGGCTGCGCATGGAACTCCCCGAAAGCCAATGGCAGCTGCACCTGCTGCACGACATCGTCCACAGCCAGACGGCCAGCCACTGGGCGGCAGTGGCCGCTGGCGGCCTGTGGCTCGCCGCCTCGCTGCTGGTACTCTATATCCGCCAGCGCCAGCGTCTGGCTGCCCTGCGCCAGCGCAGCCGCAAGGAGCTGGAGACCGTTCTGCACCAGCATGCGCAGGAGCTGCGCACCGCGCAGGACGGCATTGTCCAGGCCGCCAAGCAGGCCGACACCGGACTCTCGCGCAGCCTGCAGCATCTGCCGCAAGGCGTGGTGGTCGTGGACCCACAGCTGCGGCTGGTGGCCTGGAACTCGCGCTATGTGGAGCTGTTCCGCTACCCGCCCGAGCTCATGCATGTGGGCCAGCCCATTGAGGCTCTGATACGCCACAACGCCAGGCGCGGCCTGCTGGGCAAGGGCGATGTGGAGCCTGCGATCCAGCGCCGCCTCCAGCATCTGCGCAGCGGCAGCCCTCATCTGCACGAAAGCGCCAAGGGCGACGGCACGGTGCTGGAGATTCGCGGCAACCCCCTGCCCGATGGCGGCTTTGTCACCAGCTATGCCGACATCACCAGCTACAAGAACACGGCGCGCGAGTTGCGCAATCTGGCCGATACGCTGGAAAAGCGCATTGCCGATCGCACCCGGGACCTGGCCCAGGCCAAACAGGAGGCCGAGCGCGCCAACCGCTACAAAACCCGCTTTGTCGCCTCGGCCGTGCATGACCTGCTGCAGCCGCTGAATGCGGCGCGCATTTTCACCAGCCTGCTGCCCACCTATCTGCACGATGAGGCAGGCCGCCAACTGGCCCAGCGGGTGGACAAGGCACTGGCCTCTCAGGACGCCATTCTCACCAGCCTGCTCGACATCTCGCGCATGGAATCGGGCCAGCTCGAAGTCCGCGTACGTGACTTCGCGCTCAACTCCTTGCTGGAAGTGGTGCACAACAATTTTGCACTGCAGGCCGAGAACGAGGGCCTGAGCCTGCACTGCATGCCCAGCCGGCTGATCGTGCGCAGCGACGAAGCCCTGCTGCGCCGCATATTGCAGAACTTTGTCTCCAACGCCATCCGCTATACGCGCAAGGGCCGTATCGTCGTGGGCTGTCGCCGCCAGGGCGACCAGGTGCGCATCGAGGTGCATGACCAGGGTCCTGGCATCCCCCAAAGCCTGCAAAAGGAAATCTTCGAAGAGTTCCGCCGCCTCGACGAAGGCCATGCCGACGACCGCGGCACCGGCCTGGGCCTGGCCATCGTGGAACGCCTGGGCAGATTGCTGGACCATGAGATCGGCCTGCGCTCCACCCTGGGCAAGGGCAGCGTCTTCTGGGTCAAGGTTCCACTGGGCCAGGCCGCTGCATTGACGCCGGTATCGCAGCAGCCTTCCCCCAGCGCTCGTGTGGACAGTCCGCTGCAGGGCGGCACCGTCTGGTATGTGGAGGACGATCCCGCCACCCGCGACGCCACCTGCGCCCTGCTCGAGCGCTGGGGCTGCGACGTGCCGCTGGCCGCCAATGCCCCCGAAGCCCTGGCCTACGCAGCGCCCGGCAATGCCCCGCAACTGGTGCTGCTCGATGTGCATCTGGGCCAGCTCTACGGCCCCGATATCTATGCCCAGCTCTGCGAGCGCTGGGGGCAGCAGCCTCCCGTCATCCTGCTGACCGCTGAAGGCGATAGCACCCTGCGCCGCCAGGCTGCCGAACGCGGCTGGGGCTTTCTGGCCAAGCCGGTCAGACCGCCGGCGCTGCGGGCGCTGATGAGCCAGACCTTTTTGCGCGGACGAGAAGGCGGGAGCGCCTGACAACCAAAGTCACTTCCAGCTGCGGCGCTTTCAGTGCATCGAACTCTCGCTATCAATTCAGGACCAGCACCGGTCTGCACGCCATGACTGCGCAAGCCGAGCGGCGGATTCTTCGATATGCTGCAACAGCCTCTGCGGCTTTCAGGCACGCGGGCCGTTCAACCCTGACAGAGACAGCATGCACCATCATCCCGTTGAATCCGCCGTTCCGCCCGGCAGCCGCATCGCACAGCGATTGGCCGGGGCCAGCTTTCACGACTCCTGGAGCATCGTCTCGGACGCCACAGGCCTGTCTGCACTGGACCACTTCATTCTTGCCGCGCGGAAAACGCCGCGCTGGATTGAAATCTGCATGCGTGCGCGCAATCTGGTCGGCGGCCTGGTGGGGCTCAAGAACCTGGGCACCTTGTCGGCCCTGAAGCCCGGAAAACCAGCAGCCAGCTACGGCCCCGGCGACAGGGTCGGCATCTTCACGGTGTTCGAGAACACCTTTGATGAAGCCCTGATCGGCGACGATGACAAGCATCTGAAAGTCGTGCTCAGCATTCACCGCAAGAGCGACATCCGTTCCCTGGACACCGTCATCACCGTCACAACCGTCGTGCATGTCAAGAACGCACTGGGGCATCTCTACATGCTGCCCGTCAAACCCATGCACAGGCTGATCGCTCCTGCCGTTCTGTCCTCCCTGGGAGGGCCAACCCATGCAGCATGAGGCGACACACCTGTGCATGCCTGCTCTTCCTTAGACGGTTGCAGAAGACATGCGCGACTACGACAGCCTGGCTCATCGACACGACAGCAAAGACATGTGCGTGGAGAAGCCCATGTCACTCATTGCCAATCTGATCGGCTTTGCGCCTGCAGAGGAAGACTTGCACTATGCGCTGGGCTTTTATGCCGGAGGCAGCGGCATTGACGACCGCCTGGCTGTGCGCTGCCGGATCGATCTCGCTCATCGGCCCGATGTGGTCAGCAGGCTGCGTCTGAAATCCGTGCATGAAGTATCGTGCGACGCCGACTGGCAAGAGGACTTCCTCTGGCTGATCGATGCGCAAGATGCCCAAGGCTCGCTCCCGACCCATTGTCATCGCTTCATCAATGCGGCGAGACAGGTTTTTCAGGACGAGGTCGATCATCGCTGGGAGATCTTTTTCTCCCACGGCAGCGATATCAATGCATGGTGTGCGGTCTGGCGTAGCCAGGAGCATCTGAACTATCTAAGCTTCGATCAAGGCTGACATCCCGGTGGCGGCCCGTCTCAACACAAGGGGTCGCCAGATGCTGAAATCCTATCGTGCCAGCTGCCATTGCAGCCGGGTTCAGGTTGAAGTCGGCCTGGACCTGAGCCAGCCCAGCTATCGCTGCAACTGCTCCATCTGCAGACGCAGCCGATTCTGGCCCGCCATCGCCAGCCCCGAAAATTTTCGCCTTATTACGGGCGAGAAGGAGCTCACACTCTATGTGTTTGGCTCGCAAAAGAACCAGCATTTCTTCTGCAAACGTTGCGGCATCCGCGTCTTTGGCGTGGGCCACAACACGCCGATAGGCCAGATGTACGGCATCAATATCGGCTGCCTGGAAGAGCTGTCGGAGGAGGAGCTGTCGCGAATTCCCGTCACCTATGTCGATGGCATGCACGATCGCTGGGACACGACGCCGGAGTTTTTTGCGCACTTGTAGCCATCGAACTGCGACAGCGGCATGCCGCTGCAAGCTGCACAAAAATGAGGCATAACACCTCGAACCATTACCAGAAAAACGCAGCAAGCTATCAAGACTGAGGGACCTTGAGGCACCAGGGCAATCAAACCTCGTGATCGTTTTCCAGGCTCTTGACCAGCACGGCGGCCTGGGTGCGTGAATAGCATTCGAGCTTCTTGAGAATCGCCGTCACATGGACCTTGACGGTGTTTTCGGCCAGGCCCAGTTCGTGCGCGATCTGCTTGTTGAGCAGTCCGTCGGCAATGCACAGCAGCACGCGAAACTGCTGGGGCGTGAGCTGGGCCAGGCGAGCGGCCAGGGCCGCATCGGCCTCCGAGCGCTCGGCCACCATGGAGGGAAAGCTGATATCCCCGCTCAGCACATCGTCAATGGCGGCACTCATATCGTCTGCAGCAGCAGACTTGGAGATAAAGCCTGCCGCCCCGAACTGCTGGGCGCGACGGATGATGCGAGGGTCGTCATTGGAGGAGATGATGATCACCGGAACCTGCGCATATTCGCCGCGCAGATGCAGCAGGGACGAGAAGCCGCGCGCGCCGGGCATGGCCAGGTCCAGCAGCACCAGCTCGATCTCGGGATGATCCTGCATCGCTGCGCCCAGGGTCTGGGCGCTGGCCGCCTCCACAATGCGGAATTGCGGAAAGCGGTCGTGCAGCACCTGGATCAACGCTGCGCGAAACAGCGGGTGATCGTCGGCAACGAGAAGAGTGGGCTCGGACATGGCCCGCAGTCTGCCACGGCTGGCACGGCGCTGCATCTGCAAAAACGCATATCCCGCAGCGCCCGGGCCTGTCCGTCACCCAGGCTGCGGCCCGCTGAGTCTGGTTGTCAATCGAGCTTGATGTTGTTGGCCGTGATCACGCGCCCCCATTTGCTGCGCTCGTTGCTGACGAATTTCTCCATCTGCTCGGAGCTGCCGGGCATGGGCTCGACCCCCATGGCTGCCAGACGGGCCTTGGTGCGAGTGTCGGCCAGTGCAAACTGCAGCGACTGGCTGAACTTCTTGACCACCTCGGCCGAGCTGCCCTTGGGCACGACGATGCCCTGCCAGGCATAGCCTTCGAAGCCCTTGAGGCCCTGCTCCTGCAAGGTGGCGACCTTGGGCAGCACATCGATGCGGGCCGGGCTGGCCACGCCTATGGCCTTGAGCTTTTTCTCGCCGAGGAAGGGAATGATGGTGGCGCTATCGGCCCACATGGCAGGAATCTGGCCGCCGATCACATCCTGCACTGCCGGCGCAGCACCGCGATAAGGAACATGGGTCATATTGCCCAGACCGGCTTCTTCGCGAAACAGCTCGCCAACCAGATGATGAGGGCTGCCCAGGCCGGCCGAGCCCCAGCTCACGCCGGTCTTCTGCTGCTTGGCCCAGGCGACAAACTCGCTCAGATTGCTGACCGGCACATCGTTGTTGACCACCAGCAGCATGGGAAAGCGCACCAGCATGCCCACAGGCTTGAAGTCCTTTTCGGCGTTGTAGTTGAGCTTGCGGAACAGAAACGGATTGGCAGCCAGCGTGGCGAAGTCGGCCGTGAACATCAGGTTGCCGTAGTCATGCGAGCGTGCGCTGTACTCGGCCGCGATATTGGTTCCCGCACCGGGCTTGTTGTTGATGACGATGGGGCGCTCCAGATTGCGGCCCATGGCTTCGGCAATCACGCGGGCCACCACGTCGGAGCCCCCGCCTGCGGCGTAGCCTATGACCCATTCCAGGGGCTTTTCCTGCGCCATGGCGACCGGCCCTGCAGCCCATGCCAGCGTCGAGCAGGCCAGTGCGGCCAGAAATTTTTTGCGTTGCATCATCCTTGTCTCCTTGATTCATGGCCCCTTGAATAGATTTTGGTGACGGGGCCTTTAGGGGATGGCGCAGCTGCCGCCAGGCCGGCGGCTTGCTGCATCTCAAGCGGCAGCGTGTACCGGGGCAACCGGTGTCACGGCACCGCGCTCGGCAGGATCTGCGCCGGCAGGAGCGAATCCTGCGCTGGCGCGGGCCAGTTCGAGCGCATGCAGCAAGGTCTCTTGATGGCCGATGTGATTGGCCAGCAGCAGCACCAGGCGGGCATTGAGGGCGTGGCTTTGCGCGGTTTCCAGGCCCTGATGCGTGGTGATCAGGGCTTCATAGAAATCGTCGCAGGCCTGCAGATTTGGATGGGTGGACAGCAGCATGGCGGTCTCCTGAAAAGAAGGGAATCCTCTGGGGTATTTCATTGCAAGGCGCCGCTGGCTTGCAGCAGCGCGGCACGCACGCCAGCCTCGTCAGGACGGCGCCAGCGCGCGCAGACATGCTGGTCGGGGCGCAGCAGATAGCTGGTGCCCGGCCGCGCATCCAGGCGCTGCGCCGCCAGACCCTGCACATCCAGCAGATCGGCTTGCGCGGCCCCGGCATCGCCCTCGGCGGCTATCGAGAGATTGAGCACACCGGTCAGCTCGCGCGCCCAGTCCGGCGTGGGGCCGAAATGCAGCAGCGTGAAGTCCGGGCCCAGGGCGCGCAGCAGCCAGGTGATCTGGCTGTCGCCGGTACGGCGCATGGGCGCGTCGCTGAGCACGGCACCGGGCAGTTGCGAACCCGCGAAGGCCTCGCTGTCCGGCGTGTTGAGCGGCGAGTGATGCAGCGTGGCCGGCACCGACAGACGCCCGCTGTTGACGATGCGACGTGCAAACTCATGCTCGCGCGCCAGCTCCAGCGCCGCATCGCGAAACAGGCGGCTGATCTCGCTCTTGGGCGTGATGAAGTCGGTGGCGCGCGTGGAGTTGCGGATGTTCTCGTCGGCCGCGTATTCGCGCTCGGCACCGTACGTCGCGATCAGCGCAGCGTCGGCCTGGCCGCGCAGCACGCGGTCGAGCTTCCAGGCCAGGTTCTCGGCATCCTGCACGCCGCTGTTGGCGCCGCGTGCGCCGAAGGGCGAGACACCATGCGCGCTGTCACCCGCGAAGACCACGCGGCCGTGGACGAAGCGGTCCATGCGCAGGCAGGCAAAGGTGTAGACACTGGCCCATTCGAGCTCGAAGTGCGCGTCCTTGCCCAGCAATGCGCGGATGCGCGGCAGGATGTTCTCGGGCTTTTTCTCCTCCTCGGGATCGGCCTCCCAGCCCAGCTGGAAGTCGATGCGCCAGACATCGTCGGGCTGGCGGTGCAGCAGCACGCTCTGGCCCGGATGAAATGGCGGATCGAACCAGAACCAGCGCTCGCTCGGGAAATCCGCATGCATCTTCACATCGGCAATCAGAAAGCGGTCGCGGAAGATGCGGCCATGGCTTTCCTGGCCCAGCAGGCCGCGCAAGGGCGAGCGCGATCCGTCGCAGGCCAGCACCCACTGGGCATCGATCCGGTACTCGCCTTCGGGCGTTTCCACGGTCACCAGGGCTCCGTCGTCGCGCGGCGCCAGCGCCGTGACCTTGTTGTGCCAGCGCAGGTCGATCAGCGGCAGCTGCAGTGCGCGCTCGACCAGATAGGCTTCGGCGTAATACTGCTGCAGATTGATGAAGGCCGGGCGCTCGTGACCGGCTTCGGGCAGCAGGTCGAACTGGTAGAGCGACCTATCCCCGGCAAACACCTTGCCCAGATTCCAGGACACGCCCTTGTCCACCATGGACTGGCCCACGCCCAGGCGGTCCCAGATCTCCAGCGTGCGCTTGGAAAAGCAGATGGCGCGCGAGCCCGTGGACAGCTTGCAGTCGTTGTCGAGCACCACCACCGGCTGGCCGCGCTGGGCCAGATCGATGGCCAGCGACAGGCCCACGGGCCCGGCGCCGACGACGACCACGGGGTGGCGGGCCGGGACATCGGCATCCTGGTCTGCATGCCGCCGATAGGGAATCTGGATGGACTGGATGTCGGCGGCGCTGCCGCGCAGGGCGTCAGGAGCAATGGCTGGAGTGGACATGGCGTTCATCGGTGCGCAAACCTTGAAAAGCGTGGATCTGTTTCTTGGGGCAAAAGCCGCCCCTCCGGCTCTTTGCGACCGGATTCAAACTCTATTTTTTTGATAGCTACTACCGCTTGTCAGTCAATGAATTCAATGCTGCTTCCATTTGAATTCATTGCGATCAAAGCGCAAGCAGCTCCTGTTTTAGATAGCTTCGCAGTAGACCGCCGCACCTGCGCAGGAGACTGCCAGCCGGGCGGCCCCGCAGGCGATCAGCCTTCCAGCGCCAGCCACATCTCGCGGTCGCGCTCGGCGGTCCAGATGCGCGGGTCGGCGTGGCCCGATGCCTCGTCATAGGCGCGCGTCACGTCGAAGGGCATGCAGTGGTTGAAGATCACCCAATGGCCGTATTTGGGCTGCAGCTTGGCAAAGGCCGCCTCGTAGACCTTGCGCAGGTCCTGCCTGGCGTCGGCACCAGCCTTGACCTCGGCCCACAGGTCGCTGATGAAGCTGCGCGTGCCTGCCAGGCCGGCCTGCACTTCGGCCGCGTTCTGCAGCGCCGCGCCGCGGCCGGGCACCAGCTTTTCGGGCTGGAGGGCGGCGATGGCATCCAGCGTCTGCGGCCAGTCCTGGAAGTAGGCATCGCCGGCATAGGGCGTGGCATCGAACTCGACCAGATCGCCACTGAACAGCACCTTGTCCTGGGGCAGCCAGACCACGGTATCGCCCTTGGTGTGGCCGCGGCCCAGTTGCAGGATCTGCACCTCGAGCTTGCCCAGCCACAGCGTCATCTTGCCGGTGAAGGTCATGGTCGGCCAGGTCATGCCCTCGGGCACGCTCTCGACGTTCTGGAACAGGCGCGGAAAGCGGCCAATCTCGCTGGCCTTGTCCTGCTCGCCGCGCTCGACGATGAGATCGTAGGTGTCCTGGCTGGCAATGATGTGCTCGGCGCCATAGGCCGAGGCTCCCAGCACGCGCACCGCGTGGTAGTGCGACAGCGTGACGTATTTGATGGGCTTGTCCGTGACCTCGCGAATGCGGCGGATCACGTCCTCGGCCATGACGGGGGTGGCCTGGGTGTCGATGACCATCACGGCGTCGTCGCCGATGATGATGCCGGTGTTGGGGTCGCCCTCGGCCGTGTAGGCATAGGCATGTTCGGAGAGCTTGTCGAAGCTCACCTTCTTGACTTCAAGGTCGGCGGCGGAGGCAAAGGTCTTGGTGCTCATCGTTGCAATCTCTTTGTTTTAAACAAATGCATTCAGCTTTATCGAATTTCCGAATGCTAGATATAAATTCAACATTGCACAATCGATTTGTCATAGTGAAAAACCCTTGCGGCTTTCCAGCCGCTTTTACACCGTCACAATGCCGTCATGCCTCATGCCAACTCTTCTTCGACCGACGCCCGTTTGATGCTTGAATCCAGTGACGACGAACCCGCGCGCGCACCGCGCGGCATACAGAGCGTGGAAGTCGGCGGCCAGTTGCTCAAGGTGCTGGCGCGCACGGGCCGGCGCATGGCGCTCAAGGATCTGGCACGCGAGGCCGAGATGACGGCGGCCAAGGCCCACCCCTATCTGGTGAGCTTTTGCAAGCTGGGCCTGATGGAGCAGGATCGCGTCAGCGGCCACTACGGCCTGGGGCCGCTGGCCATCCAGATGGGGCTCATCAGCCTGCAGCAGGCCGATCCCGTGCGCATGGCGATTGCCGAGCTGCCCGCCCTGGCACAAGAGGTGGGCTACACCGTGTCGGTGTCCATGTGGAGCGGCCAGGGGCCGATCATCATCCGTGTCGAGGAAGGCCCGACCCATGTCTATGTGGCCATGCGCCACGGCACGCCGGCCTCCCTGCGCCATACCGCCACGGGCAAGATTTTTGCGGCTTTCGGCGACCCGGCCCGTATCGCACCGCTGCTGCAGGCCGAAGGCCACAGTCTGGACGAACCGGCGTTTGCCAAGGAACTGGACTCCATTCGCCGCAACCACCTGAGCGTGGTCGAGAACCAGTTGCTGTCGGGCGTGAGCGCGCTGGCGGTGCCGGTGTTCGACGGCTTCGGCCAGTTGGTGCTGGCGATTGCCGCCATCGGTCCTTCGGTCACGCTGACGCTGGACCCCGCCGGTCTGCCGGCACGGACACTGCAGACCCAGGCCCGTCAGCTGTCCCAGCGCCTGGGAGCCCCGGCTGTGCTGACCGGTGCCTGATCACAGACCTGGACTCGGTAGCCCATCGAAGCGCTGATACTGCGCGCCTCTTCGCACACAGCCTGGGCAATCTTGCCCTGCGGATCGGGGTCGAAGCCGCCGCTGGCCCCGAGCGCGCAGAGCACGGCCACCACATGGCCGTTGTAATCGAACAAAGGCGCTGCCACGGCGCTGATGCCGGGTAGATTCAGGTCGCGGATCGCCGCACAGCCGGCCGCGCGAATCTCGCTGCGCAGCTGCTCCAGCGGCTTGCTGGCATGCAGCAGGCGGCGATGCTCCGGGCTGGCGGCATCCAGCTCACGTGCCAGCAGCGCCTCGACCTCGGGCTGCGGCTCCATGAAGGCAAAAAATGCCCGCCCCGTGGCCGACCACAGCATGGACATGACCGAGCCCACACGCACATTGACGGTAATGGGCAGGCTGGGCTCTTCAAAACGCACGATGGTGGGCCCCATATTGCCCATGACCGCGACAAAACTCGTGACCTGCAAGGACTCGCGCAGATGCTGCAAAGCGGGCTCGGACATGCGCACAGGATCATTCTGGCGCATCGCAGCCAGGCCGATATGAATGGCCTCACGCCCGAGCGCGTACTGGGTGCCGCCACGGTCCTGCTCCACCAGGCCCTCGGCCATGAGACTGGCCAGATAGCGATGCACCTTGGCGGGACTTTCATCGACGGCAGCACCGATGGCCGTGAGACTGGCACGCCCGCCCAGCCCGGCCAGTGCCTTGAGCACGGCCAGACAAGTCTCTGCGGCCTGCACACGCTGGCGACGTTGATCCGGCTCTTGCCGGGCATTCGGCGACGCCACTCTTGCGGCTGGGCTGGCTGCTTGCCGCTTCGCCATAGCCAAAGTCTTCTTCTCGATTTTCATAGCTGGTTGCGCCTGTCTCGTAAGCCGTTGAAGACATTTTCACGCATGTCTGGTGCTGACTCTCGGGTAATCCCTTGAAGCATATTTACGCTATGCGTATAAAAATTACGCAAAACAATTTCCGTATTAAAGCGGAACCGCAGGCGGAGTGAAGCTTGGTTAACCCGCAGGCAAACAACACCACAGCCCAGGAGACACCCTCAATGAAAAAACGCCTCTTCACCGCCTCGGTTCTGGCCACCAGCATGCTCTGGCTGGCCGCAGCCCCCGGCACCGTCATGGCCCAGGACAAGTACCCAAGCAAGAGCGTGCGCTGGATCGTGCCCTACGCCGCAGGCGGTGGCTCGGACTTTCTGGCCCGCACCATAGGCCAGGCCTGGGGCGCCCAGGCCCATCAGCCCATCGTCGTGGACAACCGCCCGGGCGGCAACACGGCCATCGGCGCCTCGGAGACCGCGCGCGCACCGGCCGACGGCTATACCGTCCTTTCGGCCGACAACGGCACGCTGATCTTCAACCCCGTGCTCTACAAGAGCCTGAGCTACAACCCCGGCAAGGATCTGACGCCCGTCACGCTCATGGGCCGCTTTCCCATGATTCTGGTGGCCGGCCCCGCCGAGAAGGCCAAGACCGCCAAGGAGTTCATTGCCGCGGCCAAAGCCAGTGCCGAGGGCGTGAACTACGGCTCCGCCGGTGCGGGCAGCCCCCATCACCTGGCCATGGAACTGCTGAAGTCCGAGGCCGGCCTCAAGCTCGCCCATGCGCCCTATCGCGGTGCGGCTCCGGCGCTGGCCGATGTGGCGGGCGGTCAGATTCCCGTGATGATGGTGGACCTGGCCGCCGGCGCCGGCTTCATCAAGGGCGGCAAGGTGCGTCCGCTGGCCGTGGCCAATGCCACGCGCCTGCCCCAACTGCCCGATGTGCCCACCTTCGGCGAGCTGGGCCTGCCCGGCGTGCAGGCTGCGGCCCTGGTCGGCATGGTGGCCCCGGCCAAGACACCGGCCAACGTCGTCACGGCGCTGAACAAGCAGGTGGTCGCCGCCATCAACGAGCCTGCGGTCAAGCAAAAGCTCATCGACTTTGGCGTGGAGCCCGTGGGCAACACGCCCGAGCAGTTCCAGGCGCTGATCCACAGCGAAAGCGCACGCTGGCAAAAGCTGATCAAGGACCTGAACATCACGCTGGACTGATTGCCCCGCTGATCCATGCCGCAGAGGCTGGCGGCAGGCCGCCTCTGCGCTCTCGTCCGATGGCTTATGCCATCTCCTGCCTCTTTGCGTTTGCGAGCGAGCCATGACCACTTCCACCCCCAGTCGCTGCCCCATCGATCACAGCCAGTTCGGCAAGCCCACCGGCCAGAGCGGCCCTACGGGCTGCCCCATCAGCCACGGTGCCGCCAGCTTCGATCCCTTTGCCGACGGCTACCAGCAGGACCCGCCCGAATATGTGCGCTGGGCACGCGAACAGGAGCCGGTGTTCTACAGCCCGCAGCTGGGCTACTGGGTGGTCACGCGCTTCGACGACATCAAGGCCATCTTCCGCGACAACCTGACCTTCAGCCCCTCGATTGCGCTGGAGAAGATCACGCCCACGGGCGATGAGGCCAATGCCGTGCTCGCCAGCTATGGCTTTGCGCTGAACCGCACTCTGGTCAACGAGGACGAGCCCGCGCACATGCCGCGCCGCCGCGCGCTGATGCAGCCCTTCACGCCCGAGGAGCTCAAGCACCACGAGCCCATGGTGCGCCGGCTGGCCCGCGAATACGTGGACCGCTTCATCGACGACGGCCGCGCCGATCTCGTCGATCAGATGCTGTGGGAAGTACCGCTGACGGTGGCCATGCATTTTCTGGGCGTGCCCGCAGACGATATGGACACGCTGCGCCAGTACAGCATCGCCCACACCGTCAACACCTGGGGACGACCGCAGGCCGAGGAGCAGGTGGCCGTGGCTCATGCCGTGGGCAACTTCTGGCAGCACGCGGGCCGGATTCTCGACAAGATGCGCGCCGATCCCGACGCCGAGGGCTGGATGCAATACGGCATCCGCAAGCAAAAAGAGCTGCCCGATGTCGTCACCGACTCCTATCTGCACTCGATGATGATGGCCGGCCTGGTCGCCGCGCACGAGACCACGGCCAACGCCACGGCCAATGCCGTCAAGCTGCTGCTGCAGCACCCCAAGGTCTGGCAGGAGATCTGCGCCGATCCCTCGCTGATACCCAATGCCGTGGAGGAATGCCTGCGCCACAACGGCTCGGTAGCCGCCTGGCGGCGCCTGGCCACCAAGGATGTGGTGATCGGCGGCCAGGCCATTCCGGCCGGCAGCAAGCTGCTCATCGTCACCTCTTCGGCCAACCACGACGAGCAGCACTTTGTCGATGCCGACCTGTTCGACATCCACCGCGACAATGCCAGCGATCACCTGACCTTCGGCTACGGCTCCCACCAGTGCATGGGCAAGAATCTGGCGCGCATGGAAATGCAGATCTTCCTCGAGGAATTCACACGCCGCCTGCCCCATATGCAGCTGGCCGAGCAACGCTTCACCTATGTACCCAACACCTCGTTCCGCGGCCCCGAACATCTGTGGGTGCAATGGGATGTGAGCCGCAACCCCGAGCGCGCCAACCCCGCCGTGCTGGCCGAGCAGCAGCCTGTGCGCATCGGCGAATCCTCGCAAGGCGGCGTCAGCCGCAGCATGCTGGTGGAAAGCACCGAGCTGATTGCCCAGGACGTGCTGCGCGTGCGCCTGAAGGCGCCCGACGGGCGCGACCTGCCACGCTGGACCCCGGGCTCGCATATCGACCTGCACTGCGGCGACACGGGCATCTCGCGCCAGTACTCGCTATGCGGTGATCCGCAGCAAGCAGATACCTACGAGATCGCCGTGCTGCGCGAGGAGCACAGCCGTGGCGGTTCGGCCTGGATACATGATGCGCTGCAGGCCGGCATGAAGGTGCAGATGCGCGGCCCGCGCAATCACTTCAAGCTCGACGAAGGCGCGCAGCAGCTGATTCTCGTCGCCGGAGGCATAGGTATCACGCCGGTTGCGGCCATGGCGGCTCGCGCCCAGGCCTTGGGCATCCCCTATGAAATCCACTACAGCTGCAGCCAGCGCGAGCGCATGGCGCTCCTGGATGCATTGCAGGCACGGCATGGCGAGCTCCTGCAGATCTATGTGGGCGCGGAGGGCCGGCGAGCCGACTACCAGGCGCTGCTGGCTCAGGTCAGGCCAGGCGCACAGATCTATGCCTGCGGTCCGCAGCGCATGCTCGACGGCCTGGCGGAGGCCTGCCGCCACTGGCCCGAGGACAGCCTGCGCGTGGAGCATTTCTCCAGCACCCTGGGAGCCCTCGACCCGGACAAGGAACACGGCTTTGAGGTCGAACTGCGCGAGTCCGGCATCACGCTGCAGGTGCGCAACGATGAGACCCTGCTCGATGCACTGCGCAGCGCCAATATCGATATCGAGTGCGACTGCCGCGAAGGCCTGTGCGGCTCCTGCGAGGTGCCTGTGCTCGAAGGCGATATCGACCATCGCGACATGGTGCTGACCCGTGCCGAGCGCGCGGCATGCACGAAGATGATGAGCTGCTGCTCTCGCGCCAGGACGCAGGAGTCCAGAATCGTTCTGGCGCTGTAGCGTCCGAGGCGGGCAGCCCCAGGCGGGCAGCCCCCGGGCGGGCAGCACCCTGCCGGAGGCTGCCGCAGGCCATGCATGGCTTGTGCCTAGAATCACAGCCCATATGGGCCTGTTGCAAATATTGCTGATTCTTGTGTGGGCGCCGACTGCAGCGCTCATCGCCTTCGTGGCCACCAGCTGGCTGGGCCATGGCGTGCAAGCCATCTGGAGCGCCGTGACTCGCGCTCAAGCCGACGAGCGCTCGACCTGGCCGCTGCTGCTGGGCGGCGTGGCGGCCCTGGCTGGCATGGTGGGGGCCGTCATCACCTTTCCGGACCAGGCCGTCATGCGCCATGCGTTTGACAAGCTGCTGGGCTATGGCTCCACACGTGTGGAGATCACGCTGCGCCAGGACGATGCCGCCACGCGCCAGGCCCTGCTGGAGACGCTGCGCCCCTTCATGGAGATGGGCGGGCGCGAGATCCGCTACCGCGTCTCCACGCGCCACGGCAGCTATACCGAGACCGACGAAGTGCCCAGCTACTACCGCTTCGAGAACGGGCGCCTGGAGATCGCCACAGGCGGCATCGTCAGCAACGACAGACTGTCCGTGATGCAGCCCGGCTTCAAGGCACTGGCGCAATTTCCCACAGCCGGCTCCATTGACGCCAGCGTGCCGGCCACAGTGAGCCTTGGCAAGGCACGGATAGCAGCGGAGATGCTGCCGCGCACAGCCATGCTGGTCCACGGCGACGCCGCCAAGGAATTGCCAAGCATGCTGCGCCCCGCCGCCCCGGCCCGTTGCCATCTGGAGGTGCAGGCGCTGTTCTCCACGGATGCCTTCAGGCTGCTCATGTTTGCGGGCAGGGCCTCGGGCGATGTCAAGATCCACACCGGCCCCGATACCGCCCTGCGCGACACGCAGTACCAACTGGTCGGCATGGGCCTGGTGCTGGGCCGCAACGGGCGCAGCGTCAAGGAGCTGGAGACCGATGCCACCCGCATCTATGGCGTGCTGAGACTGCTGCCGCCGGACCTGAATCTTGATGTCATGGACTGCGATACGGCGCTGGGACGCATGAGCGACCCGGCCCTGGTGGCAGCCGCCATGCTGTCCACGTTTCCCGGCCTGGAAGGACGCGTGAATGGCATAGAGATCACGCCTTCAGCCTCCTTCTCGCCCTGGCACCACCGGGGCTGGACGGCCGTGCCGCCCGGCACGCGCTCGAAAGGCGGAACGCGAGCCGAAGCGGGCACACGCAGCTGCTCGCTTGAACAGCACCGCCACACGCGCGCCCGACTGGCCATGATCGAGGAGCTCTGCATGGAGCGCGATCCTCAAAACGGTGGTGCCGCCTGCACCCAGCTGCGCAAACGCCTGAACTGGACCCAGGCCGAGCTGGCCCGGTGCACCGGCCGATCGGCACCTTGAAACCCTGGCCTGCAACAGCGCCCAAGCTACTAGGGATGCCGGGCTGCAGCAGCCGCAGATCGGCCGGTCGCTGGCTCACATGGACCAGATTCTCGGCGTGCCGCCCTGCAGACCCCAGAGTTCTTTTCTCCAAAATATCCACACGGTTTTCCACAGCATCATCACAGGCTCAACCACAGGTGATGCACAGCGCAAAACCAGCATGTTTTCATTGGGGGCGGTGACACCGCTCAACACCGCCGGAGCGGCCTTGGCAAGCAGCTCCTGCGTGCCTTCCAGCAAGGCTTCGCGCTGATGGCGTGCCATGGCTGAGCCGCTGGCAAAGATCAGACTGCCCAGGCAGCGATGCCCGGCCAGTCCCAGATCGCCATTGAGCAGCAGCTCGTCCTGTGCATCGATCACGCCGCGCTCCAGAAAACGGCCCGGCCATTCGATGTGCTGCTCGAACCTGCCGGACTCATAGGGCTGGTCCGCCAGCGGCAGGCCCAGCGCCGTCACATCCCAGGTCAGCAGCTGAGCGTCTTCGGCGAGATCGAACTCCAGCTGGTTGACAGCATCGCAGGCGTTGTACGCAATCGCCTCCAGCGGCAGCCACTCCAGCCTCGCACCGGGGTCCAGGCGCAGCCGGGTGCGCTGCATGGCCTGCTTCCCGTTGCTTTTGTAAAAGCGCGTGGCACCAGGCGTGGTGACCAGCGTATGCGCACCTTCTGCGACATGGACATCAATGTCCAGCACATCGCCGCCCACCAGCCCGCCCGGTGGGTGCACCAGCACGTTGTGGCAGATGGCCGGCCCCTCGGGATACAGACTTTTGAGGATGCGCAGCGGACCATCGTGCGTGAAATGCACCGAGGTCTTGCCGGCCTGCAGGAAATAGTTCAGCGCCAGTTGCGCATGCCAGGTCATCGTCTTTCTTGCCTCTTCAAGCAGGCCTGCCGCTCAGGCCCGGGTAGCTCAGCTCTTTTGCTTACTAACTCATGAAAATTCATTCGTTGTTGCAAGGCTGCCGCGCTTCTACAGTCTTCAGCACGCCAGCCCGCAAAGCGCATGGCGATTGACTTCAGGAGCTTTCATGTCGGCCAGTACCGTAACTCATTCCCGCCTGCATCGCACTCTGGCCCCGTGGCTGACATCGATGGCGGTGCTGTGCTGCACGCTGGCAACGAGCCCTGCTGCTGCGCAATCTGGCGGTGCAGCGGCCTCGGCATGGAAGCCCAGCAAAGCCACGGAATTCATTGTCCCCAGCGGAGCCGGCGCTGCGCTGGATCAGGCAGCCCGCAAGCTCACCGAGCTGCTGGCACGCGAGGGCCATGCACCGCAGTTCGTGGTCAGCAACAAGTCCGGCGCGCATGCGATCGCCGCGCTGGAGAGCCTGCACCGCCACCCTGGCGACGCCCACACGCTGATGACGCTGAGCACCAGCTACGGCAACAGCCTGGCGCAGAACGCCCTGCCCGCGCATCTGCAAAAAGGCACGCCGCTGGTGACCTTGCTGCGCGAGTTCACCACCGTGGTCGTGCGTGCGGATTCGCCGCTGCGCAATGCCCAGGATCTGATCACCCAGCTGCGCAAGGACCCCGAGAAATACTCCATCGGCATCGCCACCACGCTGGGCAATCACATCCATCTGGGCGTGGCCCAGCCCTTGCAGCAAGGCGGCGTGAATATCCAGAAACTGCGCATCGTGCCCTACAAGTCCTCCGCCGAATCCATGGTGGCGCTGGCAGGCGGGCATCTCGATGTGGTTTCGGCCACCACGCCGAATCTGCTGCCCTATCTGCAGTCGGGCCGCGTGCGCGTGCTGGCGATTGCCGCCGACAAGCGGCTTGAAGGCGTGTTCGCCCAGTCGCCCACCTGGAAGGAGCAGGGCATCGACTATGTCAGCGACTCGTTTCAGGGCGTGATGACGGCACCCGGAGCCAGCGCCGCGCAGCAGGCGTACTGGGTGAATGCGCTGCGCAAGGTTTCCGAAACCCGGGAGTGGAAGGACTTTGTGGCGCTCAACCAGTGGGAGCCCGTGTTTCTCGGCCCGCAGGACACCGCCCACGCCCTGAGTGCACAGGTCGAACGCAGCCATGCGCTTCTCACCGAGCTGGGCCTGCTGCCGGCCAGCACCTCCCGTATTGCCCAGGCCCGTTGAAGCCTCGCTCTCATCAGGAAAAATCCCATGAACATGCCCCTGCCCCACGCTCCGCTGCAGCATCTGGACGAACGCCTGAGCTCCGCAAGCAACATCACTCCGCATATCCGCATCGCACCGCAGTCGGCGCATATCGGCGCGCTGATCAGCGGCGTCAATCTGAAGCAGGCCTTGAGCGCCGCCGAAGTGCACACCATCCGCTCGGCATTGTTGCGCTGGAAGGTGGTCTTCTTTCGCGACCAGCACCTCAGCCATGAGCAGCAGATCGCTTTTTCGCGCCAGTTTGGCGAGCTGACGCCCGGCCATCCCGTCTTCGGTCATGTCGATGGCTTTCCCGAGCTGTATTCGATTGCCAAGCACCGCAAGGCCAACCGCCACAGCGGCCAGGCCGAACAGCGCCCCTGGACCGGCTGGCATGCCGATGTGACGGCCGCCCACAACCCGCCGGCCGCATCGATTCTGCGCGGCGTGACGATTCCGCCCTATGGCGGCGACACGCAATGGACCAATCTGGCCGCTGCCTACGAAGCGCTCTCCAGACCGCTGCAGGTCTTTTTGCAGGGCCTGCGTGGCGAGCACCGCTTCAGCGCTCCGCAAGGCGCCACGGCATCGCAGGAATACCTGGATCTGGTGCGCGACAACACCCTGATCAGCGAACACCCGCTGGTCACGATCCACCCCGAGACTGGCGAGAAGGTGCTCTACATCAGCCCCGGCTTTCTCAAGTCCATCGCGGAACTCTCCACCCGCGAATCGCGCGTGCTGCTGGAGCTGCTCTGGGAGCACGCTGTCAGCAGCGAGTTCACCGTGCGCTTCAAGTGGGAACCCGGCTCGCTGGCCTTCTGGGACAACCGCTCCACGGCCCATGTGGCACCACAGGATATCTTTGCGCTGGAGTTCGATCGCCAGCTCTATCGCACCACGCTGGTGGGCGAAGTTCCCCGGGGCGCGGACGGCCGCGCCAGCACTGCCATACAGGGCAATCCGGTGCTGGCCGCGCACGGCGCAGCGTATTGACGAAATGAGTTGTCCTGCGGGCATGGCCTGAGGCTTTGAGGTGCCGCTTGCGGCACCTTTTTTCTTCGCCCGATATTCAAATCGCCACCAGCGAGCGCACATTCTTCTCCTGCATCTCGCTGCCCGGGCCCGATGCGATCACCTCGCCGCGCTCCATCACCACATACTGGTCGGCCAGCTCCTCGGCAAAGTCGTAGTACTGCTCGCACAGCAGGATGGCCATGTCGCCGCGATTGGCCAGCATGCGGATCACGCGGCCTATGTCCTTGATGATGCTGGGCTGTATGCCCTCGGTGGGCTCATCCAGGATCAGGATCTTGGGCTGCGGCGCCAGCGCGCGCGCAATGGCCAGCTGCTGCTGTTGCCCGCCCGATAGATCGCCGCCACGGCGGTGCAGCATCTGCCCCAGCACGGGAAACAGCTCGTACAGCTCGCCCGGAATCCGGGTGCCTGCCGAGCAGTAGGACAGGCCCATACGCAGATTGTCTTCCACCGACAGCCGCGAGAAGATTTCGCGCCCCTGGGGCACATAGCCGATGCCGCTGCGCGCGCGCTCATAGGGCGTCCTGCGCGCGATATCGCGGCCCTGCCATTCAATGCCGCCGCTTCTGATGGGAACCAGCCCCATCAGGCTTTTGAGCAAGGTGGTCTTGCCCACGCCGTTGCGGCCCAGCAGCACCGTGACCTTGCCGATCTCGGCCGTGAAATTCACGTCACGCAGGATGTGCGAGCCGCCGTAGTACTGATGCAGGTTCTGAACTTTAAGCATTTTGACCTCTAACGCTTACACAGCAAGCGCAAGCAGCTATCCAATTTGATTAACCCACAGCGCTCATCGGACCGGAGACACCGAGCAAGAGCCGCCTCGCGGCGGGGCCGCCCAGGCGAAGCGTCTCAGGGGGTTACCTCCCAAGGTACACCTCGATCACGCGCTCGTCGGCCTGGACCTGGGCCAGCGTTCCCTCGGCCAGCACCGAGCCGTCGCAGAGCACCGTGACCTTCTCGCTGATGGTGTCGATAAAGCTCATGTCGTGCTCCACCACCATCAGCGAATGCTTGCCTTTGAGGGTGAGAAACAGCTCCGCCGTGCGCGCTGTTTCCTCGTCGGTCATGCCGGCCACGGGCTCGTCGAGCAGCAGCAGCCTGGGCTCCTGCACCAGCAGCATGCCGATCTCCAGCCACTGCTTCTGGCCGTGGCTGAGCAAGCCCGCCTGGCGCGTGACACTGGCCGCCAGATGAATGGTGTGCAGCACCTCGGCAATGCGGTCCTTTTGCGCGCCGCTGAGCTTGAACAGCATGGAGGAGGCAATCCCCTTGTGGGTCTTGAGCGCCAGCTCCAGGTTCTCGAACACGCTGAGCTGCTCGAACACCGTGGGCTTCTGGAACTTGCGGCCAATGCCCATGGCGGCGATCTCGGGCTCCTTGTAGCGCAGCAGATCGATGGTGGATCCGAAAAACACCGTGCCGCTATCGGGCCGGGTCTTGCCGGTGATGATGTCCATCATCGTGGTCTTGCCCGCGCCATTTGGGCCGATGATGCAGCGCAGCTCGCCGGGTGCGATATCGAGGTTCAGACCCTTGATGGCCTTGAAGCCGTCGAAGCTCACATGCACGTCTTCGAGGTAGAGGATGCGGCCGTGGGTCACATCCACTTCGCCGGCCACCACGGGGCGCGCCAGACTGGCGTTGCGCCCGCCGGATTCGGTGCGCAGCGCGGCTTCGCGCTGCTGGTAGGAGGCCAGGCGCTGCTCGCCTTCCTGCATGAGATCGGGGGTCATGCGCGGGCTCCTTTCAACGAGTCTGCGGCTGCGCGTTCGGTGGCTTTGCGAGCCAGGGCAGCAGCGGCTTGGTTGAGCTCGGATTGCGTCTGCGCATTGCGCTTCTCACGCCACTGGCGAAGCTGCTGCGGCAGGCGAATCAGTCCTCCCGGCATGAACAGCGTCACGACGATGAACAGCGCACCCAGCACGTACAGCCAGTATTCGGGTGCGGCCACGGTGAGCCAGCTCTTGCCGCCATTGACGGCAAACGCGCCGATGATGGGGCCGACCAGCGAGGCACGTCCGCCCACGGCCGTCCACACCGCCATTTCGATGGAATTGCCCACGCTCATCTCGCTGGGGTTGATGATGCCCACCTGGGGCACATAGAGCGCGCCCGCCAGGCCGCACATCATGGCCGAGATGACCCAGATCGACAGCTTGTAGGGCAGCGGGTTGTAGCCGCAGAACATGGTGCGCGATTCGGCATCGCGCACGGCCTGCAGCACGCGGCCGTACTTGCTTCTTATCAGCCAGCGCGAGAACAGAAAGCAGCCCAGCAGCGCCAGCCCCGACAGCGCGAACAGCAGCACATGCATGGCCTGCGAATTGACCGAATAACCGACCAAGGTTCTGAAGCCCGTGAAGCCGTTGTTGCCGCCAAAGCCGGTCTCGTTGCGGAAGAACAGCAGCATGGCGGCATAGGTCAGGGCCTGGGTGATGATGGAGAAATACACGCCCTTGATGCGCGAGCGAAAGGCGAAGTAGCCGAACAGCCCGCCGATCAGGCCCGGCACCAGAAACACAAGCAGCACGGTGGCGGCAAAGCTGCCCGAGAGCGCCCAGTGCCAGGGCAGTTCCTTCCAGTCCAGAAAACCCATGAAGGCGGGCAATGCCTCGGGGCCTGCGGCCTCGCGCATCAGGTACATGCCCATCACATAGCCGCCCAGTGCGAAGAACAGGCCGTGGCCCAGGCTCAGGATGCCGGTATAGCCCCAGATCAGGTCAATCGCCAGCGCGCAGATGGCATAGCACATGAACTTGCCCAGCAGGCCCAGCATGTAGTCGGAAAGGTGCAGCGCACTGTCCTCGGGCACCCACAGATTGAGTGCGGGAGCCACGGCGCAGACCATGGTCAGGGCCAGCAGAAATGCCGTCCAGCCCTTGGCGGATAGCAGCGGCGCGGGCTTGGGCAGTTCGATGGGTATGAATTGGGTTGTCATGTCAGTTTTCCCTCAAGTCGAGCAAGGCACATGGCCTGCGCAGCTGGCGCGGTCCAGGTACGAGACACCGAGCAAGGGCCGCCCCGCAGCGAGGGTGTCGTCCCCTGCCCGCAGCGCGCAGCAATGCGAGAGCGGGGGAGGCCGCGAAGCGACTCAGGGGGTGTTTCATGTTTCCGCACTCCGGCCCTTCAAGGCAAAGATGCCTTGCGGACGCTTTTGAATGAAGACCACGATGAACAGCAGCACGGCGATCTTGGCCAGCACGGCCCCGGTCCAGCCTTCCAGCAGCTTGCTGAGCACGCCCAGACCCAGAGCCGCGTAGACGGTGCCCGCCAGCTGCCCCACACCACCCAGCACCACCACCAGGAAACTGTCCACGATGTAGTTCTGCCCCAGATCCGGGCCCACGTTGCCGATCTGGCTCAGGGCGCAGCCGGCAAGACCGGCGATACCGGATCCCAGTGCAAACGCATAGGTGTCGGTGCGTGCCGTGTTGACGCCCACGCAGGAGGCCATGGCGCGGTTCTGCGTCACACCGCGCACAAACAGGCCCAGCCGCGTTCTGGCGATCATGAAGGCCACGCCCGCCAGCACGGCGAACGCAAAGACGATGATGGCGATGCGGTTCCAGGGCAGCGTGAGATTGGGCAGCAGCGCAATCCCGCCGCTCATCCAGACGGGGTTTTCCACGCCCACGTTCTGCGCCCCGAAAAGGCTGCGCACGGTCTGCTGCAGCACCAGGCTGATGCCGAAGGTAGCCAGCAGGGTCTCCAGCGGGCGACCGTAGAGAAAGCGGATCACGCCGCGCTCCAGCACCGCACCCACCAGCGCCGAGGCCAGAAAGGCCACGGGAACGGCCACCACCAGATACCAGCCAAACCAGGCCTCGGGCAGCCAGCGCTGGAATGCGACCTGCACCAGGTAGGTGGCATAGGCACCGATCATGATCAGCTCGCCGTGCGCCATATTGATGACGCCCATCAGGCCGTAGGTGATAGCCAGACCCAGCGCCGCCAGCAACAGCACCGAGCCCAGGCTGATGCCGCTGAAGATCGCCCCCAGCCTGTCGCCCCAGGCCAGGCCTTCGGCAATGCCGGCCAGCGCGGTCTTGATGGCTTTTTGCACGCCAGGGTCGGACTCTTCGGACAGGCGCTGGTTCAGCAGCAACTGCGTCTCCGGCGTCTGCTGGCGCGACAACTGCTCCACCGCCTTCAGACGCTGCTGCACCTCGTCGCTGCCCAGCAGGCTGGCAGCCAGGCTGCGCTCCAGCAGGGCTCTGACCTGCCCGTCCTGTTCAGTAGCCAGCGCTTTTTCGATCAGGGGAAGTCGCCCCGCATCAGGCTCGGAGGCCAGTTGCTCGGCAGCCTTGCGGCGCGCCTGCGCATCGCTGCTGCCCAGCGCCAGCGCTGCCTGCGCCGTGTCGATGACGGAGCGCAGATAGTTGTTGCTGACGACCTCCTCGGCATCGGCCGGGAGTTGGGCGGGCCGGCCGGTCACCGCATCGCTGACCGCATCGCCGCTGACCACATAGGCCCGGCCCTGGGACACGCGCACCTCATCGTCGGACAGCGCCTTGAGATAGGCAGCGAGGCGACCGCCGTCGCTCTGCGCATCGGGTGCCAGCACGGCCTGATTGATGGCCTGCACGCGCTGCTCGGAATCGTCTGCCGCCGCCATGGCATAGGCCTGCTCGGTCGTCAGCGCGTGACTGGCAAAGCTCAGCAAGGAGCCCAGCCCGGCGGCCCATACCAGCCGCCATGACTTGCGCAGTAGTTTCATAAAAGAATCTCGGATATTTAGCGCTGCATCCGTTGCCAATAAATCGCAAGCAGCTATCTTTTCAGGACTGGAGAGCCCACCAGACCTCTCCAGCCCGAGGGGCGAATCAGGAGCTCTTGCCGTTGGGCTCGTCCTTCTTCTTGTCGTTGCCTTCGATATACGGGCTCCAGGGCTGGGCCTTGATCGGACCCTTGGTCTTCCAGACCACGCTGAACTGGCCGTCGGCCTTGATCTCGCCGACCATCACGGGCTTGTGCAGATGGTGATTCTTCTCGTCCATCTTCAGCGTGAAGCCGCTGGGTGCTGTAAAGGTCTGGCCGGCCATGGCCGCGATCACCTTGTCGGTATCCGTGCTCTTGGCTTTCTCCACGGCCTGCTTCCACATATGGATGCCGACCCAGGTGGCTTCCATCGGGTCGTTGGTCAGAGGCTTGTCCTTGTGGCCCGCGATGTTCTTGGCCTTGGCGTAGTCACCCCACTGCTTGATGAAGGCCGTGTTGGTCGGGTTCTTCACGCTCATGAAGTAGTTCCAGGCGGCCAGATGGCCGACCAGAGGCTTGGTGTCCACGCCGCGCAGCTCTTCCTCACCCACGCTGAAGGCCACGACCGGAACGTCCTTGGCCTTGAGACCGGCATTGCCCAGTTCCTTGTAGAAGG